>CALGMY010000122.1 GCA_937958785.1 uncultured Gammaproteobacteria bacterium | reverse complement strand
CCCGCCAGTGGCTGGCGCGCCTCGGCAATCCTTACGCGCTCGTGGGCGTGGATGCGGCCGGCGACGCCGCCATCGACTGGGGCGTCTACGGGGCGCCCGAGACCTTCCTGATCGGTCCGGACGGCACGGTGCTCTACAAGCACATCGCGCCGCTGACCCTCGACGTGTGGCGCGCGGAATTCCTGCCGCGGATTGCCGCCGTGGCAGCGCGCTGATGTTGCGACGGCTGCTGGCCATCGCGGGGCTGCTGCTGGCTGGCCAGCCGGTCCTGGCAATCGATGCCGACGACCCGCTGAGCGACCCGGCTCGCCAGGCAACCTACGAGCGGCTCACCGAGGAAGTGCGCTGCCTGGTCTGCCAGAACCAGACCATCGGCGATTCCACGGCGCCGCTCGCGGCGGACCTGCGCCGGGAAATCCGCCAGCTGCTGGAGGAGGGGAAGTCGGAGGAGGAGATCAAGGTCTTCCTGCTCGACCGCTACGGCGACTTCGTGCTCTACCGTCCCCGTCTCAAGGCCAGCACGGCCATGCTCTGGCTGGCGCCGGTCCTGCTGCTGCTGGCCGGCGCGCTGGCGCTGTGGCGGGTAATCCGGCGCCGGGCGACGCTCCCGGTGCCGCCAGACGAAGACGACGCCGGGCCGGATCCGGCCAGGGGGTAGGGCTTGACGACCTTCGCCATCATCGCCGTCCTGCTGACCCTGGTTGCCGTGGGGCTCGTGGTCCTGCCCCTGCTGCGCGCGGGCACCGGCGCCCACCCGGTGGCCGCCACGCTCACGGCCGTCGCGATTCCCGCCACCGTCCTCGTGGTCTACCTGCTGGTGAGCAACCATGACTGGCAGTCCGCCGGGGAATCGGCGCCGGCTGCAGGCCCCATGGACGAGGCCATCGCCGCCCTGGAACAGCGCCTCGCGGCGACGCCGGACGATGAGGAAGGCTGGATCCTCCTCGGGAGCTCCTACCTCAGCCTGAATCGCCCCGCGGACTCGCTCAAGGCCTACCAGCGTGCACTTGAAGTCTCCGGCGGTCGCAGCGTCGCCGCCCGGCTGGGCGTCGCGGAAGCCCGGATCGTCCTGGATCCCGCCTCGCTGCCGGGTCCGCTCGGCGACGAGATCGAGGCCGTGCTGGCCGAGGAGCCGGGCAATGCGAAGGCCCTCTGGTACGGGGGCCTGCTGGCCCTGGCCCGGAGCCAGCCGGCGCTGGCCCGGGAGCGGTGGCAGGCGCTGCTGACCCTCGATCCGCCCGCGCGGGTGCGGGAAGTGATCGAGGCCCAGCTGGCAGAACTCGATGGCGGGCTCGCCGCCGCCGGCGCGTCGGCCCCCGGCCCAGGAGCCCCGCCTGCCGCGGGAGGAGTGGGCATCCAGGTCAGCGTCAGCGTGGCCGACGACGTCCTGGCCCGGGTGTCCCCATCCGCGCCGCTCTTCATTTTCGTGCGCGACGCGGCCGCAGCCGCCGGCCCGCCGCTCGCGGTCGTCAAGCGTTCCGCCGGCGAGCTGCCCCTGAGCATTCGGATCAGTGACGCGGACCTGATGCTGCCCGGGCGGACGCTCGCGTCGCTCACCGCGGCGACCCTGGTGGCGCGGATTGCCAACGGCGGCGACCCGGTGGCCCGGCCCGGGGACGTCCAGGGCGAGGCCCGCTGGCAGGCGGGCACGGGGGCAGCGGCGCCGGTCAGCATCCTCATCGACCAGGTGGTGGGGCCCTAGGGATGGGTCGCCATGGTCGTAATTTAACATAATATATATTATACGCATTGCGTGAGTCCTGAACCCGGCAGGCCCCGCCTGGCGAACTGCCGGCTTCTAACCCGGATCTGGAGAAGCCTCATGCGCCCACGCCTCCTGGCCCTGGCCGCCGCTCTCGTCATCGCTGGCTGCACCAGCCACCAGAACCCGTTGCCACCGCTGCGCGGGATCAGCGAGCCCGTGGACATCCCCCGGTTCATGGGGCCCTGGTAGGTGATCGCGGCGATTCCGATCCATGTCCCGTTCCTGCCCATGTTCTCCGAGAAAGGCGCCCACAATGGGGTCGAGACCTACCGGCTCGCGGAGGACGGCACGATCGAGACCACGTACGTCTTTCGCCGTGACGCCTTCGACGGCCCGGAGCGCGTGTTCACGCCCCGGGCCCGGGTGGCAAATCCGCCGGTGAACTCCGAGTGGAAGATGAAGTTCGACTGGTACCTGCCGGAAGCCGACTACCTGATCATCGGTCTGGATCCCGAGTACCGGCACACCGTGATTGGCGTGCCCGACCGGCGCTACGCGTGGATCATGTCCCGGACGCCGACGCTCCCTGAACCGGTTTACGCCCAGCTCGTGGCGGACCTGGCACGCCTGGGCTACGCCACGGAACGCCTGGAAATGGTGCCCCAGCGCTGGGACGACTAGCTCGCCGGCGCCTTCCGTTGGCGGGTATACCGCAGTGCGGTATCAGGGAAATCCGTAAACAAACCATCTACTTCCAGATCATTCACGAAGCGGCTTAAGAGCTCCGGGAAGCTCGTGAAGCCCGGTGGCAGCTCGTCCGCCCGGAAGGTGTACGGGTGCACCAGGAGCCCCGCTGCGTGGGCATCGCGCACCAGGCCCCGGTCTGGCCAGGCACGGGTAATGGGCGGTCCGATCGCGTCCGCGTAGGCCGCAATGCGCGCGAGTGCCGCCGGTGACAGGTCGGCGTCGGCCTCCAGCAACTGCACCAGCGGCAGGTCGGGGCCGTGAGCCCTGCGCAGGCGCCGGAGCTCGGCCCCGTCGAAGCACTGGATGTAGAAGCGGTCCTCCCGGGTGCGGTAGCCGAAGTCCTTGAGTGTCGCGACCAGCCGGTCACCGACCGGGACGCCGTGCTCAACGTGCCACGCGGGGGACTTCACCTCCGCGTAAACGCCGGCTTCCCGCCCGGTGGACCGGTTGAGCCCGCGGATGAAGGCCAGCTCCTCCGCAAGCGTGTGGAGCGAAAACGGGCCGGTGCCCGCGGGAAAGCGGCCCGGGTAGCGCACCCCTCCCCCATCCTTCCGCCGCCGCTCCGTGACCGCCAGCGTGCGGAGTTCCGCGAGGCTGAAGTCCACGACGTAATGGCGGCCGTCCGGGCGGGCGCGGCCCGGATAGCGCCCGGCGACATCCGTCATCGAGTCCAGGTAGAGGTCGTGGAACACCACCAGCTCGCCGTCCCGGGTGGCCACGACGTCCTGCTCCAGGAAGTCGGCGCCTTGTCCGTGCGCCAGGGCCTTGGCGGGGAGCGTGTGTTCGGGGAGGTAGCCGCTCGCTCCCCGGTGCGCGATGACGACGGGCGTCCCGCGCACGGGGCCCCCTATTCGCCGGCGACGCCCAGCCGCTTCTGCATCAGCGGGCTGGTGGTGGTGTATTGCAGGTGCACCTTCTTGCCCGGCTCCAGCAGCGCCTTCGCGGCGAACGCGGCCAGTGCCGCCTCGTGGAAGCCGCTCAGGATGAGCTTCTTCTTGCCGGGGTAATCGCAGATGTCGCCGATCGCGAAGATGCCGGGGATGTTGGACTGGAACTTCTCGGTGTCCACCGCGATCGCCTTCTTCTGGATCGTGAGGCCCCACTCGGCAATCGGGCCCAGCTTGGGGGACAGGCCGAAGAAGACCAGGATGTGGTCCACGTCGAGCATCCTGCTGCTGCCATCGGCGAGCGTCAGCTCGAGGCCGGTCAGACGGCCACCCTCGACACGCAGTCCCTTGGCGTTCGCCGACTCGATGGCCGCCACCGACCCAGCGGCGACCCGTGCCTTGAACTGGGCCACGGAGGACGGGGCCGCGCGGTACTCATCGCGCCGGTGGACCAGGGTCAGCGCGGCGGCCTCCGGGCCGAGCGCCAGCGCCCAGTCGAGGGCGGAGTCTCCGCCGCCCAGGATCGCCAGGCGCTTGCCGCGAAACACGGCAGGATCCTGCACCCGGTAGTGGATGCCCCGGTCCTCCAGGGCATCGGCGCCGTCCAGATGGAGCTTGCGGGCCTGGAACGAACCGACGCCCCCGGCGATGAAGATGGTGCGCGCCAGGAACTCCTTGCCGGTCGAGGTGCGCACCTGGAAGCCGCCCTCGACCGGTGCCAACGCCACGACTTCCTCGCCCAGGTGGAACCCCGCCTTGAAGGGCTCGATCTGTTTCATGAGGTTGGCGATGAGCTCGCCCCCGGTGCAGACCGGCACGGCCGGGATGTCGTAGATGGGCTTTTCCGGGTACAGCCAGCTGCACTGGCCCCCGATCGCCGGCAGCGTGTCGACGATGTCGGCCTTGATGCCCAGCAGACCGAGTTCGAAGACCTGGAAGAGGCCGCAGGGGCCTGCGCCGATGATGAGAGCGTCTGTCTGTATCGTCATGGAGGGGGCCTGGCCGAATCCCGCAGGATATTACGTGACCTCGGGCGGGCTGAACAAGCGACGCGGCCTGTGGCACGCCGTCGCGGCACCGGCGCTAGTCGAGCCTGAATTCCACGACGTCCCAGCGGGCCGTGTTCTCGTGGCGGGCGTGCTGGCGCAGGGCGTCCACCAGGGTGCGGGCGTTCCACTCCACCACCTCGGCGGCCCGCTCCAGGATGATCCTGGGAATCACCACCGTCTCGCCGAAGGACTTCACACCAATGATCGGCTTGCTGAACGCCCCCGCGCAGTCCATCTGGAAGGTCACGAGGTCGCGGTCCAGTTCGTAGATGGACACGGGGAGGATCACCGCCTCGGAGGCCTTGATCTGCAGCCGGAGCTCGTCCTTCAGTCCTTCGCGGCCGGCCGCCGGCACCTCTTCGGGATTGCTCACGTTCCGGTAGAGGAACTTCTCCCGGCTCTCCAGGTACTCGAAGACCCGCAGGTAGTCCGGGTGCTTCTGGAAGAGATGGCAGACGAAGACCCGGATGGGACTGGAATCCGACATTGCACTTGCTCCTCTGCGCCCCGGCAACATACCACGGAGTTTCCACCCCGGTTGCGCCGCATTACACTGGCCACGCCATGCGCCTGCTCGTCTACAACATCCGCTACGCGGTGGGCGCCGGAATGTCCCCGCAACTGCCCGTTCCCGGGGCAGGTTACCTGTTCGGCAACCCGGGAACCCTCGACAACATCATAGAATTCGTCAAGTCCTGCCGGCCCGACGTGGTGGGCCTGCTCGAGGTCGACGTGGGGTCCGTGCGCAGCGGCGGGGTCAACCAGGCGGAGGCCATCGCCGGGTCCCTCGGCCACTTCTCCTGCTATGAGTGCAAGTACGGCGAGGAGTCGCTGAACCAGGTGCTGCCGATCCTGCGCAAGCAGGCCAATGCCTTCCTCGCGGCTCCCCACATCCTCGGCGAACGTTTCCACTACTTCGATACCGGCATCAAGCGGCTCGTCATCGAGCTGGAGCTCGACGGGGTGGTGATCTTCCTCGTCCACCTGTCCCTCAAGTACCGGCACCGGCAGTTCCAGCTGCGGCACCTGTACGAGCTGGTTTCCCGGGCCCGCAAACCGGTCATCGTCGCCGGTGACTTCAATACCTTCTGGGGCGAGAACGAGATGTTCCTCTTCATGAAGGCGGCAGGCCTGCGCAGCGCCAACACCGGCCGGGTCCCGTCCTACCCGAGCAGGATTCCCCGCCTCGAGCTCGACTTCATCCTGTATGGTGCCGGGATCGAGATCACCGGCTTCGATGTGCCGAAAGTCCTGCATTCGGACCACCTGCCACTGCTCTGCGACTTCGAACTGAGGTGACGTCGTGACGAAGCCCGTGCACTGGAAGCTAGACGTTGACGACGGGAACACCGGCTGGCTGTGCTTCGACCGGCAGGATGCCGGGGCCAATACGCTGTCCACTGCCACCATGGCGGAGTTGCACGAGGTGCTCAACGGCCTGGCGGCGCAGCCCCTGCGGGGGCTCGTGGTGCATTCCGGCAAGGCCTCCGGCTTCATCGCCGGTGCCGACATCAATGAATTCCCGAACCTGGACACGGAAGAGCGGGCCTTCGCGCTCACCCGCCAGGGCCAGCAGATCCTGGACCAGCTCGAAGGCCTCCCCTTCCCCACCGTGGCCGTGCTGAACGGGTTTGCCCTGGGCGGCGGCCTGGAACTCGCCCTTGCCTGCCGGCGGCGGATTGCGCTGGCCGGTGACGAGCCGGTGTTCGGCCTGCCGGAAGTCCAGCTGGGGGTGCATCCGGGCTTTGGCGGAACATTCCGGCTGCCCCGGCTGATCGGCGTGCGGCGGGCCATGGACCTGATCCTCACGGGACGGTCCGTACGGCCCGCGGAGGCCCTGCGTTCGGGGCTGGTCGATGCCCTCGTCAGCGACGGGGACTGGCGCAAGGCGGCCCTGCGCGAGCTGGCACCCGGGCGGCCTCGACAGGGACCGCCACTCCTGGACCGGCTGCTGGCGCTGGGCCCGATACGGCCCATCCTGGCCCGTACCCTCCGGGGCAAGGCAGCGGCCAAGGCACCGCCGGAACACTATCCGGCTCCCGGGGCCATCATCGACCTCTGGGAGGCGCATGGCGGCTCCCCGGCGGCACAGGCCGCCGAGGCCGAGGCGCGCTCCTTCGCCCGCCTGGTCACCACCCCCACGTCCCGCAACCTGGTCCGGGTGTACTTCCTCCAGGAACGACTGAAGAAGCTGGCCGCAGGCCGGAGTACCGTGGCACGCGTCCACGTCATCGGCGCCGGGGTCATGGGCGGCGACATCGCGGCCTGGTGCGCCCTCCGCGGCCTCGAGGTCACCCTGCAGGACCGGGAGATGCGCTACATCGAGCCCGCGCTCGCCCGGGCCGCGGAGCTGTTCTCCCGCAAACTCAAGCGGCCCGATGCGGTCACGGCAGCCGTCGCCCGGCTGCGCGCCGACCCGGAGGGCAATGGGGCTGCCGCCGCCGACCTGGTCATCGAAGCCGTGTTCGAGGACCTCGAGGTCAAGCGCGCGGTCTACGGGAAGCTGGAACCGGCCCTGCGCCCGGGCGTGGTCATCGCCACCAACACCTCGAGCATCCCGCTGGAGGAACTGGCGGGCTGCCTGCGCCAGCCGGGACGCCTCATCGGCCTGCACTTCTTCAACCCGGTCGCAAGGCTGCCCCTGGTCGAGGTGATCGCCGCCCGGGGCAGTGATCCGGGAGCCGTGGCGGACGGCATTGCCTTCACCCGACTGATCGGCAAGCTGCCCGTGCCCTGCCGCAGCCACCCGGGGTTCCTCGTGAACCGCATACTGGCGCCCTACATGGCCGAAGCCATGGAGATGATCCGGGAGGGCGTCCCCCTCGCCGAGATCGACCAGGCGGCCGTCGAATTCGGCATGCCCATGGGCCCCGTGGAGCTCGCGGACTCGGTCGGGCTGGACGTGGCCCGCCATGTCGCCCGCATCCTGGGGCCCCTGCTCGGCCGGGAACCCGCTCCCGAACTCGAGGAACTGGTCGCCCAGGGACACCTGGGCCAGAAGACCGGCCGGGGGTTCTACACCTACCGGGACCGGAAGCCGGTCAAGCCGCCGCTCGAGTGGGGCTCGTCCAGTCCCGCCGTGCAGGACCGGCTCGTCTACGCCATGCTCAACGAGGCGGCCGCCTGCCTCCACGACGGCATCGTCACCGAGCCGGACCTGGTCGACGCGGGGGTGATCTTCGGCACGGGGTTTGCGCCGTTCCGGGGCGGGCCCCTCCATCACGCCCGGACCCTTGGCCTGGCCGCCGTCGAGGCGCGGCTCCAGGAACTGGCTGGGCGGCACGGGCCGCGCTTCACACCCTCACCGGGCTGGCGACTCGTCCAGAACTGACCTCACAGTTTGTGGTGGCCGTCGCTTTCACACTGCAAAATCTTACCGTTACAATGCTTCGCTGATGGCCGACTCAACTGTCACTCCGGACATGCTGCGCCGCTTCTCCCCGCTGGATGGTCTCAAGCGGGAGAACGTGGCGGCGCTCGCCAAGAAGATGGAGATCCGGACCCTCGATGCCAGCAAACCGCTGCTCCGGGAAGGCGACACCGACAAGCGGACCTACTACCTGGTCTCCGGCACCCTCGAGCTGACCGACCGCAACGGCAATGTCCGCCTGTTGCGCGCCGGGACGGACGAGGCCCGCAATCCCGTGACGCCGGTGCTTCCCCGCCGGTACACCGTCCGGGCCGTGGACCGGGTGGAGTACATCTCCGTCGACACCGAACTGCTCGACGTCATGCTGACCTGGGACCAGACCGGGAGCTACGAGGTCAACGAACTGCGCAGCGACGAGCACGGCAGCTCGGACGACTGGATGACTACCCTCCTGCAGACGAAGGCCTTCCACCGCATCCCGCCAGGCAACATCCAGGCGATCTTCATGCGCATGCAGCAGGTTCACTACAACGCTGGCGACGTGATCATCAAGCAGGGTGACGAGGGCGATTACTTCTACGTGATCACCCGCGGCAAGTGCGCCGTCACCCGGGAGACGCCCCTCAACAAGGAGGGCATCAAGCTCGCCGAGCTCAATGCGGGGGACACCTTCGGCGAGGAGGCCCTGATCTCCCAGAACCGGCGCAATGCCACCGTCACGATGCTGACGGACGGTGCGCTGATGCGCCTCGGCAAGCATGATTTCAATACCCTGCTCAACGAGCCCATGGTGGCCTGGGTCGACCAGGACGAAGCCCGCCGGATCGTGGCTGCCGGCGGCAAGTGGCTGGACGTACGGCTGCCCAGCGAGTTCGAGGCCTACCACGAGCCGGGCGCGCTCAACATCCCGTTGTACTTCATCCGCCTGAAGCTGAACGCCCTCGACCCGAAGACGACCTACGTGGTGTGCTGCGACACCGGGCGGCGCAGTTCGGCCGGCGCCTTCGTGCTCAACGAACGGGGCTTCGACACCCGCGTCCTGCGGGGCGGCCTGAACCTGACCAACCGCTGACGCGGGCGCTACATCGTGTGGGTCGGCTTGTCGCCGCCCAGCGCGCCGGCCAGGTAATTCTCGATCTTCTTCTGGGTGGCCCCGCCGTCCTGGTCGCTGAACTGGACGCCGATGCCTGCCGTGCGCTTGCCCTGGGCGCCCTTGGGCGTCACCCAGATCACGCGCCCCGCCACCGGGATCTTCTCGTCCTCGCCCATGATGTTGAGGAGCATGAAGACTTCGTCACCGATCTTGTAGCTGCTGCTCGTCGGGATGAACAGGCCACCGTTGCGGATGAACGGCATGTAGGCGAGGTACAGGGCGCTCTTGTCCCTGATCGTCAAGGTCAGCAATCCCGGCTTCGACATGTCCCTACCTGGCTGCGCCTGCCGCCCCGTACCACCACGCGAGGAGGTCGGCGAAGACGGCTTCCATGTTCAGTGAACGGTCCCTGAGCCGCTGGGCGTCCAGGATCTGGTCCAGATGACCGCAGCACGACGCCATGTTCACGGTCGTGCCGGGAATTTTCAAGGGCGCAATGCCTCCCTCGGCCCGGCCCTGCACGGCGAACCGGAGCAGCGCCAGGGTCTGGAGGTGCAGCCAGCGAAGGCAGACGCCGGTATCGCGCCGGGCCCAGGCACGGCCGACCGCCGTCGGCGTGGCCTTCCGGTCGATCACCTGCTGCAGCTCGTCGGCGAGCTCCGCGAGGAGGGAGCCGTTTCCCTGCCCCTGCCCACCCGCCAGGAACGTGCGCGCCAGCAGTGGCGCACCGCAGGCGAACGCCAGGGCGCGCTGGCAGGCGGCCGGGTCGCCATGCAACGCCGTGAGCCAGGCAAGGGCGCTGGCCGCGGCCGGCCCCGCTCGCAGCGGCTCACAATCGTCGGTGGCAGGTGGGCCGGCGAGTCGGCGACCAGGATCAGGGTGGTCCCCGGAGGGGGCTCCTCCAGCGTCTTCAGCAGGGTATTGGCCGCGTTGTGGTTCATGAGTTCCGCCGGGCAGATGAGCCCGACCTTCCAGCCAGCGCCATGGCTGGTCATGCCAAGCTGGCGGGCGAGGTCCCGGATCTGGTCGACCTTGATCTGGCGCGACTCCTCCTCGAGCCCGACAGCCCAGTAGTCCGGATGGGGCACGGCGCCCAGCTGGTCCGCCGGGAGGTCCGGCGCGGGGCGCCACGGGACGCCGAGCAGGCGCGCCGCCACAGTAAGGGCGTAGTGGCGCCGCCCAACGCCCTCGGGCCCGTGAACCAGCAGCGCCTGGGGCATCTGGCCCCGGGCCAGCCGGGCGGCAAACCGGTCCAGCGCATCGACCTGCCAGGGCAGGCCACTCATGCCCCGTGCCCTGGTGCGATCAGGGGAGCCAGTTCCCGGCGGATGGCGGCCTGGACCTGCGCGAGGGGCTGGGCCGCGTCGATCTTGCGGATCCGGCCCGGCTCCCGTTCCGCCCGGGCAAGGTACGCGGTCCGCACCCGCTCGAAGAAGGCGTGGGACTCCTGCTCGAACCGGTCCGGCGCAGCCCGGTCGGCCTGGCGCTCGGTCGAGACGTTGAGGGGCGCATCCAGCAGCAGCGTCAGGTCGGGATGCAGCCCCGCCTGAACCAAATCTGCCAGCGCATCGATCGTCGCCGCGGGCAGGCCCCGTCCGCCCCCCTGGTAGGCATGACTGGCATCCGTGAAGCGATCGCAGACGACCCACTGGCCCGCGGCGAGCGCCGGCCGGATGACGTCCCGGAGGTGGGCGGCGCGGGCGGCGAACATGAGGAGCAGTTCCGTGAGCGGATCGATGCGGCTCGCGGGTTGCAGGAGCAGCTCGCGGATGCGTTCGCCGAGCGGCGTGCCACCCGGCTCCCGGGTCTCGACAACCACGTGGCCGGCCCGGCGGAGCTCGCTGGCGATGAACCCGAGGTTGGTGGACTTGCCCACGCCCTCGATGCCCTCGACGGTCAGGAAGCGGCCAGTGGGTGGTGGACTAGGGGCTGCCAAGCGGGATCATCCTCATTCGCCAGGGCGGCGCTTCAGGGCCGCGAGGTAGTCACGCACCGCCGCCTCGTGCTCCCGGAGCGTCGTGCTGAACTCGTGGCTGCCGTCTCCCCGCCCGGTGGCGACGAAGAACAGGGCATCGCCCGCCGCCGGGCGCGCTGCCGCCTGGATCGCCGCCGTGCTCGCCAGGGCGATGGGGGTCGGGGGCAGTCCCGCACGAGTATAGGTGTTCCAGGGATTGTCGGTGACCAGGTGGTTGCGGGTCAGGTTGCCGTCGAAGCGGGCGCCGAGGCCGTAGATGACGGTGGGGTCGGTCTGCAGGCGCATGCCCCGCTCGAGGCGCCGCACGAACACGCCTGCGATGGCGGGACGTTCCCGGGCGAGCGCCGTCTCCTTCTCCACGATCGATGCCAGGGTGAGCAACTCGTAGGGGCCCGCGAGAGGCAGGCCCGGCGCCCGGGCCGCCCAGGCCGCGTCGAGCTGTTCGAGGAGGGCCCGGTGGGCCCGGAGCAGCAGACTGCGGTCCGAATCGCCCCGCGCGAACAGGTAGGTCTCCGGCAGGAAGGCCCCCTCCGCGCTCGCCCAGGGCAGCGCGAGTTCCCTGGCGAGGCCCGTGGCATCGTCCGCGGCGAGTTCCCTGGCAAGGGCCGGCGCGGCCCGGACGGCCCCCAGGACCTCCGGCACCGTCCAGCCCTCGACCAGTGTCAGGCGATGCAGGATCACCCGCCCTGACTCGAGGACGTCCATCAGCGTGCGCGGCGTGAGGCCAGGCTCCAGCCGGTACTCGCCGGCCTTGATCCGGGCGGCCTGGCCCGTGAACTGGCCATACGCGACCAGGGCCGGCGGCACGCCCACGATCCCGTCCGCGGCCAGCTGCCCGACGATGCCGGTCCAGTGGGCGCCCGTTGCGACCAGCAGGGTGTAGCCACCCGCCGGGATGGCGAGCGGCCGGTCCAGGTAACTGCGGTACCAGAGCGTCGTGCCGGCAGCGATGGCTGCCGTGACGAGGACCACGGCAAGTATCAGCCGGCGCATTCGTCCACGCCGGCGTCAGCCAGCAGGGCTTGCAGCTGCCGCGACACAGGACCCGGATCCCGGTCGTGTCCGTCGAGCCGGCAGACGGGGCGCAGGCCCGTGAGGGCGTTGGTCACGAAGAGCTCGCTGGCGGCGGCGAGGGTTGCCGGCGACACGTCCGTCACGCGCACCTCGAGGCCGGCGGCGCGCGCGGTGTCGATGACCAACCCCCGCATCACGCCTGCCACGCCACAGCGCGCCACGGACGGCGTGACGAGCCGCCCCTCCTCCACCAGGAACACGTTGCCGGCCGTTGCACCCACGACCCATCCCTCCGTGCTGGCCATCAAGCCCTCGGCGATGGCCGGATCGTCCCACTCGGCGCGAGCCAGAACCTGCTCGAGCCGCCCGATGGTCTTCAGCCCTGCGATCACCGGGCTTACGGGCGTCATGGTCGCACACCAGCGCACCGCGATAGGCGCCGCAGCCACCGGCCCGGTCCCGGCAACGCCCCAGATGACCGTGGGGCTCGGGGTCGGGGGCCGGGCGTAGCCGCGGGGTCCCCGGCCGGCGGTCAGCATGAGCTTCAGCACCCCGTGCCGCACGCCGTTGCAGGCTGCCTCGAGGTCAGTCGAGAGACTGCTCCGGTCGGGTGCGGGGAGGCTGAGCCGCGCGCAGCCTGCCAGCAGCCGGTCCAGGTGTCGCGACAGGAAGCGGGGCCGGCCCCCGCGCACGGCCATGGTCTCGAACAGGCCGTCGGCATAGGCGAGGCCCCGGTCGTCCGGTGCGGGCGAGCCGCCCGGCTGGCCATCGACCCACCAGCGCTCCATCGGGCTCAGCCCGCGAGGGCCAGCAACGGGCCCTTGGCCTTCGCCCGCGTCTCGGCCAGCTCCCGTTCCGGCTCCGAGTCCGCGACGATGCCGCTGCCGGCGGCGAACGACAGCTCGCTGCCCTGGGCCACGAAGCTGCGGATGAGGATATTGAGGTCGCAGCTGCCGTCCCGGTTGAGGTAACCCATCGAGCCCGTGTAGGGCCCGCGCGCCTCGGCTTCGAGCGAACTGATGATCTCGAGGCAGCGCACCTTCGGGCAGCCCGTGATGGTGCCGCCGGGAAAGAGTGCGCGGATCACGTCGCCCGGGCTGACGTCGGGACGCAGGGTGCCGCGCACGTTGGAGACGATGTGGTGAACGTGGCTGTAGGACTCGATCGCCATGAACTCATCCACTTCCACCGAGCCTGGCTGGCAGACGCGTCCGAGGTCATTGCGTTCCAGGTCGATCAGCATGATGTGCTCGGCCCGCTCCTTCGGGTTGGCGAGCAGGTCCCGGCGCATGGCCTCCTCGCCCAGGGGATCATCGGCCCTCGGGCGCGTGCCCGCAATCGGGCGGGTTTCCACCGTGCCCGCACGGCTGCGTACCAGGCGCTCCGGCGAGGAGCTGATCACTGCCCAGTCGCCGAAGCCGGCGATGCCGGCGAAGGGTGCCGGATTCGTCCCCCGGAGCCGCGCATAGACGGCCGGCGATCCGACGCCGGGACCCAGGGTGGCCCGCCAGCGCCTGGCGAGGTTCACCTGGTACACGTCGCCGCTGGCGATCAGTTCCCGGACCTTCATCACCGCAGCCGTGAACAGCGCCGGGTCCGGCTCGCTGAGCCGCGATACCAGGTCGCCGGACGGCGAACGGAAGCGCGCTGTGGCGCTGAGGTCGGCACGCAGCCGTTCCGCCGCAGGTTCATGCCCAGGCTCCGCAACGAGCCACGCGGCCCCCGACCGGCGGTTGCGCACGAGGGCGACCGGCACGCGCACCGCCACGGCGACGGGTCCGGCTGGTGTCGCCCCGCCACTGACGCGCGGTTCGATCTGCCGGACGAGTTCGTATGCCAGGAAAAGGAACCAGCCACCGGTGAAGGGCAGCAGCGGCGGGACCGCCGGCTGCTGCCGCTCCTGGCGCCACCACTGGTCCAGTGCGTCGAGGAACTGCCCCCCGGCCTCCGCGCTACCGGGACCGGTCAGCCGAAAGTCGGCGTCGAGGATGAGCCGCTCGCCGGGACTGGCGAACAGGATGTCGAAGCCGTCGGCCCGGTGCTCAGGCAGCGCGACGCTCTCCAGGAGGAACGGATAGCGCGCCGGGTCCGCGGCATGGAGGTCGAGCAGGTCGACACCGGCGGGCACGTCAACGGGTTCGGGGGACATGGCCACGACCCGGGCCCCGAGGCGGAACTCAGACCCGGCGGAAGATCAGGCTGCCGTTCGTGCCGCCGAAGCCGAACGAGTTGCTGAGCACGCAATTGATCGGCATCCGGCGGGCCGTGCGGGGCACGTAATCGAGGTTGCACTCGTCGTCGGGGTTGTCCAGGTTCGCGGTGGGTGGCGCCACCTGGTCCCGGATCGCGAGGACGCTGAACACCGCCTCGACGGCGCCGGCAGCGCCAAGCAGGTGCCCGGTCGTGGACTTGGTGGAACTGATGGCCAGGCGGCCCGCATGGCTGCCAAAGAGCCCACGGATCGCGCGCGTCTCGGCGACGTCACCAAGTGGGGTCGAGGTGCCGTGGGCGTTGATGTAATCCACCTGGTCGGCATTCAGGCGTGCATCCCGCAGCGCAGCCGCCATGCAGGCCTGCGCTCCCTCACCGTGGTCAGGAGGCGCGGTGATGTGGAAGGCATCCGCGCTCATGCCGAAGCCAACCACCTCCGCGAAGAGGGTGGCGCCGCGCTTGCGGGCTGCCTCGTACTCCTCGAGCACCAGGCAGGCCGCGCCATCGCTCAGGACGAAACCGTCCCGGTCCTTGTCCCAGGGCCGGCTTGCCCGTGTCGGATCGTCGTTGCGCTGGGAAAGCGCCCGGGCGGCGCAGAAGCCGCCGAGGCCGAGCGGCGTGATGCCGTGCTCGGCACCGCCAGCCAGCATCACGTCCGCGTCCCCGTGGGCGATCAGGCGGGCGCTCATGCCGATGCAGTGGGTGGCCGTGGTGCACGCGCTCACGAGCGCGATGTTCGGTCCCCGGTAGCCATGCTGGATGGAAACGTGGCCGGAAACCATGTTGATGATGCTGGCCGGCACGAAGAAGGGTGAGATCTTGCGCGGACCACCCTCCTGGTAGCGCTGGTGGTTGGACTCGATGGTCCCCACCCCGCCGATGCCGGATCCCATGGCGACCCCGATGCGGTCCGGCGAATGGCCACTGCCTTGGAGACCCGCATGCGCGATCGCCTGGGACGCCGCGGCGATCCCGAAGTGCATGAACGGGTCCATCTTCTTGAGTTCCTTGGCGGGCACGTACTGGCTGGCATCGAAGTCACGGATGCTGCCGCCGAAACGTGTGGAGAACTCACTGACGTCGAAATCGGTGATGGGCCCGATGCCGGACTCACCGGCGACGACCTTGCCCCAGGCCGTCTCGAGGTCATTGCCGACCGGGGAGACGATGCCCATCCCGGTGACGACGACGCGTCTCGCGCTCATCCCTGGCTACGCCGCGCGCCGCCCGGATCAGGAAGCCGCAGACCGCTGGGTGATGTAGTCGATCGCCTGCTGCACGGTCTTGATCTTCTCGGCGTCCTCGTCCGGGATCTCCGTCTCGAACTCTTCCTCGAGCGCCATGACCAGCTCGACCGTATCCAGGGAATCGGCGCCCAGATCGTCGACGAAGGAAGCCTGGTTCGTGACTTCTTCTTCCTTCACGCCCAGCTGCTCCGCGACGATGCTCTTGACCTGTGCCTCAATGCTGCTCATCTATGCTATGTCCTCTTCGTGAGACCGACCAGGCAGACTAAGCGATACGCGGCGCCCGCGGATCGCACCCCCTGACGGGCGGCTATTCTACCGTCAAGGCTGATTGCCAATCTAGCTGTGCCTAGGCCATGTGCAGGCCACCATTCACATGGATGGTTTCGCCCGTCAGGTAGGCGCCCGCCGGTGACGCAAGGAAGAGCACCACGGCCGCCACATCGTCAACGGTGCCCAGTCGCTGCAGGGGAATCTGCGCCGCGAGGCGGGCCCGCTGCTCTTCGGGCATGGCTTCCGTCATGTCGGTCTGGATGAAGCCTGGGGCCACGACGTTGACGGTGATGCCGCGGCTGCCGACTTCGCGCGCCAGGGCCTTGGAGAAGCCGACGATGCCGGCCTTGGCCGCCGCGTAGTTGGCCTGGCCGGGATTCCCCATCGCGCCGATCACCGACGAGATATTGATGATCCGTCCCCGGCGCTGCTTGACCATCCCGCGCAGGAATGCCTTGCTGAGGCGGAACACCGCGGTCAGGTTGGTGGCGAGCACCGCATCCCACTCCTCGTCCTTCATCCGCATGAGGAGGTTGTCGCGGGTGATGCCGGCGTTGTTGACGAGGAGCGAGACGCCGCCTTCGGCCTGCTCAATGTCCTGCTGGATCGCCGTGATGGAGGCGGCCGACGACGCGTCCAGCACGAGTCCGCGTCCGCGGATACCCTCGGCGGCCAGGCGCGCCGTGATCGCCTCCGCCCCGGCCGCCGTCGTCGCGGTACCAAGTACCGTCGCGCCCGCCGCCCCGAGCACCCGGGCGATGCCCGCGCCGATGCCGCGGGAGGCACCGGTCACCAGTGCCGTCTCGCCGGCAAGCGAGAAGAGTCCGTCGTCAGCGGTCATCGAGCCTGTCCTCCCAGGGATGGTGTGGTTCGGTCCGGCCTGCGGCGCCGGTAGAGCGCTTCCGCGGCAACATACAGCAACCCGCCCACGGCGCCCCAGAGATGCGCCTCCGTGACCACGGCCGATCCCACGGTCTCCGTCGAGAACGGCATCGCGCCCTCGAAGTGCTCGAAGGCCAGCTTGGCGGTCCAGAT
Source organism: uncultured Gammaproteobacteria bacterium (assembly GCA_937958785.1). Lineage (GTDB taxonomy): Bacteria > Pseudomonadota > Gammaproteobacteria > Steroidobacterales > SHZI01. The sequence goes on along the minus strand of CALGMY010000122.1, from coordinate 17,203 downwards.
CAGGACGAGCAGCCAGCCCACCCGGTCACCCTGCCGGATCCAGTCGATGGCGCCGATCATCAGGAGGCCATGCAGGGCTCCCGACATGCCGACGCACCAGGCAACCTGCGGGCTGAAGAGATAGAGACCCACGCTCGTCGCGACCGAACACACCAGCTGGGCCATGGCCCAGGCAGGCGGCGTGCGGGCCGGGTAGAAGACGAAGGTGCCGATCACGAGGGCCCCCACGTTCAGGGCGAGGTGGGTCCACCCGAGGTGCACCAGGTTGCCGGTCACGATGCGCCAGTACTCGCCACCGGCAATGGCCGCCCGGTCGTACCAGAGCGCCCGGTGCCAGGTTTCGGGCAGCGCCTGGAGCGTGACGAGCATCACAGCAAAGCCGGTGGCCCAGACCAGCGAGGACGATTCCAGTCGCGGAGAAAACGTTATTCGTCCGTGGGTTAGCGCCACTTGGTCACCGGGGACTGAAAACTGCTGACAGGGCCCGGCGGGTGGCAGATAATCGCCCGGGCTACCGCCGCTTCGGGTTGCGGCGGATCATCGCAGAATCGCAGGGTCAATTCATGAAGTTCGCGAACTCGTCGTTCCGGGCCGCACGCGGCTTTACGCTCATTGAAATCATGGTGGTCGTGGTGATCCTCGGCATCCTCGCCGCCCTCATCGCCCCCAACGTGATCAACCGCATCGACGACGCCCAGGTCGCCAAGGTCCGGCAGGACATCCGGGCCATCGAGAGCGCCCTGAAGCTCTACCGGCTCGACCGGTTCCGCTACCCCACCGGCCAGGAGGGCCTCGATGCCCTCGTCACGCCACCCCAGGACACCAGCCAGAAGTGGCCCGAAGGGGGCTATCTGGACCGCATGCCGAAGGACCCCTGGGACCGCCCCTATGTCTACGAGAATCCCGGCAAGCAGGGTGAGTTCGACATCTACTCGCTCGGGCGGGACGGTCAGCCCGGAGGCGAAGGTCCCGATGCGGACGTGGGCAACTGGGACCTCGACTAGCGGGTCGGGCCCGTTCCGGCGCGCGGCCGCCGGCTTCACCCTCCTCGAGCTGCTGGTGGTGGTCTTCATCATCGGCATCATGGCCACCATGTTCACGCTGTCCGTTGGCCTCGCCGGCGGCACCGACCGGGAATTGCGCCGGGAGGCGGAGCGACTGCAGACGCTCATCGGCCTCGCCCTGGAGGACGCCACCTTCCAGACCCGGGAGCTTGGCCTGCGACTCTACCCGGGCCGCTACGAGTTCTCGGTGTTCGACCGGGGCGACGCCTTCAACCCCGAGGACGACGAGTGGGTGCCCCTCGGGGACGACGTCTTCCGCGAGCACGCGGTGCCCGAGGTGTTTGGCCTCGAGCTCGAAATCGAGGGACGCAGCGTCAACCTGGAACGCAGCGAGAAGGACGTGGAGAAGAAGTACGAGCCGCAGCTCTTCATCTTCTCCTCCGGCGATATCAGCGATGCCTTCGACGTCCGCATCCGGAGCCGCGATGACGATGGCCGCGCCTATACCGTAGAGGTGGCGGTGGACGGCAGCACCACCCTGGTACGGGACGATGGCTGACCGCGCTGGCCACCGCGGGTTCACGCTGCTCGAGGTGCTGGTGGCGCTCGTGATCGTGGCGCTCGGGCTGCTTGCCGCCTTCGGCCAGGTCAACCAGACGGTGACCACCGCCAGCCGCCTGCGCGACAAGACCCTTGCCCACTGGGTGGCCGTCAACGAGATGACGCGGTTGCGCCTGCTCGAGGAGTTCCCGGCCACCGGCTCCCGCTCCGAGGAAGTCGACATGGCGAAGACCACCTGGCGCTACACCATCAAGGTGGACAAGACCCCGATTGCGGAACTCCGTCGCGTCGACATCAGCGTGGCCTTTGCGGACCGTCCCGAGAGCGTGGTGACCACCCTCACCGGCTTCATTGGGCGGCCCGCGGCCGGGGCACCGCCCACCGAGAAGGCGGACTGGTTCCTGCTGGAGCCGGGAGAGCCATGAGCCCTGCAGGTCGGCGCGCCGCCGGTTTCACCCTCCTCGAGCTGCTCGTCGCCATGGGCATCTTCGCCGTCATCGGCGCGATGGCCCTCGGCGGCCTCAATGCCGTCGTGGGCCAGGAATCCCTGGCGCGCATCCAGGCCGAGCGCCTGGTGAAACTGCAGCGGGCCGTGCGCCTGCTCGGCAACGACCTCAGCGGCATCCAACCCCGGTATGTGCGGGACGAACTGGGCACGAGCGGCGAGTTGCCCTTGCTGGCCGACGGCCGGGGCGGATTCCTCGTCCGGCTCACCCGCGGCGGCTGGTCGAATCCGGCCAGCCTGCCCCATCGTGGGACGCTGCAGCGGGTGCAGTACCTGCTCGAGGACGGCAAGCTGGTCCGCGAGTACTGGCCGGTGCTGGACCACGTGCTGGGGCAGGAACCCCGGCGGGAGGAGCTGCTGGATGGCGTGGAGGAGGTGCGCATCCTCTACCTGGACCCGACCCAGGGCGTCGGAGAATGGCAGCAGCAGTGGCCGCCCCTGAACCGCGCCGGCGGCGCCGACGGCGGCCGGCCCAAGGCGATCCAGGTCACGATGGAACTCGAGGACTGGGGCGTCATCGAGCGACTGATCGAGGTACCCCAGTGAACACTGCGCCGCGCCGTCGCCAGGCGGGCATTGCCGCCCTCACGGCCATCCTGGTGGTGGCGATTGCGACGGTGCTGGCCGTGAAGCTGCTCTGGCAGAGCAGCGTCGACCTGCGCCGCACGGAGTCGCTGCTGCTCCAGGACCAGGCCCGGCAGTACGACCTGGGGGGCGAGGAATTCGCGAAGTTCGGCCTCGCGGAGGATTTCCGGGACGACGGCACCGGCGGGAGCGACACGGTGCAGGAGAACTGGGCCAAGCCCCTGGTTTTCGACGTGGAGGCCGGCAAGCTCGAGGGTTACCTCCTGGACCAGCAGGGACGCTTCGACCTGAACGGGCTGATCGACATGACCACGGGCAAGCGCGTCGATGCCGCCGCGGAGCAGTTCGAGCGGCTGCTGGTCCTGCTGCCGCTCGAGCGGCCCCTCGATCCCGGCACGGCGACAGCCCTCATGGAGGCCACCATCGACTGGCTGGACCCTGACCAGTCACCGCTGCTGAACGGCGCCGAGGATGACGAGTACACCCGCCGCGAACCACCCTACCGGCCCGCCAACTTCTGGTTCACGACGACTAGCGAGCTGCTGGCCATCGCGGGGTACACGCCGGAGATCTATGCCGCCCTGCGGCCCCATGTGACCGCCCTGCCCCGGCCACCGAACGGGGAGCGCTGGAAACTCAACGTCAACACCGCGACGGACCTCGTCCTCGCGTCCCTGCTACCCAATACGGGGCCCGCCGACGTGGAACCGTTCGTGAACGGCGCCTACGAAGACGAGTCCGAGTTCCGCACTGATTTCCCGGGGGCGGAGCAGATCCCGCCCGACACCCTTGGGACCAGCAGCAGCTGGTTTCTGTTAACGGTGACCGCGACTATTGGCACTGCACAATCCACTATGTACAGTCTCCTCGAGCGCAACGGCGAGATCGTGACCACGCGGTTGCGGGCCTTCGACGCCTACTGAGACTGCCCCGGGAAGCCAGGACACCAGAGCCGTGAACGAGACTCTCGTCATCCGCCTGCTGGGCGAGGACCGTGCCGAATGGGCCGTAGTCGACGCTGCGGGTGCCTGCGTGCTCGCCCCGTCTGCGGGGCCCCTGGCCGGGGCTGCCCCGGTTGCCGCCGGGCGCCGCACGGTCGTTCTGGTTCCCGCAGGTGCCGTCCTGCGTACCCGCGCCGAGGTGCCGGTGAAGGGCGCGAACCGCATCGCCCAGGCCCTGCCCTTCGCGCTCGAGGACGTGCTCGCCGACGATGTCGAGGACCTGCATTTCGCAGCCGGTGCCCGCCTGCCCGACGACCAGGTCGCCGTCGCGGTCGTGCGACGCGAACTGCTCGATGGCTGGACCGCCCGGCTCACCGAGGCCGGTATCCGGCCCCAGGCACTGTACGCGGACAGCGATGCCGTACTCGACATCGCCGGCAACTCCGTCCTGGTCATGGAAGACCACCAGGTCCTGCTGCGGGACCCGGGCCTCGACCCCGTGGTCAGCGGACCCGAGTCCCTGGCCGACCTGCTGGAGCTCTGGCTGGCACAGGCCCGGCCTGCCGGTCCGGACGGGGCCGTGCCCCCCCGTCACCTCCAGGCCTACGATGCCACGGTGGATGGCCTGCCCAATGAACTCTGGGAACGGTTCCAGGACCGGGTCACGAGCATCGAGGTGCGCCGGTTACCGGATGGCGCGCTGCTCCGCCTTGCCGCGGCGATCGTCACGAGCCCCGGCGTCAACCTGCTCCAGGGCGGTTACGCGGGACCGTCCGGCTACGGCAACCAGTGGCCCCGCTGGCGGCTCGCGGCGGCCCTGGTGGCGACGCTGGCCGCGACCGTGCTCGCCACCACCGGCGCCGATGCCCTGCGCCTGAAGCGCGAGAGTGCCGCCCTCGAGGCGGAGATCCGTGAAGCCGCCGGCTTCACCTTCCCGGGCGTCGACGCGTCGGGCGACCTGAGCTCCCTCGTCCGCGCGAGGCTGGACGGCGCCGGCGGCGCCTCCCCGGCGGGTGCCGGGCCCCGCTTCCTCGACACGATGCAGACCGTGGCCGTGGCAGTGGCCAAGACCGGCAATGCCCGGATCGAGAGCGTCAATTACCGCGCCGGCATCCTCGAGTTGCAGGTGCGCGCACCCAGTGCGGAGTCGCTCGACAGCATCCGCAAGTACGTCGTCGAGGCCGGCGGCCTGAAAGCCGACATCCAGTCCTCCAATGCGGCCGGCGACGAGATCCAGGGCCGTATCCGCATCACCGGCGCCGGAGCCTGAGCGCATGAACGGAAATCCTGCCGTCCAGCTCCGGGAGTGGTTCGAGAAGCTGGCGCCCCGCGAGCGCGTGCTGGTGATCACCGCGGCGGTCTTCGCCGCCTTCGCACTCGTGTATGCGCTCGGCATCCAGCCCCTCTACTCGGCACGCAGCCGGGCCGCCGCCGAGGTCGAGGCACAACGCAGCCTGCTCCGGGACATCGAACAGGTGGCCCGGCGCTTCGGGCCCCAGAGCCCCGGTGCGGCGCCGGCAACGGACTCAGGCGAGTCACTGGTCGTGGTGGTAGACCGCTCCACGCGGGAACGCGGGCTGGGCGCCTACCTGAAGCGCAACCAGCCGGAGGGTGCCAGCGGCATTCGCCTGCGCCTCGAGAACGTCCCCTTCGACGACCTCGCCGGCTGGCTCGCCGACCTGCAGGCCCGGCACGGACTGGTGGCAGCCTCCGCTTCCTTCGATCCCAGTGGCGAACCCGGCCGGGTCAATACCAACCTCGTCCTCGAGCGGACCGGGGCCTAGGCGGTGGGTCAGACCCGCCTGCTGGCCGGCGCGGGCCTCGGCGCCCTGCTCCTCTCGCTGCTGGCCCTTCTGCCGGCACGGGTCGGCGCCCCGCTGCTCCGCCTGCCACCGGACGCCGCCGCGGGCTTCTCGGGCACGTTGTGGGCGGGCACCGTGGAGCGGGTCGTGATCGGCGGCACGAGCGTCGGACCGGTGCGCTGGGACGCGCGGTTCGGGCGCCTGCTGGCCGGGGAACTCGCTGCCGACATCGAGGCCACGCTGCCCGACGGATTCCTGAACGGCACGGCCGGCATCGGCTGCGGCGGGCGCATCGGGCTCGAGGACCTGGAGGCCGCGGTGCCGCTGGCGCTGGTCGCGCCTGCCGCGGGCACTGCGGGAGGCCAGGTCTCTGCCCGATTCGAGACCGCAGCGTTCCACAAGGGCCGGGTCACGTCTGCCGTGGGCTCGCTGCGGGTCTCCGGCGTGACCCTCCCGCTGCCATCGGCCGCCGGCCCGCCGCCACCCGGAACCTACGAAGTCACCTTCGCCAGCCCGGACGTCCCGGAGGACCAGCCACTGACCGGGGAACTCCGCGACGCCGGGGGGCCCCTCGAGATCACTGGCACGGTCGCGTTCACGCCGCCCCGCTCCTATGTCGTCGAGGGCACGGCCCGGCCACGGCCAGACGCACCGGCCAGCCTGCGACAGGCGCTCGCCATGCTCGGCCCCGCCACGCCGGACGGCAGCCACGCGGTGAGCCTCGCCGGCTCCTTCTAGTCAGCGTCGCGTGGCGCGACCGGATCGACGACCTCGAGAAGGCTGAGCAGCGGAAAGTAGAGCGCCGTCTGGGTCGGCCGTTCCTCGAGGCAGGCGAACGCCGCGCGGTAGGCGCGCAGCTGCGGCGCGTAGCGTTCGACCTCCGAGCGGACGAACGCTGCCCGGTCACCGCCCTCGTGGCTGCCGGTCTTGTAATCGACGATCCACCGCACGCCATCGGCCGTGACGAAGGCCCGGTCGATGACGAGGTGTCGCAGCCGGCCCCCTTCTGCCACCGTCACCGCGAACTCGTTCACGGCTTCCCCGTGCTCGGCAGACAGCGCCCAGCGCCCGGCGGGATCCCGGAGCGCCGCCTCGAGGACGGCCAGCACCCGCTCGCTGGCGCGGTCGATGGCCCCCCCCTCCACGCCCGCCCGGACCAGGAGCGGGCGGATGGCCGGGCGGAGCCCCGCGAGAGTCTCCGGATTGAGCCCGCCGCGACGGGCAGCCAGCTCCTGCAGGCACCGGTGGGCCACGGCACCCGCCTGGCGCGCCCACGCGCTGGCCCAGTCGTAGGCAACAGCATCGCGGGCATCGGCCGAACCGTCCCGGTCCAGGACTATCCCGGCGGGCGGCGCGGGCCGCTGCCAGTCCGCGGGCAGCCGGCGCAGCGGTACCTGCAGCCAGGCCACCGAAAGGTCGGCTGACGACGGCGCCTTCGCCGGGGTCGCGGCTTCCCTGGGCCAGGCGCTGCCCACCATGGGCCACAACCGCTCGAGCAGGCTGCCACGCCCGGGCGCCGGCGGTCGCGTGACGCCGGCGGCTCCCGCTGCGGGTTCGCGTTGTCCGAGCAGATGGAGACGCTGCCGGGCCCGGGTCACCGCCACGTAGAGGAGCCGGTCGGTCTCGGCGATCTCCTGCTGCCCGCGCAGGCTCCAGAGCAGCTCATACAGGGGATCATTGGCGGCTCCCGTCGCATTCACCGGCGCCAGCAGGAGATCGGTGCCCGCGGCACGGGGAACCTCCTGCCAGAGCAGCGCCGGCCGGTCGTCCCGCCGGGTACGCCGCCCGAGACCGGGGACGATCACCGTGTCGAACTGCAGGCCCTTGGCCTTGTGGATCGTCATGACCTGGACGCGCGCCGCGGCTGCTGGCAGCGAGCCGCGGGTATCGCGGAGCGCGCGGGCCAGCGCGTGGGTGTCCGCGCAGTCACCCCCCGGCGCGTGCCGGTCGATCCCGGCAAGGATCATTTCCACGAGGGCCAGCTCGCGCCCGGCGAATGCCGGCCCCCCCAGCTCCAGCCAGACGCCCTCGACGACGTCCCGCAGGGGCAGGCGGCCCAGGCGCCCGCGCCCCAGCGCGAACGCCGCCGCGACCCGCAGCACCCTCGTCCGTCCGTCCGCGGACAGGCCCCGGACCTCCCCGGTCCGGTCGGCAAGTTTGCATAGCGTGGCGGCGGGGAGCTGACTGCCGATGCGCTCGAGGTCCGCCAGCGACACGCCGCCGAGGGGCGAGCGCAGCACGCCGAGCCAGGCGAGCCGGTCGCCCGCATGCACCAGTGACCGCGTCACGGCCAGCAGATCGGCAGCCAGGCTGGTATTCCCGAGCTCCACGAGTTCGTTGGCGCCGAGGCCAATGCCGGCGGCGGTCAGCGCCGCCACGGCGTGGCGCGCGTGGGCACGGCTTCGGACCAGGATGCCGATCGTCTCGTCGGGCCAGCGCTCCAGTGTCCTGCGCACGATGCCGACGATGCTCCGCGCCTCCGCCTCCGGATCGTCCCAGGCGCTGTCGTGGAGGCTCACGGCGGGGCCATCGTCGTCACCACCTGCCCGGGTCGGGACGCTGGGGGAGAAGGCGATGGCACTCGCCAGGGGATCATCGCCAGGCGGAAAAATGCCGGCGAAGGCATCGTTGGCCCAGGCAACCAGCGCGGGGACCGACCGGAAGTTGGCCGTGAGGCGCAGGAATTCCAGCTCGAGGCCCGGCAGACCGTGGTCCCGCACGTCGAGGAACAGCCGCACCTCGGCCTGGCGGAAGCGATAGATGGACTGCATGGGATCCCCGACCAGGAACAGCGTCCGGCCGTCGCCGGGAGTCCAGCCCCGGGTCAGTGCCAGCAACAGCCGGTACTGCGCCTGTGAAGTGTCCTGGAACTCGTCGAGGAGCAGGTGCCGTAGACGCCAGTCGAGGCGGAGCGCGACCTCGCTGGGCGTAACCTCGTCGCCGAGCGCGGCCCGGGCCTCCGCCGCCACTTCCGGGTAGTCGGTCTCGCCCTCGGCGGCGAAGACCAGTTTGAGGGAGGCTGCTGCAAAGGGAAGCAATGTGAGCAGCGCCTCGAGGGCCCCCCACTGGGCAGGGTCGTAGGCAGGCGGCGGCAGGGCCTGGACGGCGGCGAGTGCGTCTTCCAGCCCCGGGATCTCCCGCAACTCGCCGAGGATTCGCAGGGCGTGGGCCTTGAGGTCGCCCTGGTCGGCGGGAACGCCCTGGCGCTTGTCGAGTGCCCGGCGCCAGGTGCCCTTGTCGGTGAGGAGCAGGCCCGCGGCGGCGCGCCACCAGCCAGCCACTGCAACTTCGTCACCATCGAGGCCGGCGCCGAGGTCGACGCCCCGGTTGATGGCCGCCGCATGCACCACTTCCCGGAGCTCGGCGAGAGGCTCCGCCGGCAGCAGCGCCCGGACCCGCCCGAGCTCCGCGCCGACCAGTCGTCGCAACGCACCTTCGAGCGCGGCCCTCGCGGCGGCGGGCTCGAGCCCTGCGCCGATGAAGGGCAGCCACTGGTCGCGACGGGCGAGCAGTTGCGCCAGCAGCCCTTCCGCCTTGCCCGGGTTGTTGTCCAGGTGCAGCAGCAGTCTCTCCACCGCGGCCCCCGCCGCCCCGCCCTCGGTCAGGAGCCGAAGGGTCTCCCCGGCGGCAAGGCGATAGAGGCGCCCCGGCCGTTCGCTGATGGTCCGCAACGCGCTGGCGCCGGAACTGAGAGGTGCGCTTCGGGCCAGCGCGGCGTTCAGCGCATCGATCGTGCTGATGCGCAGGCGGGCGGGGTGTCGGGCGAGTTGCCAGCCCCGCTGGCCGTCACGCTCCCGTACCTGCGCAGCAAGCGCCTCGAGTTCCGGTGCGCTGCCGGCGCTGTCGCCACCACCGAGCGCGGCGACCACCCGCTGCTGCATCTCGGCCGCCGCCTTCCGCGTGAACGTCACGGCCAGGATCTCTTCGGGTTCGTCGGCCTCTGCCAGCAAGCAGAGGTAGCGGCGTACCAGCAATTCCGTCTTCCCGGCGCCGGCCGGCGCCTGCACGAGGAACGAGCAGCGCGTGTCGAGGGCACGGACCCTGATAGCGGCGTCTGGCGGTGCGCTGGCCGGACTCATGGGGCATCTCCCGGGTCGCCCTCTTCGCCGGCCGGGGCGACGTCATGGATGCGCGTGAGAGCCGCGAACGGGTCGGTGGCCCAGCGGCGGTCGGCTGGATCGATGCGGAAGTCCCCCTGCGCGAACTCCGCGGCCAGCTGCTCCAGGCTGGCGCGCCACCGGCCGAGCGCCTGTGGCCAGTCCAGCCCGGGCTCGCGGAAGAACTCATCCGGGGGCTTCATTCCCGGCACCGTCGCCTCTGCGCCGACCCCCCGGAGTCGGGCGCTACCCGCCCGGAGCTCGATCACGGCCACGCCGGTACAGCCGCCGCTGATGGCATAGAGTGGCAGCTGGCTCTCGGGCACCCGGGGGTGTCGCCAACCCTTCGCCTCGAACCTGCCGGTCTTGTAGTCGACGACAAGCTCGCCGCCTGCGTCGAGTACGTCGATGCGGTCGAGCCGGATGCGCAGGGTAAGGGGGCCGAGCGCCACTTCCCGTGGCTCCTCCGTCACGACCCGGAAGCCAGGACGGTCCTGCTCGAGTTCACGCAGTGCCAGCAGGAGGCGCCATACGCGCTCTGCCTCCAGGCGCCGGAGAGCCTCGAAGTAGGCATCGCCGGCCGGCAGCACCCGTGCCAGCACGCGACCGATCAGAGGGTCGAAACGGCTGCGAAGCTCGCGTGGGTCGGTCCCGCCGAGGCCGCGGGTGAAGCCGGACTCCCGGTACAGCTGCTCGAGCAGCGCGTGCACCAGGCTGCCCCGGGCGGCGGCGTCCAGGGGACGTACGGGCGGCTCGACAGGCCGGGCACCGAGGCGGAACTCGATGAACGCCCGCGCCGGGCATACGGCCTGCATGGCCAGCAGTCGGGCCCCGCCGCGCAGCGTGCCGCTCGCGACGAAGGGCGGCGGGAGGTCACCCGCCAGTACCTCCAGGGGGCCAGCAGCCGCCAGCAACAACCGGTCCGGGTGGGGCAGCGTCGGCGGCCCGGTGTCGGCTGGCAAAGCCCGTCCGGCGAGCAGAGGGCTTGGCAGGGTCGCCGCGCCCTCGACCTCTGCGGGCCAGCTCAGGACGACGTCGTCGGCGGCGGCCAGCAGGCCGGTGAAGCGGCGGGTAGCGCTGGCCAGCAGCCCGGCCGGCGTCGCTTCGGGGATGCCTGCCGCCCGCTGCAGGCCCAGCGGCACCAGCGGGTTTGGCCGGGGTGCCGGCGGCCACTGGTCAGCGGTCAGCCCGGCGATCCATAGCGCAGGGAAGGACTGCCCGAGCGCCTCCCGGGGCGTCAGCACCTGCACGGCATCGGGGGCACCCTCGGGCTCGAAGGGCCGGTCACGGGCGAATTCCCGGAGCACGCCGCCCAATGCCTTCGCACTGAGCAGACCGGTGACCTCCTCGGTGGCCGCAAACGACTCCAGGAGCCGCTGCCAGGCATCCAGGGCCTGGAACTCCTCGCTGTCCAGGGGGCGGGTGCCCGGCCAGCCCGCCATTGCCAGCCAGCGGGACAGCTCGGCGGCCCAGGCACCCGGGGCGAGCCGCCGGCCCCGGGACTCTCCCGCGAGGTCAGCGGCCTGCCGCAGCCGGTTGCCGAGCACAGGTGCCCGGCCCTCGAGTGCCGAACTGAGGTTCCCGGTCCGGACCCGGTCCAGGGGTACCTGCCGCAGGGCGACTTCCGCCGCGGCCCGGCCGGCCCGTTCTTCTTCCGCGCCGGCGAGGTACACCGAGCGGAGCAGCAAGCTCGCCGCCTCGAAGGCGACGCCATCCGCCAGGAGGTCCAGAAGCAGCAGCGCGACGTGCACGAGCGGGTAGTCCGCGAGCCGACGGCCGACAGCCAGGGCCACGGGTGACACGGCGGGTGGGCGGAGCTGCCAGCCGGGTGCGAGGATGTCCAGGCCGAGGCGCCGGATCCGGGGCGCCTCCTGCTCGAGGTTGGCAACGACGAGGGCGGGTCCCGGCCTCCCTGCCTGCATCACGCGCGCGGCCCAGGCAAAGGCCGCCGCGATTTCGTCCTCCGGGTCGCGCGCCGCCCGGCACCCGAGCCGTCCTGCCCTCCGGACCGGCGCCACCTCGTGGACCGGCTGGCCAGTGGCGCGCAGCCGGGCGGCAAGCCTCGCGAGTGCCGGCGTCCATGCGTCGAAGCCCGCGAGGCCGAGCGGCGCGTTCCCGGCAGGCCGCACCGGCTCAACCTGCCGATCGGCGCCGAGATGCGCCAGGAGGTCGCCGCTGTCCTGCCAGCCCTGGCGGTCCTTGAGGGCCCGGTAGGCCTCTACCCAGCGGACGAACAGGCGCGCGTCCTCGGACTCGGCTGCCGCCGCGAGCTGGTCCAGCGAGATATGCCAGTCCTGGCACAGCCGCCAGCCCTGGGCCACGAGCGGTACCAGTACCCCTGCCGCGGTCCCGTCGCTGTCCGTCGCGATGACGCGGCGCCAGGCCACACGTACCTCGTCGTCGGTGAGCAGTCGACGCCGGGCCCCGGGCGACACGCCCAGCGTGGTCGCCTCCCAGTGCCGCCGCAGCCAGGCGTCCAGCGGCAGAACATCCGCGGTCGGCCAGGCGCGGTCACCGGCGGCCAGCCGTGTCTGGTCGTGGTGGAAACGCAGGTATCGGGCAAGGCGCGGGGTCGCGGTGACCAGTACGCCACCCCGGGAGAGGATGGCGTCTGCGGCCACGGCGTCAGTCACGGCTTAGACCGGGGCATCGCCCGGGAAGTCCGTCAGGCCGCCCGCTCGGCGGCATGGCTTTCCAGCAGTTCCCGGATGCGCACGAAGACCTCCCGGAGCGTGCCCGCATCCGGCAGGTTCGTGATACGGAAGTAATTCGTGTCCGGAGTGTTGAAGCTGGTACCCGGCGCCACGAGTACATGCTTCTTCTCGAGCAGGTCGAGCGCGAAGGCCTGGTCGCTGAAGTCCGGGAACTGCTGGCGGTCGATGCCGACGAAGGCGTACATCGCGCCCTCGGGCGCCGTCAGGGTGAGGAACGGGCTCGCCGCGACCGAGTCGATGATGACCCGACGCGACTCGTAGAGCCGGCCGCCGGGCCTGATCAGCTCCTGGATGCTCTGGTAGCCGCCGAGCGCCGTCTGCACCGCCCACTGGCCGGGCACGTTGCTGCAGAGACGGAGGGAGGCGAGGAGATCGAGGCCCTGCAGGTAGTCGCGGGCCTTTTCCCGGCTCCCGCTGTAGGACACCCAACCTACCCGGTAGCCGCAGGCCCGGTACACCTTCGAGAGGCCGCTGAAGGTGGCGCAGAGCGTGTCGTTCACCAGGGTCGCCAGAGGGATGAATTGCGCGCCGTCGTAGGTCATGCCGTCGTAGATCTCGTCGCTGAAGATCACGAGCTGGTGCTGCTCGGCGATGCGGACGATGGCCCGGAGCGTCTCCTCCGAGTACACGGCGCCGGTGGGATTGTTCGGGTTGATGACCACGATGCCCCGGGTCCGGGGCGTGACGAGCCGCGCGATCGCCTCGGGGTCCGGCTGGAAGCCGCTCTCGGGCCGGCAGGGATAGTGCACTGCACGGCCCTGGTTCAGGGTCACGCTCGCGGTCCACAGGGGGTAATCGGGGCTCGGTACGAGGACTTCGTCGCCGGGATCCAGCAGGGCCCGTAGCGTGAGGTCGATGAGCTCGCTGACGCCGTTGCCGATGAAGACCTCTTCGGCAGTGACGCCCGACACGCCCCTCGACTGCTGTTGCATGACCACCGCCTCCCGCGCCGGGAAGATGCCCTTCTGGTGGCAGTAGCCCTCCGCACTCGACAGGTTCTCGATCATGGCGAGGCGCATCGTTTCCGGGGCGCGGAAACCGAACCGCCCGGGGTTGCCGATGTTCAGCGAGATGATCTCGTAGCCGCGCCGTTCCATCTCGTGGGCACGGTTGGCGAGGCTGCCACGGATCTCGTAACGCACGTCGCGCAGGGCATCGCTGGGCTTGAAGGTCTTGTGCATGGCGGTTCTCAGGCGGTGCGGGGCGCCGGCCTGTCCAGCCGGAACCGGGTGGAAAGCAGCAGGGCGGCGATCACCAGCCCCGCAACCAGCATGAAGGCGAGGTCGTAGTTGCCGGTGCTATCCCGGAGGCTGGCGATCACCACCGGGCCGAGGGCCCCGCCCAGCGTATCCAGCACGGTAATGGCGCCGAGGATCTTGCCGAGGTGGCGGGGTCCGAAGTAGTCGGCCGCCAGGAGCTGCAGGAGCGTGTAGAGCCCGCCCCAGCCCAAGCCGAACAGAACGAGCCCCACCCACAGCGCGACGCCGTCGGGCCGGGCCAGCGCCAGCGCGCCGGCTGCCATGATCGCCAGCGTGCCGGTGAAAACACGCCCCCGCCCGAGGCGATCGGCGAGGAAGCCGCTGGCCACCTTGCCGAGCAGACCGAGGTAGAACAGCACCGTATAGCTCAGGCCCGCGTCCAGCTGGCTGAAGCCGCGGCCGAGCATGAACAGGTTCAGGTGCGCCTGGGTTCCGATGATCGAGAAGAACGTGAACATCGCGACCAGTGCCAGCATCCAGAAATTGAGCGTGCGCAAGGCCGCGGCGAAGGGGATGCTGCCGGCGGCCAAGGTGCCCGTGGCCGCGGTCGCGGGCTGCTGGGCCGAGAGGTCAGCCGGCCGCTCGCGAACGACGAAGAGGACCAGCGGCAGCAGCACGAGGGGCAACAGGCTCGTCCAGGCGAAGGCCGCGCGCCAGCCGACCTCGGCCATCAGCATCGCATTGATCGGCGGCAGGGTGCCGCTGCCGAGGCTCGTGCCGGCGAGCGCGATGCCCATCGCAAGGCCCCGGTCCTTCACGAACCAGCGTGAGACAAGTATGACGTTCACGACGAGGCCGCAGGTGGCCAGTGCGGCGGCGAACAGCACGTGGATGGCGTAGATGTCGCCGAGTGAGTCGACGGTGGAATACAGGTAGTAGCCCGCCGCGAGCAGCAGCGCACCCACGAACATCAGGGGCCGGACGCCGAAGCGGTCGGCCGCGGCCCCGGCGAGGGGCGCCAGCAGGCCGCTGACGGCCAGGGTGATCGCATCGCGGGTTTTCAGGCCGGCGAGGCTCACCGGTTCACCGGCGGCCGCGCTGAGGGAATCGAGCAGCGGCTTGTCGAACACATTGAGGCCACCGATGGTCATCCCGTTGGTGACCAGGAGGATCAGGCCCGACGTCACCGCGATGATCCAGCCGTAGTAGAGCCCGCCGCCCTCCTTCGCCGCCATGGAATTCCGCCCCTCTGGAGTAGCCGGGCACCATACCGGAATAGCGTGGTCCGCCCAAGCGACCCGCTGGCTTCCCGGCCCGACCGCTAGAATGCCGGCACTGGCCCCGGGCATTGGGCGGAAAACACGTGAGGATCAGTTGGCAACATGTTGAAATCCATAATTACGGTTACCCTGATTGTCAACCAGCTTGCGGCCGTCGAGGGCCCCTACCGGGAGGAACTCGGCTACCAGGCCGTCCACCGGGGCCGCATCAGCGCGGCCCAGGCACACCTCTGGGCCGCGCCCGCCCTGCGGGACCGGGAGTTCCTGATCCTCAAGCCGGCCAGCGGCCGGGACGTGTACCTGCGGTTCATCGAGGACGCCGCGGCGGAGGTGCCGGCCGCCGGCACCTCCCATGGCTGGAACGCCCTCGAGCTGCTGGCCAGCGACCCGGACGCCCTTGCCCGACGCTTCGAGGACGGGCCGTTCCGCACCGTGGGCCCGCCCCGGAACCTGGGACCGGGTCCGACGGCCCCCCGCGCGATGCAGGCCATCGGCCCCGCCGGGGAACTGCTGTATTTCACGCGGGTGCCCGTGCCCATGCTCGCCGGTATTCCCATGTCGCCCGCGGCCGCCCCCGTGGACCGGATATTCATCATGGTCCTGGGCGGGCCGTCCCTCCCGGAACTCCGGGACTATTACGGCAGTCGACTGGGCCTGCCCGTCGGCGAGACCGCCCGCTGGCAGATCACGACGCTCTCACGGGCCCTCGGCCTGCCGCTGGATACGGTGTATCCCCTGGCGGTGGCCCCGCTGCCCCGCGACTTCCTGGTGGAGCTCGACGAATATCCGGCCGTGGCTGCCCCCCGGCCGGTGCGGGCGGGTGCCCTGCCCGGCGGCATCGCCATGGTGACCTTCGGGGTCGCGGACCTCGACCGCCTTGCCCTGGACTGGCGAGCCCCGCCCTCGCGCATCGCCGAGTTCCCCTACAGCGGCCAGCGGGCTGCAGCCACCGTGGGACCGGCGGGCGAATGGCTGGAGCTGGTGGAGATCGCCGGGCTGGCCAGCGACCCGGACTGATCAGCCCTTCTCGTACTCGAGGCGGACCAGCTCGTACTCGGTGAGCATGTAGCCACCGATGACGCCCTTCAGGAAGATGAAGTCCCCGTCGGCGGTGCACCAGATGTCGTAGGCCGGGTGCGCCTGGGGCAGGCCCGGTGACGACACGAAGCGGAAATGCAGGGCGTCGAACCTGCCTGCCTTGACGGTGATCTGCTCCTCGCCGACGTACTCCACGCCGAAGCCGATGCGGAAGAGCATCGGACCCGTCGCACCCCGGTGGTCCGGCGACGACAGCAGCATCTCGTCGATGCTCTGCAGGCCCGGGCCCTTGTGCCGGTCAAAGAGCTGCATGTGCCACGCATCGCAGACGATGGCGTGGTTCTGGAAGGCCTGCAGGCGGCCGCGCGTCTCCATGCGCTGGGTGACCCGGCCCTCGAGGGCGGTGTAGGTCTCGCACTCGGCGAAATCCGGACCAAACCGGAACCAGCCGGTGCCCATGAAGCGATCGTTCACCGTGAGGCGCACGAAGCAGTCGGTCGGCAGCCAGTGCTCGTCCAGGCTGTAGACGATGTCGCGCATGACGCTCGGGCGGTCGTCGATCTCCGAATGGGCGCTGCAGGTCCGGCGGCCGTCACTGTGGACGGAGATGTGGAAGTGCTCGCGCCCACGTTCCTGGCCCACCCGGTCCGGCTTGTTGCTGCGGTAGGCGATGGTGCCGCGGATGGCGCGATGATCGCGCTGGAGGATGCTCGTGTTCATGCCGGACGGGGTTCCTGTGGATTGGGCGGGCGAGACTGTACGGGTAAAGCCGCCATGAGCCAACCATGGGGCGGCTACGGGGACGTCAGGGCCCCTTAGCGACCGGCCGGTCCGGGGACCGGATCCACTCGCTCCAGGAGCCCGGGTAGAGGGCCGCGCCGGACAGGCCGGCCAGCTCGAGGGCGAAGAGGTTATGGCAGGCCGTGACGCCGGAGCCGCACATGCAGACCACATCCGCCGGGCTGCGGTTCCCGGCCAGCGCCGCAAAGCGCGCCGCCAGCTCGCCGGGGGACAGGAAACGGCCGTCGCTGCCGAGGTTGCCGGTGAACGGGGCGTTGATGGCCCCGGGAACGTGGCCGGCAACGGGATCGATCGGTTCCGTGGTGCCGGCGAAGCGGTCCGGTGCCCGGGCATCGAGCAGCCGGAGCCGGCCATCCCCGCTCGCGAGGGCCGCGGCCAGCTTCGCAGTGTCCCGCGTGGGCATGGCACCCGGCTGGCCGGTGAAAGAGCGGCCCGGCACCGGCGCAGGCGCGTCGGTGGCGAGCGGCAGGCCGGCGGCCCGCCAGGCGGCCAACCCGCCGTCCAGCAGCGCCGCGTGGCGATGCCCCATCCAGCGCAGCAACCACCAGAGCCGCGCCGCGATCGCACCCGGGCCGTCGTCATAGGCAACGACCCGGGTCTCGGGCCCGATGCCGAAGCTGCTGAAGAGGACCCGCAGGCGCTCCGGGTCCGGCAGCGGATGCCGGCCCGTGGCCGG
>CALGMY010000121.1 GCA_937958785.1 uncultured Gammaproteobacteria bacterium | reverse complement strand
ACCGTGAGCAGCGCCGAACCCCGCCGGTTCCAGAGGCTGCGGGCCGCGAGCCCGGCGATGGTGCCCAGGCCGCTCATGCGGCCTTCCGGGCGGCCTGGTTGAGTGCCGGCAGGTCGACCTGCCGGTCGAAGCGGCTGGCGAGCGACCGGTCGTGGCTGACGAAGACGATGGCGCTGCCGGCCGACCGGCACTCGGCCATGAGCAGGTCGAGGAAGTCGGCGCGGGCGTCCGCATCCAGCGATGAGGTAGGCTCGTCGGCAATCAGCAGCTCCGGCCGCCCGATCAGTGCCCGGGCCGCCGCCACGCGTTGCTGCTGGCCGATGCTGAGCTGGGTGACCCGGCGGTCCAGCAGGGCGGGGTCGTTCAGCCCGAGTTGACCCAGCAGGCGCCCGGCTTCGGTGCGCACGTCGGTGGCCTCGCTGAGGGCACGGTCCCGCCGTCGGGCCGAGAACTGGCAGGGGAGTGCCACGTTGTCCCGCACCGAGAGGTAGGGCAGCAGGTTGAACATCTGGAAGATGAAGCCGATGCGGTCGACCCGCAGGGCGTCCCGCCGTGCCGCGCGCATCTCCCCCAGCGACTCGCCGAGCACCTGCACCGTGCCCCGGGAGGGCAGCAGCACGCCGCCGATCAGCGCGAGCAGGGTGCTCTTGCCACAGCCGCTGGGGCCGCTCACGAAGACCCGCTCGCCGGGCGCCACGTCGAACCGGTCGATGGCCAGCAGGGGCGGACCGCCGGGCCAGGCGAACCCGACGTCCCGGAGTTCGACCGCGTTCATTCCGGCAGCAGTACCCGCGTGGTGCCGGGCGTGAGCACCACGGCCTTCTGGCCCTTGTCCGTCACGACGCTGGTGGAGAGCTTCTCCGTGCCGGGGAAGGCTTTGAACAGCCGGGCCTCGACCCAGGTGAGCGCGGCGGGGCTGCCGCAGGTGAATTCCCAGAAGGCTTCCAGGTCCGCGTGGCCGTCGTCCTCGT
Source organism: uncultured Gammaproteobacteria bacterium (assembly GCA_937958785.1). Taxonomy (GTDB): domain Bacteria; phylum Pseudomonadota; class Gammaproteobacteria; order Steroidobacterales; genus SHZI01. Next base: position 5,369 of record CALGMY010000121.1, on the reverse strand, counting down.
ACCCGGGCGGCGAGACGGCCGCCGACTTCAGGCGGCACGCGGCTTCCGGCGGCGTGCCGAACAGTGCCGCCCCGTCCCGGAGCGCATTCAGCACCCGGGCAAGCGCCTGCTTCTCGGCATCGTTAGCCGGCGGGCGCTCGAAGCCCGTGAAGTTGGCGGCTGGGCCGTCCAGTTCCAGGACCAGGCTCTGGCCCTCGACGGCAATTCCGAGGCTGGTGGTGCCGTGTTCGTGCTTGCCGGCGGAACGGGTCTCGCCGGCCCCGGCGACCTGAACGAGCGTGATGGCGGCAAGTGCCGCCAGGAATCCATGGGTCTTCTGCATGGCTGAACCTCCTGTCGTGAACCGCGCGGTCCGGGGGCGTGCCCACGGGCCGCGATACTGGCGCCGGTTCAGGCCAGGGGTGGGCCCCGGGCGGTCGCCCGGCCGGGCATCGCGTAGCCCGGACCGGCGTGGACGGGAGGGGACAGCGCCAGGTACGGCGCCGGCGGGGACATCGCCGCCTGGGCGGGCACGGCACCGGTCTGCAGGGTGGCGAACGTCAGGCACACCTCGCAGGTCTCCTCGTCGGCATGGCCGCTGTGGTGGGCCAGGTCCGCAACGGGCAGGAGCAGCGCGAAATGGACAACCAGCGCGAGGAAGAAGCTGCGACCGGGGCGGGCTGTCAGCATAATCCGACTATACCACCGCCAGGAGAGACGCCATGAGCACCGCCTACCGCTGGGTCGAGCCGCCCTGGCCGACCGCCGAACTGCCCCGGGACCAGCTGGAGGACCGCATCCAGCAGCTGTGGGGTTCCACCAACATGTGCGTGATGGCGACGGTGGGCGGCAAGGGCCAGCCGATCGCGAGCCCGATCGAGTACTACGCCGACGGGCTCGACCTGTACATGCTGCCGGACCCGGGCACGCCGAAGCTGAAGGCTTTGCAGCGGGACCCGCGGATCTCCATCGCGATCCATGGCGCCTACCACGGCTGGCACAGCGCCCGGGGTGCCCAGGTGTTCGGCACCGCCCATATCATCGAGCCCCACGCGCCCGGGTGGGACCGGGGCATGCAGGTCTTCCGCTGGCACGAGTGGATGAGCGACCTGGCCATGGACACGAGCAAGCCCTTCGAGCGCCAGGTGCTGAAGGTCGTGCCGGACCGGATCCTGTACACCGAGACCTGGCTCTGGAAGCTCGGTTTCCACGCGAAGCAGAACTGGCGGCGGGCGGGGTGAGCTGACGGACGGTCTGCCGCGTCAGTGCCCGTACTGCAGGGCGCCGGCCACCCGGTCCGGGTCCCGGTGCCAGATCTGGCGGGGGCCGAAGCCGTCCTTGCGCAGCCACTGCTCCGTGTACACCACCCGCTCCGGGTCGATGCGCACCAGGGCCGTCGCCGGCGGCTGGTCCAGGGGCCGGCCGAGCTGCACCGAGGACGCCTGCCAGCGGTAGATGGTCATGGCGTGCGCGTGCGCCGGCGTGCCGGGCTCGAGGAATTCCGCCGTGCCGAACAGCTGGGCGCCGCGCACGCTGGCCCAGCCGCAGTTCTCGCCGTGGATCGCCACGCACACCCGGGGGTCCCGCTGCAGCGCCTTGACCTTCGGGCTGCCGGGCTGGGGCAGGATGTAGACGGCGAGTCCCTCGGCGTAGAACTCCACCGGGCTGCCGATGGGCCCGTCCCGCCCCACCGTGCACAGCACGCCCATCCAGTGGGTCGCGAGGAAATGCTCGATGCGACGCTTCAGTTCATCGCGGGGCAGCTGGCGCGTGGGCCAGGGCGTCTCGGCCAGCCAGGGGTGTGCAGGCATGGGAATGCATCCGGTCGGGAGGGGAGACCGGGACTGTAGGGCATGGGCGCGGTTGGGTCGTGCGGCATGGTGCCGCGTGATGGTCAGCGGGAGCGGGAGCCCCGTGGCGCATGCCCGCCGAGCAGTTGCCAGCATTCCCGGGCGCCGACGACCTGGAGTGCGGCGACACGCTTCAACGCCATGAGCTGGCGGTCTCCGGTGGCAAACAGGCTCGCGTTGCCGCCGAGCGCGCAGGCCAGCAGGATCCGGTCGGGCCTGTCCACCCGCCCGGCCCGCTGCAACCCCGGGGGGAGAAGGCCCGGTGCAGCCGATTCGCCCTGCCGGCGCAGCAACTCCTCATAGCCAGTGATCACCCCGGCGGGTATGCCGAACTTGCGGGCCAGCACGCGGCGCAGTTCGACGAAAAGCGGTTCGGCCACGACCAGCTCGTGGGCCACGAGCACCGTTTCGAGCACCTCGCTGCACAGGCCTCTCGTCGTCAGGGCGCTGACCAGCACGTTGGTATCGAGGAATACCCTCACGACACGTCGCGGAAGACGTCCTCGTCGGTCAGATAGCCGGCGGCTGCGGCAGCCGGCATGGCGGCGCTGCGGAGGGCGCGGAACTCCTCCAGCAGTAGCTGGTTGCGCAGAGCCTCGCGGGCCACCTCGCTCTTGGTGCGGCCGCTCTCCCGGGCCATCCGGGCCAGCAGGCGGTCGAGCTTCGGGTCAAGCCGAATGGTCAGCGTGCTCACTGGGATCACCGGCAACTGAAGACTGTAAGACATCGTAACACACGGATCCTGGGCGCCCGAGGGCTGTGTCGCAAGCCTAGTGGCGGTAGCGGCGTGGGGAAACGGGGATTTCCTGCGGGAATGACAACAAACTGGGGGCCCATGTGAGCAACATGGTGCGATAGTCAGCAGAATGCGCCCTTGGGCGCCTGGGGTCTTCGACGATGAACTTTCCAAATTCAGGCGGCCGAGCTTGGTTGCCTCAATCATGATCCGCGACGCCATGGCCCTCCACCGCGCCGGCCGCCTCGCCGAGGCCGACGCGGCCTACGCCGCGGTGCTGCGCCTCGAGCCCGGCCACGCCCAGGCGCTGCGCCTGCGCGGCATCCTGGCCCGCGAACGCGGGGATACGGCGCTGTCGCTGAAGCTGCTCCGCCGGGCGACGGAGGTGGCGCCGGACGATCCGGAGCCTGCCGCGGAGCTCGGCGTGTCGTACCTGGCGGCCGGGTACCTGCAGCTCGCCGAGGCGGCGCTGCGCCGGGCCGTGGCCCGGGGACCTCAGTCGGTGAAGGCGCTCGCCAACCTCGGCGCGCTGCTCCAGCACCGGGGTCACGTGGCGGAGGCCATCGACTGCCACCGGCGCGCGCTCGCGCTGGAGCCCGCCGACGTGGAGATCCGCTGCAACCTCGTCAACACGCTCGCCGAGGCCGGGCGGGAGGACGAGGCGCTGGCCGAATGCGAGGCCGCCCTCGCGGCGGCGCCCGATCAGCCGGCGCTGCTCGCCACCCGGGGCGCCGTGCTCGTCGGCCTCGGCCGCCACGCGGAGGCGGTGCCGGTGCTGGAGTCCGCCCTCGCGGCCGGCCCCGACGACATGGCGCTCATCAACCTGGCGCTCGCCCGCCAGCAGCTCGGCGAGGTGGAGGAGGGGATCCAGGTCCTCGAGGCCGCGCTCCGGGTCAACGCCGACAACGCCCGGGCCGCCGCCGACCTCACCGCGCTGCTCTCCGCGGCGGGCCGCAGTGCCGACGCGCTACGGGTGAGCGGGGAATTCCTCGCCCGGCACCCGGGCGAGCGCCTCGTGCTCGCGTCCCGGGGCGTCGCGCTCCGGGACGCCGGCGAGACGGCGGCCGCCCGGCAGCTCGTGGACCTGGAGGGGCTCGTGGCCCTGCGGGAACTGCCGGTGCCCCGGGGGTACGCCAGTCGGGACGACTTTAACGGGCGGCTCGCCTCGCAGCTGCGATCCGATCCGTCCTGCCTTCCCAGCCCCCGCAGCAAGTCCACCCGGGGCGGGGCCCAGACCGGCGAGCTCGACCCGGACTCGGCGCCCGTGCTCGCCGCGTTCCGGGACGCGCTGAACGCCGAGCTCCGAAACCTCATCGCGGACCTCCGGCGCGGACACGCCGGCCACCCGGTGCTCGACTGGGCGGCGGAGCGCTGGACGCTCCGGCTGTGGGGCACCCTGCTCGCGCCCGGCGGCCACCAGCTGCCCCACCTGCACCCGCTCGCCTGGCTGAGCGGCGTGTATTACGTGGCCCTGCCGGACGGCCTCGGCGACGACGGGGCCATCGAGTTCGGGGAGCCGCCGGCCCGGGTGGCGGCCCGGGTGCCGCCGGAGCGCCGCCGGATTGCGGCCGCCCCGGGGCGACTGCTCGTGTTCCCCTCCTGGTACTGGCACCGGACCCTGCCGTTCCGGCAGCCGGGCGAGCGCATCAGCCTCGCCTTCGACGTGGTGCCGGTGGCCCCGAGCCGCTAGAATCCGCCGCCAATCCACCCCCTGGCCCTTTGCCCCATGACAGCCCAGCACCCCCTGCGCATCGCGATCGTCGGCGCCACCGGCATGGTGGGCGAGGCCATGCGCTCGATCCTCGAGCAGCGTGATTTCCCCGCGGACGAGGTGCGGTTCATGGCCTCCGCCCGCTCGGCCGGCCGCACGCTGCCCTGGCGGGGCCGTGCGGTGACCGTCGAGGACGCGGACCGGGCCGACTACCGGGGCGTGGACATCGCCATCTTCTCGGCGGGTGGCGCCACGTCGAAAGCCTTGGCGCCCCGGGTGGCCGCCGCCGGCGCCATCGTGGTGGACAACTCCAGCGCCTGGCGCATGGACCCGGCCGTGCCGCTGGTGGTGAGCGAGGTGAACCCCCACGCGCTGGACGTGATCCCGAAGGGCATCGTCGCCAACCCGAACTGCACCACCATGGCCATCATGCCCGTGCTGAAGCCCCTGCACGTGGAGGCGGGCCTGGTGCGCCTCGTCGCCGCCACCTACCAGGCCGTGTCCGGCGGTGGCGTTGCCGGTGTCACCGACCTCGAGACCCAGGTGAAGCAGACGGCGGCCGAGTCCGCCCGTCTCGCCGTGGACGGTTCGGCGGTTTCCATGCCGAAGCCCGCCAAGTTCGCGAAGCCCATCGCCTTCAACGTGCTGCCCTACGCCGGCGCCTATGCCAGCGACCCCGTGGAGGGCGACGAGGGCTGGACCGACGAGGAGCTGAAGCTCCGCAACGAGAGCCGCAAGATCCTGGAGATCCCCGGCCTCAAGGTGGCCGGCACCTGCGTGCGGGTGCCCGTGTACACCGGCCACTCGCTGAGCGTGCATGCGGAATTCTCCCGGCCCCTCAGCGTGGCCCGGGCGAAGGAACTGCTGGCCGCCGCGCCTGGTGTCGAGCTGCTCGACGTGCCGACGCCCCTCGAGGCGGCTGGCCGGGATCCGAGCTACGTGGGCCGCATCCGCAGGGACCCCACGGTCGACCATGGCCTGGTCCTCTTCGTCTCCAGCGACAACCTGCGCAAGGGTGCCGCCCTGAACGCCGTCCAGATCGCCGAACTGCTCGCCGCGAAGCTGAAGCGCCGGTAGTCGCGTTGTAGGAGCG
>CALGMY010000120.1 GCA_937958785.1 uncultured Gammaproteobacteria bacterium | reverse complement strand
GGTCCATGCTCATCAACAACTGGTACGTGGCGGCCTGGTCCCATGAGGTCACCACCCGGGCCCCCTTTGGCATACGGATGCTCGGTTGTGACTTCGTCCTGTTCCGCGGCGCGGACGGCGCCGTTGCCTGTCTCGCCGACGTCTGCTGCCACCGTGGTGGGGCCTTGTCGGGTGGCAAGGTCGCGAGCGCCCGGGTCGTCTGCCCGTATCACGGATGGCAGTTCGACCGCGGTGGCAACTGCACACTGATCCCTTACCTCGCGGACGGGGCCACGATTCCGAAGCGTGCCCGTGTCGACAGCTATCCTACCCAGGAGAAGTACGGTTGGGTCTGGGTATTCCTGGGGGATCTGCCCGAGGGCGACCGGCCGTCTGTCCCGGACCTGTTCCCCGAGTACGACGATGCGGGCAACTGGCACCGGGTGCCCTATGGCTTCGAGGCCAAGGCCAACTGGATGCGCTTCGAGGAGAATTCCCTCGACACGGCCCACATCAATTTCGTGCACCAGCAGTTCGGCGCCTACCGGAACCCGAAGCTCGAGGTGTTTCCGATCGAGCACTCCGAGTGGGGCGCGCGCGTGGCCCGGGTGCGGCCGGCCCCGGGTGCTGACCAGAAGACGGGCGAGATGGCGAAACTGCTGTCCGAGGAGCGCAAGTCGACCCAGGTGGGACTGGAGTTCAGCCTCGTCGGCCTGTGCCATCGCATCCAGCCCACTTTCCGTGAAGGCATGAGCCTCATCAATTTCACGGCGCGTACCCCCGTGGAGGACAAGCTGAGTCGCGCCTTCGGCTGGCAGGCCCGCAACTATCTCAAGGCGCCCCAGCACGATGCCGAGCGCATTGCTGCCATCGAGCTGGCAGTGCGGGAGGATCTCTCGGTCGTGGAACGGGTCCGCCCCGTGCTGACCCCGCGTTCGCTGTCGGAGGAGTTGCTCGTCGAGACCGACGGGATGGAGGTTGCGTTCCGCAAGTGCTGTTGGCGCTGGGCCGCCCGGGGCTGGGAGATCGACCGGGAGGAAATGGAGCGGCTCGGCAAGCAGCAGATCCTGGTGATACCGTCACCTGCCCGACGTGAAGATCCGAAGAACTGGGTCCACCGCACCGTGCCCCTGCGGCCGGCGTCGGCGGCTTCTGCAGACCAGAACTGACCGCAAGGAATTCCCATGGCACGGCCGCATATCGAACCCCTCGTCGACCGGGACATGCCCTTCAGGAAGATGACCCTGCCAGGGTTCCCGAAGGGCATGCACTACAAGATGCTGAGCCTGGACCCCGACAGCGGGGCCTGCTCCATGACTGTGCGTTTCGACGCCGGCTTCCGCCTTCCGCCCGGCATGAGCTACTCCGAGATGGAGTTGTTCATCATGTCGGGATCGGTGGTGTACGGGGGCAAGACCTACGGCAAGGGGAACTTCTTCTTCGTGCCCGCGGGTGTGAGCATGCCCGCCCTGTCGGTGCCGAGGGGTGCCGTCGGCCTCATGTTCTACAACTACGGTGAGCCGAGCTTCCTGGAGTCCGACGTGGACCACCCACGGGCTGAGCGCGACAAGCTCGTCATGGTCGATGCCTACGAGGGCCTCCAGTGGAAGGCTGCCGATTTCATCCGGCCGTCGGTCGCACCGGGCTGCATGGTGAAGATGCTCCGGTCGGACCCGTTGACCCACGCGCATTCACTGCTCTATTGCATGACTCCCAATTACTGGCAGGACAATATCTCCTACCACGACTGCTGCGAGGAGAGCTACCACATCTATGGGACGTCCTGGATGATGCAGTTTGGCAACCTGCCTACAGGCGGCTACTTCTGGCGTCCGGAATACATCAACCACGGCGCCTTTGCGAGCGAGCTCGGCGTGCTCGGCTTCGGCCGCACGGACAGCCAGTTGCACAACTATTTCCATTTCAACCCCTGGACCAGCCCGGAGGAGAACCGCCAGCGCTCGGCAGCCCAGTGGGCCCGTAACAAGCCCCGGCTCTACGAGTGGGTCCGCTCGCCGGATGGACACAATCATCCCCACGACTTCGAGCACCCGGGCTTCGACTACGTGGCCGGCGAGCTCAAGGTCGGGAAGGACCGCTAGGCCGGGCTAGATCCGCCCCGCGCGGGCGAGTCGCTCGATGGTTGCCTGCTGCAGCTCCAGGAGCCTGCTGCGTGAGGCATTGCGGGCAGTGGCCAGCTCGTCCGGCGCGCGCGCCGTCGTGCGGGAATACCCCTCGGCAAAGGCTCGAAGGGGCAGGCGACTCAGCGTGTCCGCCAGCCCACCGCGCCGGCGGCGTTCCCGAAGTGCAGGGAGATCCAGCACGGCGTGGGCCTCCAGGCTCGCGCCACCCGGCGGCGCGCCAGCCAGGACCCGCCCGTCGTAATTCACGATCTTCGACATGCCGGTGCTCGAGCGGGCCGGCAGCCCGGTGCCGGGGACACCTGCGGTGTTTGCCGAGACCACGTAGGCGCAGTTCTCGGCAGCCCGCGCCAGCCGGGCCAGTTCCTTGCCGGTGGGCCGGGGACTGCCCATCTCGCTGGTGGAATGGACGAGGATCTCCGCCCCCCGCAGGACGTGGCAGCGGGCGATCTCCGGGTAGAGGATCTCCTCCGATGCGACAGCGCCGATCCGCCCGATGGCCGTCTCAGCCACCGGGTACAGGGCTTCGGGCCCATAGGCATCCAGGTAGCGCTCCCAGACATCATAGGGACTCGGCGAGTACAGGGAGATCAGCCGGCGGTAGCGCAGGACCACATCGCCGCCGGGGGAAAGCACCAAGCTCGACTGGAAGTAGAGATCCGGAAACGCCGGGTCGGCCTCGTAGGCGTTCGCAGCAAGGAAGAGGTCGCCCCGGCGGGCGATGTTGCCCAAAGCCTCCACCTCGGCGCCATCAGGCTCCACACAGGCCAGGTCACGCCAGTCGCGGAAGGGGCCGGCGCCGGGGGCGCCGGTCAGCACGTACTCGGGGAGGACGACGAGCCGAACGGGCACTCCGGCGGCCTCCGCGAGCCGGGGCGTGCCGGCCGCGAGCGCCGTGGCAATGGCCGCGATGTTGGCGGCCATGCACTGACGGGCCTTGCCCCGGTCGGACAGTCCGCCAACCGGATGTGTCGGTACCTGCAACGCGAGCGCCAGGTAGGGCGGGATTTCGCCGCCGTTCATGCGCTGCAGGTGACTGCGGTAGCGCGCAGCAGGCGATCCTCGATCCCGAGCAGGATCGGGTGGCCGCCCCGGCGATGGATGTTGACCTTCGCATTGAAGACATGGCGCCGGAGCCCATGCTTGTCGTCGACAGCCAGCCGGCGAATCGTGAACGTGCCGTCTGCGCAGGCCTCACCGGTGAGATAGCACTTGATGGAGTCGACGGCATCGCCCGACAGCTCGAGGCCCTGGAGGCCGGACAGGCTCTCCTGGGCATGTTCCACGAAGCCTGCCGCGTCCAGGCTGGGGGCATCAGCGGCGGCCGGGGGAATCTGGAACTCGCCCACCAGGATCTGGCCCGGCATGGCGTGCTCGATCATGCGGGCAAGGGCGATGGTGACGTCGCCGACCACGTCGCAGTGGATGGTGGGGTTCAGGCTTTCGGCATGGTTGAACTCGTAGCAGCTGCCGACGTGGAAGCTCGTCCTGAGTATGGGCACGCCCCGGCCCCCGGATTTCTGCCAAGTGATGGCATTGTCCGCCAGGACCAGGTGCATGAAGTGGTAGAGGCTCGTATCGGCATCAAGGCCCGTATCGCGGTTCCAGATATAGAAGCCATCACCGGTGCTGGAGCGCGCGAAGTTGACGGGGAGGCGACGGCCGAGCAGACGGCTGTGCGCCGCATTGATCGAGCAGGACAGGCTGTTCAGCTGGTTTAGCTGCTCGAACGGCCCGAGTAGCCCGAAGCCGACGATGTCGAAGAGGGCGACGGCGCGGCTGGGCACGAACGTCACGCTGTAACGCCTGACGAGTCGCTCGATCCCGGCGATCTCGGCGGGTGTCCCGGCAAAGGCGTGGCGCAGGGTGATCGTGACCGGCTCGACGCCGAGCAGCCGGGTGGCATTGGCCATCTGCCGGGCCGTGAACTGCCGGCTGCCCGGCAGCAGGTGCATGATGAACTGGTGGGCCGGATTCTCCGCCCGGGGGTCCTCCGCCGGGGCCACGCCGGCACCATAGCCGGCCACCGCGTAGTGGGGGACGACCAGCATCTGCAGGCCACCTGGCACCGGCGACCAGGCGAGCACCAGGTTCTGCCCCAGGTTCCACTGGCCGTACAGCTGGCGGTCGAGGTCCACCAGGCTGCCACGCTGGCGCAGGTCCAGGTCGAAGGCGGGACCCTGGAGCGGGTCGGCGGCGAGGGGGTCGTTGAACATGACGGCGGACTTAAGGCCCCGGGTTCCTTCCATGGTGGCGGGCATCAGCAGGCACTTTGCCAGCAGCCAGCCGGTGACTTAGGATGCCCGAGCGCTCCGCGCCATTGCAATTGCCCGCCACCAGGTCCCGCCCTTGTCCGCGACGCCGTCCAGCCTGGCCGCCGAACTGCGCCCGATCGTGGGACCGGCCGGCTTTGTCGACGACCCGGCAACACTTGAGGGCTACCTGACCGAGTGGCGCGGGCTTTACCGGGGCGTGACCCCCTTCGCGCTGCTGCCCGCCTCAACGGCGCAAGTTGCCGGGATACTCCGGGTGTGCGCTGCCCGCGGCGTGGGTGTCGTGCCCCAGGGAGGCAACACGGGTCTCGTCGGTGCCGCCATTCCCCATTCGACGCCCGATCGGCCGCAGGTGCTGGTATCGGCCCGCAGGCTTAACGCCATCCGGTCCACGGATCCGGAAAACTTCACCATCACGGTCGAGTCTGGCTGCGTACTCTCCGCCGTCCAGTCGGCGGCGGCCGCCGCCGACCGTTTGTTTCCGCTCAGCCTCGGTGCCGAGGGCAGTTGCCAGATCGGCGGCAATATCGCGACCAACGCGGGGGGTACCGCCGTCCTGCGCTACGGGACCATGCGCGACCTCGTCCTCGGGCTCGAAGCCGTGCTGCCCGATGGCCGCGTGCTCGATGTCCTCCGGTCGCTTCGCAAGGACAACACCGGCTATGACCTCAAGCAATTGTTCATCGGTTCCGAGGGCACACTGGGTTTCATCACCGCCGCCACGCTGAAGCTCTTCCCCCGCCCCCGGCGGGTCGTCACGGCATGGCTGGGCCTTCCCAGCGCCGAGGCTGCCGTCGCCGTCTATGCCGCCGCCCGGAGCGAGCTCGGTGACGACCTCACGGCCTGCGAGTTTGCCAGCGCGTTCACTGTCGACCTCGTCGTCCGGCACGTCCCGGGCACACGCGCACCGCTGGCTGACGCCGCCCCGTGGCAACTCCTCCTCGAGGTCAGCACGCCCCGGGACGACCCTGGCCTCGACGGGGCGGTTGAGGAATTCCTGGCTCGACAGCAGGTCGCCGGCCTCGTCAGTGACGCGACGCTGGCTACCAGCGGGGGCCAGCGGGATGCCTTCTGGCGGCTGCGCCACGGCATGTCGGAGGCCCAGAAGAAGGAGGGTGCCAGCATCAAGCACGACATTTCCGTGCCGGTGGCCCGGATGCCGGACTTCCTCGCCCAGGCCAGCGCCGCCGCGGCCAGCCTCGTTCCCGGCGTACGGGTCGTCGCCTTCGGCCACCTGGGTGATGGCAATGCGCATTTCAACCTCTCCCAGCCGGCCGGGTCCGACGGCCCGGCCTTCCTGGCGCGCTGGGCGGAGATCAGCCGGCACATCCATGGCATTGCCATGGACCATGGTGGCAGTTTCAGCGCCGAACACGGTATCGGGGCCCTCAAAGTCGATGAACTCGCCCACTGGAGGGGCGGGGTGCCCCTCGGGGTCATGCGGGCGGTCAAGCAGGCCCTGGATCCCCTGGGGATCATGAATCCCGGCAAACTGTTCGGGGCCGGTACCTGAGGGCTCCGGCGCGCCAGCTTTGCTAGACTTGCCGTCCGTTCGGGCCGCGCGATGCGGCGTCTCCAGGCAAGTGTGCAGTTCATGAGTACCCCCAAGAAGGGCCCTGGCGAGTCTGCCGGGAGCGGCGACCGGCGCTACTCCAGCGTCGTGGTGGACGGCGTGGCCCAGGCCCCCAGCCGGGCGATGCTGCGGGCGGTGGGTTTCACCGATGCGGACTTCCGCAAGAGCCAGATCGGCATCGCTTCGACCTGGAGCATGGTCACCCCCTGCAACATGCACATCGATGGCCTCGCGCGCGCAGCCGGTGCCGGGGCCGACCAGGCCGGCGGCAAGTCGGTGGCGTTCAATACCATTACGGTGTCGGACGGCATCTCCATGGGTACGCCCGGCATGCGCTATTCGCTGGTGTCCCGCGAGGTCATCGCCGATTCCATCGAGACGGTCGTCGCGGGCGAGGGCTTCGATGGCTTCGTTGCGCTCGGCGGCTGCGACAAGAACATGCCCGGCTGCGTCATGGCGATGGCACGCCTCGACCGGCCATCCGTCTTCGTCTACGGCGGCACCATACGGCCCGGCGCGGGCCGGCGCGACATCGTTTCCGTGTTCGAGGCCGTTGGCGCGGTTGCCGGCGGCCGCATGTCCGAGGCCCAGCTGCTCGAGGTCGAGCGCACGGCAATCCCCGGTCCCGGCTCCTGCGGCGGCATGTATACGGCGAACACCATGGCCTCGGCCATCGAGGCCCTCGGCCTCAGCCTGCCCAACAGCTCGGGCCAGGAGGCCGTCTCGGAGTCGAAGCGGGAGGATGCCTTCCGGGCAGGCGCGGCGGTCGTGGAGCTCGTCAAGCGGGGCATCCGGCCTTCGGACATCCTGAGTCGCGAGGCCTTCGAGAATGCGATCACGGTGGTCATCGCCCTCGGCGGGTCCACCAACGCGGTGCTGCACCTGCTGGCCATCGCGCGGGAGGCCCGCATCCCCCTCGAACTCGATGACTTCACCCGCATTGGCCGGCGGGTGCCGGTGCTGGCGGACCTTCGCCCCAGCGGCCACTACACCATGTCCGAACTGGTGGCGATCGGTGGCGTCCAGCCCCTCATGCGCATGCTGCTCGAGGGGGGGCTGCTGCATGGCGACTGCCTCACGGTGAGCGGCCGGACGATCGCCGAGAACGCGACGGCCGTGGCGCCCTATCCCCCTGGCCAGACCATCGTCCATAGTCTTGATAATCCCCTAAAGAAGGACAGCCATCTTGTTGTCCTATATGGAAATATTGCGCCAGAGGGTGCGGTGGCCAAGATCAGCGGCAAGGAGGGGCTGCGCTTCTCCGGCCGCGCGCGGGTCTATGGCTCGGAGGAAGCGGCCCTGGCCGCCATCCTGGCGGGTACCGTCGTCGCAGGGGACGTCGTTGTCATCCGCTACGAGGGGCCGAAGGGGGGGCCCGGGATGCGCGAGATGTTGAGTCCGACCGGTGCCATCATGGGCCGTGGGCTGGGTGACCAGGTGGCCCTCATCACCGACGGCCGCTTCTCCGGCGGCAGCCACGGCTTCGTGGTGGGCCATGTTTCGCCGGAGGCTGCCGTGGGTGGCCCCATCGGGCTGCTCGAGGACGGCGACCCCATCACCATCGATGCGGTGCGCCGGACCATCGACGTGGACCTTCCCGCCGGCGAACTCGAGGCGCGTCGGGCCCGCTGGCAACCCGAGCGGTCCACGCCGCCATCCGGCGTGCTCGCCAAGTACGCCCAACTGGTCAGCTCCGCGTCCCTCGGCGCGGTCACGACCCGCTAGGCCGGCCCGATGGCGACACGACGCACGGCGGCGCGGCAGCCAGCCCCGCCAGCTTGGGTGGTGCTGAAGTTCGGTGGCACCAGCGTTTCCACCGCGGCGCGCTGGCGCACGATCCTCGGGCTGGTCCGCCAGCGGCAGGCCGAGGGTCTGCGGCCGCTCGTGGTGCATTCGGCACTGGCCACCGTCTCCAACCGCCTGGACGAGCTGCTGCGAACCGCGCCGCAGAAGGAGGCGCGGCCCTCGATCACGGACCTGCGTGAGCGGCATTACGCGCTCGCCCGCGACCTCGGCGTCGACGGTCCCGCGGAACTCGACAGTCTGTTCGACGAGCTGGACCAGCTACTGGCCGGAATCCACCTCATCGGGGAGGCCAGTCCCCGCATACAGGCCCGGGTCATGGCCATGGGCGAACTCATGGCGACCCGGCTGGGCGCCGCTTTCCTCCGTGCGGAGGGCCTGCCGGTAACCTGGCTCGACGCCCGCAACCTGCTGAGCTCACGGGTAGTTCCTGGCGCCAACGAGCGGACTGCCTACCTCTCGGCCACCTGCGAGTTCGAGCCCGACCCGGAACTCCGGGCCCGGCTGGATGCCGTGCCCGGGGTGGCGCTGACCCAGGGCTTCATCGCGAGCAACGTCCGCGGGGAGTGCGTCCTGCTCGGGCGCGGCGGGTCGGATACTTCGGCGGCCTATTTTGCCGCGAAGCTCGCGGCGAGTGCCCTCGAGATCTGGACCGACGTTCCGGGCATGTTCAGCGCCAACCCGAAGGTGGTACCCGGCGCCCGGCTGCTCCGGCTGCTGAGCTACGCGGAGGCCCAGGAGATAGCCTCGACCGGCGGCTCCGTGCTGCACCCACGCAGCATCAGCCCGTGCCGCCGCCAGGGGATCCCGCTGAAGGTGCTTTGTACCAACCAGCCAGATTTGCCCGGAACGCTGGTCACGGCCCAGGCTGGCAGCGACGCACCCCGGGTCAAGGCCATCTCGGGTCGCAGCCGCATCACGCTGGTATCGATGGAGACCCTCGGGATGTGGCACGAGGTAGGCTTCCTGGCCGACGCGTTCCGCTGCTTCTCCGACCTGGGCCTTTCTGTGGACCTCGTGTCAACTTCAGAGAGCAACGTTACCGTGACGCTCGATCCGGGCGTGAATCCGATCGATGCCGGATTGCTCGTTGAGCTGGAGCGACGCCTCGAGCGCCTTTGCCGCGTGTCCATCATCGAGGGCGTCGAGGTCGTGAGCCTGGTCGGCCAGAAGATCCGGGCCGCCCTGCACGACATCGGTCCGGCCCTTGAGGCGTTCGAGGAGCACCGGATCCACCTGGTTACCCAGTCCGCCACCGACCTCAACCTGTCGTTCGTTGTGGAGGAGGGCCAGGCGGCACGACTCATCCAGAAGTTGCACGGCACCCTCGTCCAGGCAGGCCCCGACGACGAGGTCTTCGGCGAGACCTGGGAAGAACTGCAGGGCGGGGCCATGGCTGCGCCGGCTGGCCAGGAGCCCTGGTGGGTTCGTCGCCGCGAGGAACTCGTGGCCATCGGCCAGTCGCATGGCTCGGCCTATGTCTACGACCTCGCAACCGTACGGGCAGCCGCCCGGCGCCTCCGGGGCCTCGGGTCTGTGCAGCGCATCTTCTTTGCCATGAAGGCCAACAACTGCCCGGACGTACTCAAGGCACTCGATGCGGAGGGCCTCAATTTCGAGTGCGTGTCACCGAGCGAGATCCGACGGGTCCTCGAGCTGTTCCCCGGTATCGACCGGCAGCGCATCCTCTACCCCCCCAACTTTGCACCCCGGGCCGATTACGCCTTCGGCATCGAGAAAGGCGTGTGGCTCACGCTAGACAACCTGCATCCGCTCCGGCACTGGCCAGACCTATTCCGGGACCGGGAGGTCTTCCTCCGCATCGACACCGGCCACGGCCGCGGCCATCACCAGCACGTAAAGACGGCAGGCACCCACTCGAAGTTCGGCATCCCGGTGTTCGAACTGGAGGAGGCCCGGAGCCTGCTCGCAGCCGCCGGTACGACGGTAGTCGGCCTGCACGCCCACGTGGGCAGCGGCATCCTCACCCCCGAGAACTGGCAGGAAGTGGGCAGCGAACTGGTGGCCCTGGCCGAGGACTTTCCCGAGTTGCGCTACCTCGACCTGGGTGGCGGGCTGGGCGTGCCTGAAAAGGCGGGACAGCGTCCCCTCGACCTCGCGGCGGTGGACCGGGGCATCGCTGAGATTCGCGCGGCGCGCCCGGGACTCGAAGTCTGGCTCGAGCCAGGCAGGTACCTGGTGGCCGAGGCCGGCGTGCTGGTCGCCGCCGTCACCCAGACGAAGGGCAAGGGCCAGATGCAGTACGTGGGCGTCAGCACCGGCATGAACAGCCTGATACGTCCGGCCCTCTACGGGGCCTACCACGAGATCGCCAACCTCTCGCGGTGGGACGAGCCCGCGAGCCAGGTCGTCACGATCGTCGGCCCGATCTGCGAGAGCGGCGACCGCCTGGGCTCGGATCGACTGTTGCCGCCCTGCGCGGAGGGCGACGTTCTGGCAATCGCCAACGCGGGCGCCTACGGCCGGGTCATGAGCTCCCACTACAACCTCCGGGACCCAGCCCCCGAGATCGCCATCTGAGCGACCGCCCCGGGTCCTAGCCCCGGTGGCGGCGGGCGAGCTCCTCCAGTACCTCGTCCAGGCGCACGTCGCGGGCGGCCAGCAGCACGAGCACGTGGTAGACGAGGTCGGCTGCCTCGCTGACCACCCTGGTCCTGTCATCACCGACGCCGGCCAGGGCGAGTTCGACGCCTTCCTCACCGACCTTCTGCGCGATGCGCTGCCGGCCCTCGGCCAGCAGGCGGGCCGTGTAACTGCTCTCCGGCGCCGCCGACCGGCGCTCGGCAATGATCTCCTCGAGCGTCGCGAGGAAGCCTGATCCCGTGCTCATGTCCGTACCTCCACGCCTTGTGTCCGGAGAAAGTCCTTCAGCTCGCCGATGTGGATCAGCCCGCGGTGGAAGACGCTGGCGGCGAGCGCGCCGTCGACCCGGGCCGACGCGAACACCGTGGCGAAGTGCTCCCGTGCTCCGGCCCCACCCGACGCGATCAGTGGAACCGAGCTGAGCGATCGCATCGCCTGGAGCTGGCCGATGTCGTAGCCCTGGCGGACACCGTCCTGGTTCATGCAGTTCAGCACGATCTCGCCGGCACCGAGCTCCTGGACCTGCCGCACCCAATCGCCCGTGGCCAGGCCGGCAAAGGCCGTCTTCGCCGGGTCCCCGGTGTTGCGGTAGACGCGCCAGGCGCCATCTTCCTCCCGGCTGTCGATTCCGACCACCACGCACTGGGACCCGAACCGACGGGCCAGGTCGGTGATGAGGCGGGGATTCGCGAGCGCCGGGCTGTTGATGGAGATCTTGTCGGCGCCGTTGCGGAGCACTTCCTCCGCGTCAGCCACGGTACGGATCCCGCCGGCCACACAGAAGGGGATGTCGAGTACCGCCGCTACCCGCGTGATCCAGCTGCGATCCACCGACCGGCCCTCGGGGCTTGCGGTAATGTCGTAGAAGACGAGTTCGTCGGCGCCCTCGTCCCGGTAGCGACGGGCAAGCTCGATGATGCCGCCAACGACCTCGTGGTTGCGGAACTGCACGCCCTTGACGACCTGGCCGTCACGGACGTCTAGGCAGGGGATTATGCGGCGCGCGAGAATGACGCGATCTCCTGCAGGGTGAGTCGTCCGTCGAGCAGGGCCTTGCCGGTGACGACCGCTGCGGCGCCCGTCGTGGCGAGGCGTTGAAGGTCCGGCAGCGAGCCTACTCCGCCGGAGGCTATCACTGCCGCCCCCGGGAAGCGTCGCGCGCACTCCTGGTACAGCGCGAGGTTCGGGCCAGCCAGCGTGCCGTCCTGGGCGATGTCGGTGCAGAGGAAGTGCCGGGCGCCGCGCCGGCAGAAAGTGTCGAGCAGGCCCCAGAGCGTAGCACCGCTGTCGCTCGCCCAGCCCCGCGTCAGGACCTGCGGGTCCCCGCCCGCCGGGACGCGCACGTCGAAGGCCAGCACCAGGTGCTCGGATCCGAGTGCCTCGAGCCATTCGAGCGCGACCGCAGGCTGCTCGGCTGCCACGGAGCCGACGACGACCCGGTCCGCGCCGGCCGAACGCAGGGCGAGGGCACGGTCCAGCGACCGGATGCCGCCGCCCGCCTGGACAGCGACGCCGTGACCTGCCATGGCCCCGATGAGGTCCATGTTCCGGGGACTGCCGGTCTTCGCGCCGTCCAGGTCCACGACATGCAGCCGGCGGAGGCCTGCGGCGCGATAGCTGCGGGCCAGCTCGAGGGGATCAGTGTCGTACACCGTGACCTGCTCGAAATCGCCCTGGTACAGCCGTACGCAACGGCGGTCGAGCAGGTCGATGGCGGGAATGACTTCCATGGCCGTCAGTACCGGGTGAGGAAGTTGGCGAGGACCCGGGCCCCGAGGCTTCCCGACCGTTCCGGGTGGAACTGGGTGGCCAGGAAATTGTCCGACTCGACCACCGACGAGAAGGGCCAGCCATAGTCGGTCCGGCCGATGGTCGCAGGGCCGGGTCCGGCGGCGTAGCTGTGCACGAAGTAGAAATAGCTGCCGTCCGGCACCTCTGCCAACAGCGGGCTCTGCCGGGTGATGGCCACCTGGTTCCAGCCCATGTGGGGTACGGGCCGGTCGGCTGCCTCGGTAAACCGCCGCACTGTGCCCGCGACGATGCCGAGGCAGCCGGTGTCGTCCTCCTCGGAGCGCTCGAAGAGCAGCTGCAGCCCGAGGCAGATGCCCAGGACGGGCTGGCGCAGCTGCGGGATCACGGTGTCGAGGCCGGCTGCCCGCAGCCGGTCCATCGCGGCGCGGGCGGCCCCGACGCCAGGCAGGATGACGTGGCTGGCGGACCGGATCACCTCGGGATCCGCGGTCAGTTCGCCGGTCGCGCCGAGCCGCTCGAGGGCGAAGCGCAGCGAGGCGATGTTGGCGCCACCTCCATCGATGATGGCCACGCGGCTCGTCACAGGGTGCCCTTGGTGCTCGGCAGCCCGGTGCCCGAGCGCGCCAGTGCCTGCCGCAGGGTGCGCCCGAAGCCCTTGAAGCAGGCCTCGACCATGTGGTGCGTGTTCTCGCCGCGGACCGCGATGTGCAGGTTCGCCCCCAGGCTGTCCGCGATCGAACGGAAGAAGTGCGGCACGAGCTCCGTCGGCAGGCCGCCAACGGACTCCCGGGTGAAAGTGCCCTCGAACACCAGATAGGGCCGGCCCGAGAGGTCCAGGCTCACCCTGGCCTCGGTCTCGGCCATGGGCAGCAGGAAGCCGAACCGGCCGATGCCGCGCTTGTCGCCGAGGGCCGTCCGGAGAGCCTGGCCGAGGGCCAGCGCCACGTCCTCGACAGTGTGGTGCTCGTCGACCTCGAGGTCGCCATCGCAGCGGAGCTCGAGCGCGATGCCGCCGTGCTTGGCGACCTGGTCGAGCATGTGGTCGAAGAAACCGATGCCGGTATGGATTCCCACCGGGCCGTCGGCATCGAGGTCGACACGGACGGTGATCCGGGTCTCCCGGGTGCGCCGCTCCACAGCCGCGGTGCGCGGCCGGTCGACGACGGCATGGGCGATGCCGGCCCAGCTGGCCGGGTCCGCCGGGTCTACACGGAATCCCCTCACGCCGATGTTGTGGGCGAACTCCAGGTCGGTGACCCGGTCGCCGGCAACGAAGCTCGCGTCCCGGTCCACGCTGACCCGGGCCAGGAAGTTGCCCAGCAAACCGGGGCTGGGCTTGCGGCACTGGCAGCCGTCGGCGGGCCGGTGCGGGCACACGAAGATCTCCCGGAAGGCGATCCCCTGGGAGCCAAGCAGCCGCAGGACGAAGTCCTGCACCGTGGTGAAGTCAGCGGTGGGGAATGACGCTGTGCCGAGCCCGTCCTGGTTCGTGACCATCACGAACTCGTAGCCCGCATCCCGCAGGCGGAGCAGGGCGGGAACGACGCCGGGCACCAGCGCAACCTTGTCCAGCCGGTCAACCTGCTCGTCGGGTGGCTCGACGATCAGGCAGCCATCGCGGTCAAGGAAGGCGATCTTCAGGCCCGTGCTCATCTACGCTTCCAGTGCCGCCAGCAGGCGGTCGTTCTCGGCGGCCGTGCCGACGGTGATGCGGATGCCGCCCGGTGCCAGCGGGTCCCGGCTGAAGTCCCGGAGCAGGATCCCGGCTGCCCGGGCGCGGGCGACGAGCTGGCCGGCCTCGCGGGATTCCACCAGGATGAAGTTCGCGTCGCTCGGCCAGACCCGGTCGATGCCCGGGATGGCGGCCAGCGCTGCCAGCAGCCGCCGCCGCTCCGCCAGGATGAGCGCACGCCGGCGCTCCATTTCGGCGCCGGCTGCCGGGGTCAGCAAGGCGAGCACGGCGTCCTGGCTGGTGGTCGGGAAGCAGTAAGGCGGCAGGACACGGCCGAGGAGCTCCACGAGTTCCGGTGGCCCGAGCAGGGCACCACAG
>CALGMY010000119.1 GCA_937958785.1 uncultured Gammaproteobacteria bacterium | reverse complement strand
GTCCCGGAACATGGCCATGATGCGCCGGAGCACCTGGCGCGGGGCGATGTCCACGGGCCTGCCTTCCTGGGTCTGGCAGTCGTGGATGACGCAACAGGTCGGCTCCTCGCCCCAGGGCACCAGACGCAGGGTGGCGAGATCCGGCCGCGCGACCATGTCCCGGTCCGCGGGGTTCATGACCCCTTCCTCGAGGTAGTCGTCGATGTATTCGCCGGTGACTGACTGGATGAACACCGACTCGGGCAGGCGCATCCCGCCCTGCTCGGTGAACTTCCGGGCCGGCATGTACTTGCCGCGGGCCACGCCCGCCATGTCGGCCACGACGGCCTCGACCTCATCGATCTTGTTATCGACGAGCCAGGCGCGCAGCTGTTCTTCGGTCATGGAATTCATGAACGGTGACTCCGACAGGCGTCGCCAAACGCCCGAAAAATTGCCATGGAAACCTCGTTCTCGCGGACCCGCCACTCCGGGTGCCACTGGACACCGAGCACCCAGCCGGGTGCCCCCGCGACGGTCACAGCCTCGATCAGGCCGTCGGGAGCCGTGGCTTCCACCACGAGCCCGTCTCCCAGGCGATCGACGCCCTGGGAATGAACCGAGTTCACCTGCGCCGACTCCTGCCCGGTGATGCGGGCCAGCATGCCGCCCTGGCGGAAGCGGACCTCGTGTACCGGACCGTATTGAACTTCCAGGGAGGCATGCTTGTCTTCCCGGTGATTGAGCTTGCCGGGAACGTTGTGGACCTCCTGGTGGAGCGTCCCGCCGAAGGCCACGTTGAGCTCCTGGAACCCGCGGCAGACGGCAAAGAGTGGCAGGCCCCTGGCAATGACGGCCGGAATCAGCTCGAAGGCGGAGTGGTCCCGCTCCGGATCGTGGAGCGTGCCCGGCTCGCTGGCCGGGCCCCGGTAGCGATGGGGCTCCACGTTGGATGGCGAGCCGGTGAGCAACAGGCCGTCGAGGGACTCGAGCACCTCGAGCAGATCGAATCCGTCCTCGAACGCCGGCCCGAGGACCGGCAGCCCCACGGGATAGCCACCCGCCCCGGCCACGATGGCCGTGAGGTATTTCTCGCCCTGCACCTGAAAGGGGTGGAGCCCCAGGGTGCGCCGGTCCGAGATGACGCCAATGATGGGCCGGACTCTGCGCATGGTGTGGCTACGGTGCCAGAGCGGCCGGCGGGCCGCCAGAGCCGGCGTCGCGGATCGGCCGCCCCCCACATCCGGCGCGGGTCCGGGCACGAATCCCTGGTCAGGCCGCGACATAAGAATGGGCATCTGGCGGTCGCCCAGCGGGTTGACTTGCCCGACGGACCCCGTTCAGAGTGCGCCACGCTCCTGACACCCCCCCACACCCCCGTGACGGGCAGGGCCACCAGAGGGAAGGACCAAAGTTGACCCAGGGTCGAAATTTCCGCATTGGACCGATTGAATTCGCGCCCGGGGTCTCCGGGGTCAACGCGTGGACCTTCCTCTACCTCAATTTCATGATCATGCCGGTCGTGAGCTTCCTGAGCATCTCCCAGCCCTACGTGCTGGACGAGCTGGTGGGAGTCGCCGCCGACGAGAAGGGCCGGCTGACCGGCTACCTGTCCACCATGCAGGAGATTGTCTCGCTCCTGCTCATCAACCTGGTCGGCGCGCTGTCGGAACGGGTCGGGCGCCGGCCCCTCTACGCCCTAGGCGTGTTCATGGCGGGCGTGGGTTTCGCGCTCTATTCCACCGCCGAGACGGTCATGGACCTGTACATCTACCGGTTCGTGTACGCACTGGGCGTAACCCTGGCCGGCGTAATGATCGCAGTCACTGCAGCTGACTACCCGGCCGAATCGTCCCGCGGGAAGCTCGCCGGCGTCACGGGTCTGCTGAACGGGCTTGGTGTCGCAGTAGCGGCCGGCTTCATACTGCCGCAGCTCCCGGCGATGTTCATGGCGCGCGGTGCCAGTTCCGCCGACGCGGGGCGATACATGCTGCTCGCCATGGCCGGGGCGGCCATCTTCACCGCCATCATCATGCAGCTCGGACTCAAGGGCGGCACGCCGACCGGCAAGGTGCAGAAGGTCAGCCTCAAGCAGGCCTTCCAGGTCGGCATCGGCCAGGGGCTGGCCAATCCGCGGCTGCTGGTCTGCTATACGGGCTCGTTCGTGGCGCGGGCCGACCTCACCCTCATCGCCGTGTTCGTCTCCCTGTGGCTCAACCAGGCCGGACGCAATCAGGGCATGGATGCGGCCGAGGCCCTGAAATCCGCTGGCCTGATGATCCTCCTCATCCAGGGGTCTTCCGTGCTGTGGGCACCGGTCGCCGGCATCATGATCGACCGCTTCCACCGCCTGTTGTGCGTATGCGGGGCCCTGGGCGTGGCCGGCGTGGGGTATTTCCTGCTCGGGATGCAGGAGAATCCATTCACCCCGCTCGGCTACTTCAGCGCCGTGCTCGTGGGCATCGGGCAGATGAGCGTCATCCTCACCGTGACCGCACTGATGGGGCAGGAGACCCCCGTGAACGTCCGGGGCTCGGTGATCAGCTTCGCGGGCCTGTGCGGCGCCTTCGGCATCCTCGTGACGAGCTTCGTGGGCGGATTCCTGTTCGACCACTGGATGATCTCCGGCCCCGTGGTGTTCACCGGCATCGCCAACCTGGCCGTGTTCGGCATGGCCATCTGGGTCTGGATGAGGGACGGCCAGCCAGTGCGCTTCAATCCGGCGGAGGCCCGCTCGGGCCAGGCCATCGACTTCGGTCACTGATCTGTCGTCGTGATCCGCTACCTCGTTCGCCACTGGCGGGGTGCACTGCGGCCGTGGCTTACCTGGTGGGTCAACGGAGTGGCCCTCACGGCCGCCCTCTGGTGGCTGTTGCCACCTCTCGCCCTCCGGGCGGGTCTGGTGCCGGCGGATACGCTGGCGAAGTTCATCGGGCTCACTGCCCTCCAGGGCCTCCAGCTTGGCCTCGTGCCCCTGTGGCAGCTGGTGGGTCTCTGGCGCTGCGGGAACCGGTTGGTGATGAGCGGCGGCTGGCCGGTTGGGCGCGCACTTCAGGTGGCGGCCTTCCTGTTCACCCTGCTCATCAGCATGCGGGGCCTGGTCTTCGCCGCGGAGACGGCCATCGGCGGGCGGCTGGCCCTTGCCCTCGGCCCCTATAGCTACGAGGTAACGGTTGGCCAGCGGGGACACCTGATCACCGTGACCGGCGGCCTCGGCTTCGGGGTGGCCGACGATGTCGCGGCCCTGGTTGCCGCCAACCCCGCGGTGCGGCGGATCCGGCTCGAGAGCGGCGGCGGCGCACTGTCGGAGGCCGTCCGCCTGCGGGAGCTCATCCTTGCCCAGGGCCTCGACACCTACACGGGCCGGGAATGCTCCAGCGCCTGCGTCTCTGCGTTCGCCGGCGGGCGGTTCCGCTACCTGCAGCGCGGGGCGAGGATGGGCGTGCACCTGCCCCGCAACTGGGAACCCCTGTCCTCGAACCCGGTCGCCCGGGGCTACCAGGCCGAACTGCGCTACCTGCGAAACCGGGGGCTGCCGGACTGGTTCATCGGCAACTGGATCCGCACGGGGCAGCAATTCTGGTATCCAACCGAATTCCAGCTGGTGAGCTCCGGCCTGGTCACGACACTGCGGGGCAGGCCACCGTCAACAGCGGGCGCGGACCCGATGCTATATTCCCGGTGATGGCGCGGGCGCTCTACGAGGACCAGGTCGTATGGATCACGGGCGCGTCCTCCGGCGTCGGTGAAGGGCTGGCGGTGGCCTTTGCGGAGGCCGGGGCCCGGGTGGTGCTCTCGGCCCGACGCGGCGACGAACTCGACCGGGTCCTCGCCCGCCTGCCGGGCGGAGGCCACCTCGTGCTGCCCATGGACGTCACGGAGGCGGCGGCGCTGCCGGAGCGGATTGGCGCGGTAGTCGCGCAGCTCGGACGGATCGACGTTCTCGTCTGCAATGCGGGCATTTCCCAGCGCAGTCGCTTCGCCGAGACCGGTCTCGACGTGTTCAGGACGATCCTGGAGGTCAATGTGATGGGTCCCGCAGCCCACATACACGGAGTCTTGCCCGTGATGCGGGCCCAGGGCAGTGGCCACGTGGTCGTCACCTCCAGCGTCGCCGGCAAGTTCGGCATCCCGAATCGCAGCGCCTACTGTGCTTCGAAGCACGCGGTGCATGGGCTATGCGATGCGCTGCGCGCCGAACATGCCGGGGATGGCCTCCATTTCTCCACGCTCATCATCGCTGCGGTGAAATCGAACGTGAATGCGAACGCGTTCAAGGCGGACGGCAGCCGGGTTGGGCGGGAGAGCAAGTGGGGACGTGGCGGCGGCATGGATGCGGTCGAGGCCGGCCGGTTGATGGTGCGCGGGCTCGCGAAGCGCAGGCCGGAGATCACGGTGGTGGCGAACTGGCGGGCGGCACTGCCGCTCTACGAACAGCGTTTCTCGCCCCGGCGCGTATACCGGCGCATGGCCAGGCTCGCCCGCAGCAAGTGGTGGAGCTGAACAGCCCCCGGATCAGTGCACATGGCCGGCATGACCGTGGTCATGGTCATGGTCATGGTCATGGTCGTGGTCACCATGCTCGTGGGCCGGCGCGGGATTCTGCCGGGCCCGCACGGACTCCTCAGGATCGATGCCGGTGGCGAGCGCCAGGCGCAGGGAGGCCAGGGCCGGCAGGTGCTGCCGGGCCTGTGCGTTCAGCTTCTCCGTGAGGATCGCCGCCTCGCGGACCAGCAGCGAATCGTCCACGACCACGTCGGCTTCCGCATAGAGATGGTGGCCGATCCAGCGCGTGCGCACGTTCTGGATGCCCCGGATGCCCGGCACATGCTCCCCCGTGTGCCGTAGCAGCGCTGTGAATTCCGGCTCCACCCCATCCAGGGCCCGGGTGAAGACGGCCCGGGCCGACTGCCAGACGATGCCGAAGATCAGGACCGTGATGACGCCACCCACGAGCGGATCCGCCAGCGGGAAGCCCAGCCACACACCCAGTGCGCCACCGACGACGGCGAGGCTGGTGAGCCCGTCCACCCGGGCGTGATAGCCATCGGCGACGAGGGCCGCGCTGTTGATCTCGCGGCCGACACGGATCCGGAATACGGCCACGGCCTCGTTCCCGATGAAGCCGATCACGCCGGCCGCCGCCACCGCCCCGAGGAACCGGATCTCCTGTGGATTGATCAGCCGGTCGATGGTCTGGTAGCCCGCAACCAGCGCGCTGAAGAGGATCAGGGCGACGATGACCATGCCGGCCAGGTCCTCGACCCGGCCCAGGCCGTAGGTGAACTGGTCGCTGGGCTTGCGCCGGGCAAATGCGAAGGCAATCCAGAGCGGGATGGCCGTGGCGGCGTCACCCACGTTGTGGATCGTGTCGGCCAGCAGGGCCACGCTGCCCGAGATCAGCACGATCACCACCTGGAAGGCCGCGGTGATGGCGAGGATCACGAAGGACCACTTGATGGCCCAGATGCCCCGCTCGGTGGTGGCGATGGTCGGGTCGATCACGCCATGGGTATGGCCGTGGCCACCATCGTGGCCATGACCATGCCCGTGGTGGCCGTGGCCTGCGGCATGCCCATGCTCGCCGAAGCCGAGCCAGTCCAGTGCGTCCCGCCAGCGTGCCATCTTCCCGACCCCTGCCCTACAGGTAGCGGCTGATCTTCTTGAAACCGTCGATCGTCGCCCGCTGGTCCCGGCTGGTGGGGCCGATGGCAGCCTCGAGGCAGTGCTCGATGTGGTCGTGGATCAGGGTGGACTTGGCCTCCTCGAGCGCACGGATGACCGCGTGCAACTGCTGGGCGATGTCGGCGCAGTCCCGGCCGGACTCGATCATCCCGCCGATGGTCTGCAGGTGCCCGGTCGCCCGGCGCAGGCGGTTGACCACGTCCTTGTGGGTGCGGTGAGTCGCCGCATCCTGGACGGGTGAGTGAGCGTGGGCGTGGGCAGCGGGCCTGGCGGACACGGCAGATTCCTGGACAGAACGGGAGAATGCCATTCTTATCCCCTCCAGGGGGATAGGTCAAGCCCTGCCCGGGACGGCGCGCGCGCCGGCGCTGGCGGCTGCTACCATGCCGCCCGCATGCTCCGGTTCACCCGTTACCAGTGGACAGTCCTCGCGGCCGCCTGGCTCGGCTGGGGTTTCGACGTCTTCGACGGGCTGCTCTTCAATTACGTGGCGCCCAACGCGGTGCCCACCCTGCTCGGCCTGCCGCTCGGGAGCCCGGAGGCGAAATCGGCGACTCTCTACTGGACGGGGCTGCTGACGTCCCTCTTCCTGATCGGCTGGGCGGTCGGTGGCGTGATCTTCGGCCCGATCAGCGACCGGTTCGGCCGCCGGGGCACCGCCGCCTGTGCGTTCGTCACCGACATCTGGCAACTCACCGCCTGCCGCCTGATCGCGAGCCTCGGCATCGGCGGCGAATGGGCCGCGGGGGCCGCCATGGTCGCGGAGGTCGTGGACGAGGACAATCGCGTGGAGGCCGGCGCCCTCCTCTACACGGCAGCACCCTTTGGCCTGTTCCTCGCGACCGGCGTCAATGCCCTGGTGGCGGGCAACCTGATGACCGAGAATCCGGAGCTCAGCTGGCGCTTCGTGCTGCTGTTCGGCCTTCTGCCGGCCGGTGTCGCGTTCCTCGTCCGGCTGTTCATCAAGGAGCCGGAACGGTGGAAAGCCACCGCAGCCGCCGAACCACCCCCACGCATCAGGGAACTGTTCAATCCCGTATTCTGGCCGCGCACCCGCAGCGCGCTGCTCATGACCTTCGTGGCCCTGCTTACCTGGTGGAGCTGCAATGCGTTCATTCCTGTCGTTAGTGCCACCCTCGGCCAGAACGCCGCCGCGGCCGCCGGCCTCGACAAGGCCGCGACTAGCGCGCTGGTCGAGAGCTGGAAAACGATCGCGACCACCGCCTTCAACCTCGGCGGCCTCATTGGCACGCTGCTCACCGTGCCGATTGCCAAGCGTTACGGCCGCCGGCCGATGTTCGCGGTGTACTTCGCCATCGCCGCGCTCTCGCTCATGGCCACCTTCGGCCTGGACATCCCCGACGAGCTCCGCCTGTACATGTACTTCTTCATCGGCCTCAGCGTGTTCGGCGTGTTCGGCAGTTTCACCTACTACCTGCCGGAGCTGTTCCCGACGCGGCTGCGGGCCACCGGTTCGGGGTTCTGCTACAACATCGGCCGGGTCGTGGCGGCGGCCGGTCCCTTCGTCGTGGGCGCCGTGGCGGCGGCTGGCTCCGGGGCGCCATCGGTCATCCTGAACGCCCTCTTCGCCGTGGCCTTCGTACCCCTGGTGGGCCTCCTTTTCATTCCCTGGGTCATCGAGACCCGGGGCCAGAACCTGCCGCCATAGGCGGGTCCAAGGGCGGGGCCGGGGGGCGGCCCGACGGAAATCGAGTCCGCGAGTCTTCCGGAGGGCCGCCCCCCGGCCCCGCCCTCGGACCCGCGTGCGACCGGTTTGTAACCGGTCCATAACTGACCCGGTGACCGGCCGGCCGGTATCCTTGCCGCCGCATGTCCATCACCCTCGACCAGGTCACCAAGCAGTACCAGGGCAACCCGGTCGTCAACGACGTGTCCCTGGCCGTCGCCGAGGGCGAGTTCTTCGTGCTGCTCGGCCCGAGCGGAAGCGGCAAGAGCACCCTCCTGCGGGCCATCGCGGGCCTCACCGAGGTCGACCACGGGCGCATCACGCTGTTCGGCAGGGACGTCACGCAGGTCTCCGCCCGGGAGCGGGAGGTCGGCTTCGTCTTCCAGAACTATGCGCTGTTCAGGCACATGACCGTGGGGGAGAACATCGAGTTCGCGCTCCGCGTGCGGCGGGAGAAGGCGGCGGAGCGGGTCCGTCGCCGGAAGGAGCTGCTGGAACTCATCGGCCTCGCCGGAATGGACGACCGGCTGCCCAGCCAGCTGTCGGGTGGCCAGCAGCAACGGGTGGCAGTGGCACGGGCGCTGGCCCACAAGCCCAAGGTACTGCTGCTGGACGAACCCTTCGGCGCCCTCGATGCCAAGATCCGGGAGGAACTGCGGCGCACGATCCGTTCCGTCCAGCGGGAACTCGGGATCACGACCATCCTCGTCACCCACGACCAGGAAGAAGCCTTTGCCCTCGGCGACCGGCTCGGGGTCATGAACCTCGGCCGCCTGCTCGAGGCTGGCCGGCCGACGGAGCTCTATAGCCGCCCGGCCACCCGCTTCGTGGCGACCTTCCTCGGCGCCGCCAACCTCATCCTCCGGCGGGAGGCGCGTGTCCCGGTGGATTCCGGGCCGCCGGGCGGACGGCACGCGGTCGCCATGGCGGCCCGTCGCGAGCAGGAAGTGGTCGCCATGCTCCGGCCGGAGGAGGCCGAACTCGCGCCGGACCGGGACAGCCTGATGACGAGCTTCCTGGGCTACGGGCACGTGGAGGAGCTGCAGTTCACCGGGGCCCTGGAGCGCCTGCGGGTCCGGATGAGCGCCGAAGGCTCTGCGCAGGACGGGGCCAGTGCAACGACGCCACCCGTGTGGATCGACGTCACGCGCACCCAGCCGGAGCAGCGGGCGTTTCCGTTGTCGCCGGGCCGGCTGGTTGCCATTGGCACCCGGCGCATCCACGTGCTGCCGACACCGCTCTCGAGCTTCACGGTCTGCGCCGAGACCCGCGAGGGCGCGGACCGGCTACTCGGCAACCACTGGCTGGGGGAACTCGCTGCCCGGATGCAGACCCGGCTCACGGCCCAGGTGGAGCCGGGGACCGGCGACCATGGCGAGCCGCCCGCGCCCCCGGCGGGCGTCGCCGTCGTTGCCGCAGGCGAGGGCTGCCCCGCCCGTGTCCGCCGCCTGCTGGAGCGGGGTGTCACCCCGGTCCTCGTGCTGCCCGAGGACACGGAGCCGCCGGCGCGCGTGGTGGTCCACTTCGCCGGCCAGGTGGCCCGCCGTGCCACGCTCGCCATGACGGCGAGCCTGCTGCGCCACGTGCCCGCGGAGGCGGTCTTCCTCGGCATCCTGCCGAGCGGCAGCCCCGAGCGTACGCGCACTGCCGGGGTCCGCCAGCTGCTCGACGTGCGCTCGGAGGCGCAGGCTGGCCACGGCCTGGATGTACGCACGGAACTGCGCCTTGGCGACCGCATCGAGGAACTCCTCCGGGAGCTCGGCAGCCAGCCCGGCCAGATGCTGATCCTCGGGCTGCCTGAACCCGGCCTGCTGCCGGAGAACTTCGAGGCCCTGCTCACCCGCTCCCCCGGCTGGCCCGTCCTGCTGGCCTGAGCGCCACGGGTGACGTCGATGCAAGGCTTCCGCCAGCCAAGTGTCCTGCCGGGTTTCGGCCTCACCCTCGGCTTCGCCACCTTCTTCCTGAGCGGCATCGTGCTGCTGCCCCTGGCCGCGCTGGTGCTCAAGGCGGCCAGCATGAGCTGGGCGGATTTCGTCGCCGTCGTCACCAGCCCGCGGGCCTTGTCATCCTACCGCCTGTCCTTCGGGGCATCGCTGGCCGCGGCGCTGGTCAACACGGTGTTCGGCTTCATCGTCGCCTGGACGCTGGTGCGCTACGACTTTCCAGGGCGGAAGATACTCGACGCGATGATCGACCTGCCGTTCGCCCTGCCCACGGCCGTATCCGGCATCGCGCTGACGGCCGTGTTCGCGGAGAACGGCTGGATCGGCCAGTACCTGGAGCCCTACGGGATCAAGGTGGCCTATACGTGGCTGGGCGTTACGGTCGCCCTCACCCTGATCGGCCTGCCCTTCGTGGTTCGCTCGGTACAGCCCTCACTGCTCGAGGTGCAGCGCGACCTGGAGGATGCGGCCGAGACCCTGGGGGCGACCCCGTTCTACATCTTCAGGCGGATCATCCTCCCGACGGTGGTTCCCGCCCTGGCCTCCGGCTTCACCCTGGCTTTCGCCCGGGCAGTCGGCGAATACGGGTCCGTGATCTTCATTTCCGGCAACCTGCCCATGAAGACCGAGATCACGCCCCTGCTCATCGTGATCAAGCTGGAGGAATTCGACTACAACGGCGCGGCCGCCCTGGGCTTCGTAATGCTGGCAATGTCGTTCGTCATGCTGTTCTCCATCAACCTGGTGCAGGCCTGGGGCCGGCGCCGCCTCGTGGGGGCACGGGCCTGATGGCCGGCCTGCCTGCCTCGGCCGCCGACGCCGGCAGCCGCCCTGGCCGCGGCACGGCATCCGCGTTGCTCGTCCGCTGGCTGTTCATCGGCCTGTCGCTGGCCTTCCTGGTGGCCGTCCTGCTGGCGCCCCTGGCAGCCGTGTTCGCGACGGCCCTCGGCCAGGGCATCGATACCTACCTCGCGAGCTTCGAGGACCCCGATACCGGCGCCGCGATCCGCCTGACCCTGCTCACGGCCGCGATCGTCGTGCCGATCAACACCATCTTCGGCATTTGCGCGGCGTGGGCCATCGCCAAGTTCGAGTTCCGCGGCAAGGCCTTCCTGATCACGCTGATCGACCTGCCGTTCGCCGTCTCGCCGATCATCTCCGGGCTGGTCTACGTGCTGCTGTTCGGCGCCCAGGGATGGTTCGGGATGTGGCTCCAGGAGCACAATATCGACGTGATATTCGCCCTGCCCGGGATCATCCTGGCGACCCTGTTCGTGACCTTCCCTTATGTGGCCCGGGAACTGATCCCGCTGATGGAGCAGCTTGGCAACGACGAGGAAGAGGCTGCCATTACCCTCGGCGCTGGTGGCCTCATGACATTCGTGAGTGTGACCCTGCCGAAGATCCGCTGGGGACTGATCT
This sequence comes from uncultured Gammaproteobacteria bacterium, assembly GCA_937958785.1. GTDB lineage: Bacteria > Pseudomonadota > Gammaproteobacteria > Steroidobacterales > SHZI01. The sequence goes on along the minus strand of CALGMY010000119.1, from coordinate 16,964 downwards.
ATGGAGTCATCCTGTGCAATGCCCGGGCAATGGGTGAATTCGGCGCCGTATCGGTCGTTTCGGGCCATATCCGGGGACTGACCACGACCATGCCCTTGCATATCGAGATTCTCTACAACGAGTATGCGTTCGTGGGCGCGTTCGCGGTGGCCTCGCTGCTGACGCTGCTGGCGGTGATCACCCTGGTGATCAAGAGCATCATGGAATGGCAGTCGAGCAAGGCGACCGGACACTGATCCATGCCCAGCTGGCGTGAACTTCTGACAATTTCCCCCGGCCCCGGGCGCCTCGACCCGGGTCGGATGAGCCTCGCGGTGCTCCTCGGCGGCATCAACATCGCGCTCGTCGTGCTCGTGCTCGGCGCCATCAGCTGGGTGGCGGTCGATCTCCTCGGTGACCTTGCCGACGACCAGGGCCTGGCCCGCGTGCAGGTGGCCGGGTCCGCGGCCCGGGAGGATATCCGCGACATTTCCGACGACGCCCTCCTCACGGCCCGGGCCATGGCCGAGAGACCCACCCTGCAGAGGCTCTGGCGGGAGCAGCGGGTGCGGTCCCTTGAGGCCTACCTGAGGCGCGTCTGCCAGCAGGCCGGGGCCACTGCCTGCGCACTAGCCGCGCCGGGCAGTGCGCCGATCCTGGCCGGGCAGGTCCTGCCCTGGGACGAGATCCTGGAGGCCAGCGAGGAACAGGGAGAGCGACTGCTCGTCGCGCCGTCGACCGCCGGCGACCCGCAGGTCGGTGCGGTGGCCGGTGTCCCCGCCGGTTCGGTGGACGCGCCGGCCGCCCGCCTGATCATCGTCCGGGCCCTCGACACGGACACCGCGGCCCGGCTGTCGAAGGGTGCCGGCATGAACGTACGCCTGCTGAACTACAACACTTTCGCCGACGAGCAGGCCGATAATTTCACCCCGCTGCACACCCAGTCGCTCGCCAATGGCCGCCTGACCGCCGAGCGCCTGGAGGAACCCGGGATCTACGCCTCGAGCTACCCCCTTTTCGCCTCCACCGGCGAGCCGGTCGGGATCATCGAGACCCGGCTGCCCGTGGCCACCGTGGAGTCGTCGCTGGACGCGCTGGTACGCCAGCTCGCGGTCGTGGCGGCGGTCCTCGGCGTCCTCGCGGGCTTCGCCGGCATCTTCCTGGGGCGGTGGGTATCAAGCCCGGTACGGCAGCTCACGGAAGCTGCCAGCCGTCTCGGCCAGGGCGACTTCTCCACGTCGATCCCCGCCCGGGGCGCCGCCGAGGTTGGCACCCTCGCAAGGACGATGGAGGACATGCGGCGCAGCCTCGTCGACCTGACCGATACCCTGCGCAGCCGGGAGGCCGAGGCACAGGCGGTACTCGACGGCATCGTCGAGGGCGTTTACGCGGTCGATGCGGAGCGCCGCATCCGCTACCTGAATCCCCGCGCGGCCGAGCTGCTGGGCGTCTCCGCGACCACGGCGGTAGGCCGCTTCTGCGGCGACGTCCTGTGCCCGCAACCGGAGGGTGGCGTCCGTCCCTGCGAGTCTGCCTGCCCGATACTCAAGGCGCGGGCTCAGGGCTCGGCCCAGGCCACCGAGCAGCTCGCGCCGGGAGGAGGCTCCCCCCGCACGGTCGTGATCACCAGCTCGGCGATGGCCGGAGAACTGCAGGTCCAGGTCATCCGGGACGAGACCGAGCTCGAAGCCGTGCGGCGTGCCAGGGACTCGGTGCTGGCGAATATCTCGCACGAGTTCCGGACGCCGCTCGCCGCCCAGCTCGCGTCGATCGAGCTGCTGCGCGACGGACTGGACACCCTGGACCCGGCGGCCCGGCGGGACCTGGTGCTGTCCCTCGAGCGCGGCACCGTCCGGCTCACCCGGCTGATCGACAACCTGCTGGAGAGCGTGCGGATCGAGTCGGGCGAGCTCAGCCTGCGCCGCCAGTCCGTGGTCCTCGACGACGTAGTGGACCAGGCCGGGGAGCTGCTCGCGTCCCTGCTGGTCCAGCGCAACCAGACACTGAGCGTGGAACTCCCGGGTGACCTGCCTCCGATCGACGGGGACAGCCCCCGGCTCATACAGGTCTTCGTCAACCTGCTCGCCAATGCCAGCAAGTTCGCCCCGGAGGGCTCGACCATACGAATCGGGGGACGTGCCGGCGCCAGTGACCTGGAGGCCTGGGTCGAGGACGAGGGCAGCGGCCTGCCGGACCTGGCGGATGGCGAAATCTTCAGCCGCTTCTACCGGGGGAAGGACACGGAACCGGAACCCACCGGCCTGGGGCTCGGCCTCTGGATCGTGAAATCCATCGTCGAGCGGCATGGCGGGACCGTGGCCGCCGGGCGGACGACCGGCGGCCGCACCCGTTTCTCCATCACACTGCCCGTGACCCGGACCGAATGAAGATCCTCGTCGCCGACGACGACCGGGACCTGCTCGAACTCGTGGCGTTCACCCTGGCCCAGTCCGGCCTGCTCGCGCTGAAGGCGCAGGACGGGCCGACGGCGCTGCGCCTCTTCGCCGCGGAAGCCCCCGACCTGCTGATCCTCGACATCAACATGCCCGGCATGAGTGGCTTCGAGGTCTGTGCGGAGGTCAGGCGCCAGTCACGGGTGCCAGTAATGATGCTGACCGTCCGTGGCGCGGAGGAGGATCTCGTTCGCGCGCTGGAGCTCGGGGCCGACGACTACCTCAACAAGCCGTTCAGTCCCCGCACGCTGCTCGCCCGGGTCAAGGCGCTGCTGCGCAGGGCGGGCATGGAGGCCAGTAGCCCGGTGAGCGCCGGACGCCTGCGCCTCGACCTGGAGGAGCACACGCTCACTGTCGGCAGCCAGGCGGCGGTCCGCCTGACCAAGCTGGAGTTGCGGCTGGTGCAGCTGCTGCTGGCCAATGCCGGACACGCGGTGAGCTCGGACCGCCTGTTGCAGCAGGTCTGGGGCCGGCGGGGAGCCGGTGACCGGCAACTGCTGAAGCAACTGGTGCACCGGGTGCGACAGAAGATCGAACGGGACCCGACGAATCCCGAAATCCTCCTCACGGTACCCGGCGCGGGCTACAGGCTGCTCGCCAGCTGAGGCAGCGGCCCTACCTACCGGGTGCCGTAGATCTGGTCGAAGATTCCCTTGTCGGCAAAGTGGACCTGGTGAACCCGGTCCCAGCCCCCCAGGTCGGCGATGGTGACCATCTCGAGCTTCGGGAAGCGGTCGGCATAGCGGGCGGCCACGACCGGGTTGCGCGGCCGGAAGTAGTGGCGAGCGATGATCTCCTGGGCCTCGATGGAGTACAGGTACTTGAGGTAGGCATCGGCCACCTCGCGGGTGCCCTTGCGCAGGGCGACCTTGTCGACCACCGTCACGGGCGGCTCGGCGAGGATACTCAGCGAAGGCACGACGATGTCCACCTTGCCGGCGCCGAGAGCCTGCCGCGCCAAGAACGCCTCGTTCTCCCAGCTCAGCAGCACGTCACCCAGACCCCGCTGCACGAACGTCGTGGTGGCCGCCCGGGCGCCGGTGTCCAGCACCGGCACGTTCCTGAACAGCTGCTTGAGGTAGCTGCGCGCACTCGCCTCGGTGGCTCCCGGCTGGCGCAGCGCCCAGGCCCAGGCCGCCAGGTAGTTCCAGCGCGCGCCGCCGGAAGTCTTCGGGTTCGGGGTGATCACCTGGATGCCCGGCCGTACCAGGTCACTCCAGTCGCGGATACCCTTGGGATTGCCCCGCCGGACCAGGAATACGATGGTCGACGTGTAGGGCGCGCTGTTATCGGCGAGACGGCCCTGCCAGTTGGCCGGCAGGGACCTGCCCCGGGCGGCAATGGCGTCGATGTCATGCGCGAGGGCCAGGGTTACGACGTCGGCCGGGAGCCCGTCGATCACCGACCGGGCCTGCTTGCCGGAGCCACCGTGGGACTGGCGTACCCGCACGGTGTCGCCGGTGCGGGCCTTCCAGTGGGCGGCGAAGGCGGCGTTGTATTCCTGGTAGAACTCCCGGGTCGGGTCATAGGAAACGTTCAGCAGGTTCACCGTCTCGGCGCGCGCCCCTGGCGCGAAGGCGCCCAGCCCGGCGGCCAGGAGCAGCCCCGGCAGGAAACGGAGGAAGGCCATGGGTGGCGGCCGGCTATTCGGCGTTGGTGCGTGCCCGCGGCTTGAGCCGGGCGTACTCGGGACGCAGGGCCGCGAGATCGGCCGCCGTCAGGTTCGAGGCGGCGAGGTCCACCCGCCCCCCCTGGGCCACGCGTGCCGCGCCGGCAATGCGGGGTTCAGGCTGCTTCGCCGCCTGCGCCGGCGCGAGGGCCGACAAGACTGCGAGGGCCGCGGCCAGGGAGATGGCGCAGGGCGAGAGGCGAACGAATGACATAAGCGGAGTCTCCGCGGTTCCGACGGCCATTTTGCCATGGCAAGCTAGCGCGCGCGAAGCATCCCTTCAACAACCGGAACACACCATGGCCATCCCCGCCGGACACATCACCAACGTCCGGGAAATCATCACGCTGCAGGGCCATATCCTGCAGCAGCAGACCCGCCACCCGGAAGCCACGGGCACCCTGTCCTGGATCCTCTCCGCACTCTCGATCTCGGCGAAGATGATCGCCTCCCAGGTGCGACGCGCCCGGCTGGAAGACGTGCTGGGCAATTCCGGCGGCGAGAACGTGCAGGGGGAGCAACAGCAGAAGCTGGACGTCATCGCCAACGAAATCCTGCTGCGCACGCTCGGGGGGCGCGAAGGCGTCGCGGTCGTGGCCTCGGAGGAAAACGAGGAACCGGTGATCCTGCGGAACGAGCGCGAGGGCGAGCGCCGCTACTGCGTGCTCTTCGACCCGCTCGACGGCTCGTCGAACCTGGATGTCTGCGGTGCCGTGGGCACGATCTTCAGCATCCTCCGCCAGGACCGCCGGGCGGCCCGGGCGGAAGATTCACTGCTGCAGCCTGGCCGCGAACAGGTCGCCGCGGGTTATATCCTGTATGGGCCATCCACCGTCTTCGCGCTGACCATCGGTGGGGGTGTCGACCTGTTCGTACTCGACCCTGCCATCGGTGCGTTCGTCCGTGTGCAGCAGGGCGTGCGAATCCCCGCCGCATCGAAGAGCTACTCGGTCAACGAGGGGAACCGCCTGACCTTCCCGGAGGGGTACCAGAAGTACCTTTCCTGGGCCCAGGAACAGTCCTATTCCAGCCGTTACGCTGGCGCGATGGTCGCGGACGTGCACCGCATCCTCCTGAAGGGCGGCGTGTTTCTCTACCCCCCGACCCGCAAGGCCCCCGCCGGCAAACTGCGCCTCATGTACGAGGCAAACCCGATGGCCTGGCTGGTGGAGCAGGCCGGTGGCAAGGCACTCGCAGGGGCGGGCCAGCGCATCCTCGACGTGGAACCGACCGATATCCACCAGCGCACGCCGGTGATCCTCGGCAGCCCGGCCGAAGTGGACCACGTGGTGCGCCACCTGGGCCCGTGAGGCCTTAGCGCGGGTCGGCGTTCCAGCCCCGGTTGGGGTGGCGGCGGACCAGCTCGGGATCCTGGAACAGGAGGACCAGTGCGGCGCCCGCGACGAAGCCCCCCACGTGGGCCCAGAACGCGACGCCACCGCCGTGGGCGCCGATGGAGCCAACGCCCCCGATCACCTGGGCAAGGAACCAGTAGCCCAGCATCCAGAACGCCGGGATGCTGATCGTGGTGATGTAGAAGCCGAGGATGAGCAGCATCTTCACCCGCACCTTCGGGTAGAGCAGCACGTAGGCGCCCATCACACCGCCGATGGCCCCCGACGCGCCCACCATGGGCACGCCGGATCGCGTGTTCGCAAGAATCTGGGCAACGGCCGCGGCCAGCCCGCAGAGCACGTAGAAGGCCGCGAAGCGCCCATGGCCCATGGAGTCCTCGACGTTGTTGCCGAAGATCCAGAGGAACCACAGGTTGCCGATGATGTGCAGCCAGCCGCCGTGCAGGAACATGTGGCTGATCGCGGTGAGCCAGTTCGGCGTATCGGTGAGCGTACAGACGGCGTCGGGACCAACCTGGAAGCTGGTGCCGGCGGGCAGGGTCTGCAGAAGCTCGCCGGGGACGAGCCCGAGCGTGCACACGGACGTCGCCAGCTGCGGCTCCATGCCGAGCCCCTGCAGGAGGATCCAGGCCGCCACGTTCAGCGCGATAAGCGCGTAGGTGGTGTAGGGCGTGAGGAAGTGTGGATTTTCGTCGCTGAGGGGGAACATGGGGTCGCGGGATGGTAACAGCTGGCCGGGCCTGACCGCGGTCGGCGTTCGCCCGGGCCTTGGCGTCCGTCGGTAGCGACATGATCGGAAGAATTGCAGCCACTTTCGGCGACGTTAGGCTTACTTAGGTGCATCTTCCTTCGGGCCGGCGCCACAATTGCCACTAGTTGACACTGTCTATACGGCAGCCTAGGCTCCGGCCATGACCCCGCGCAGCCATTCCCTGGCCGAGCTGGTGGCCCTGTCCGGTTTCGACCGGCGGACCATCGTCTACTACATCCAGTCCGGCCTGCTGCCCAAGGTCGGCCGGCGAGGCCCCCATACCCGCTACCCGGAGGAGTGCCTCACGCGGCTGCAGTTCATCAAGGGCGTCAAGGCCCTGCAGGCCGGCGGTCAGCTGCTCACCGCCACCCTGGCGGAAATGCGCCAGGCCCTCGCCAGCCGGGACGCCGCCGGTATCCGGGACCTGCTGGAGCGGGGCCTGCCGGTGGCGGAGCTCGAGCAGCTCTTTGCCACGCCAATGGCCGAATCGCCGCCCATGCCGCCCCCGCCCCAGCCCCCGCCAGTGAGTGCGACGGTCGCGCCACCACCGGCAGCCGCCGTTCCGGCCCCTGTCACGGGCCCCTCCGGCGAGCGGCGCAGCTATGGCCTCGCCGATGCGGGTATCCGCCAGCGCTTTGGTGGCGGGCCATCGGCCTCCCCGGCACCGCCGCCAGTCCCGGAAATTCACCACGACGATACGCATCCCGGCCTGCCCGCCCTCGACCCCGGTGGGCCACCCCCAGCCAGCCTCCCGGCAGGGATGGCGCCCGGGACCAACGACCCGGAACTCGGCGAGTTGCTGCGGGAACTCGAGCTGCGGCCAACGCTGAATCCGCGGCGCACCCCGCCCGGCGCCCCGGAGCAGTGGACCGAGATCCCGATCACGAGCCGCGTCTACCTGTCGGTGCGGGGCCTCGCCGCCGAGGACGCGCCCCTCGCCGAGGCGGTGGGACGTGTGCTGAAGCGCGCGCTGCGGGCGCGGGCGGCCGGCTGAACGCCCGCGCGGCCGCGGCCGTCAGCGCCGGGGCGCACGCCAGCCGGCAGCTTCCGCCTCCTCGCTGGTGCAGAACCAGCGCTCGCCTCGACCCGTGTCGATGCGCGTGGCCGCCCAGGACCGGGAGCCCGGCAGGTGGTAGATGCGGTCGCCCCGCGCATTGATGTTGCCCTTGATGTGACAACCGGCGGGGGCTCCGCCGATTGCAGCGATGCACAGGGCCGCTGTCTCCGCCGTCCAATCCCTGGCGGGGAGCCGCCCGCCCCGGCTCCGCGCCCGGAATTCCCACGGCGGCTCGGGGACCCCGGATCCGGCGGCCCAGAGCCCGCGGCCGGCACTGCGCGCGTCCGCCTCCAGTTGGCAATAGCGCTCGTCGGCGGTTCCTCGACCCAGGTACTGGCGATAGGCCCAGGCATATCCGTTGGCCACCATGCGTGCGTTCCGGTCGTCCCCCGCCACCATGACCCTGGCCACCAGGCGTCCGTAGCCGTCGGTCTGCTCCACCGGCTCGAGTTCCAGGGCCTCGCCTTCCAGCAGGCTTCGGAGAGCCTTCGTTGCGGCCCGGCCATGGGCCTGCCGCCCTTCGGGGGCATCGATCCCGTGCAGGCGTACGGTCATCCGACCTCCGTCCAGCTGCACGACAACGGTGTCGCCGTCGATCACGCGGACCAGCGTGGCTTCGAGGTAGGTGTCTGCCAATGGCGGGGCCGCGGCGACAGCCCCAGCCAGCGCCGCGAGGGTGAGCGCAAGGACCGGCAGTGAACGGCTAGTTCCCAGGACTGGGGCGCAGGGACCTGCGACTTTGCCTGACCACGGTGCTCCAGATGTTCTCACGGAACTCGTCCAGGTGCCGCTGCCAGAGGTCGGGATCGGTGATGCCCATGTGGCCGCACCCGACGTGCCCGAAGCCCAGCTGGCAGGGCGAGACGGCGTCCGAGCACTGGATGAAGACGCTCGCCAGCCGGTCGGGGCAGTCGTCCTGCTGGTCGTAGAGCAGGGCGAGGACCCGGCGCCGGGGCTCCCCGGCAAGGACCATGGACGCGCGGGTCTCGAGTTCGCGCAGGGCCGCCAGGAGGTATGGCGTGAGGTCGCGGCAGAAGTAGGCGAAGTAGACGGGCGAGTGGCGACCCACGGCCTCGCAGTCATTGAAATGCAATCCGTACTGCCGGCGGATCAGGTCGCCGTGCCGTTCGGGATCCGGGCGCTGTCGATGGGTGCTGGCCATGGCGCTTCGATCGTCGCGCCGACGGCCGCAGAGCGGCGTGAGGGCCGTCACGGATATCGCGTCAGGTGAAGGGCGCCGACCGCACCTCGACTTCAGGTGTGAACAGCTTGTACATCACGGGCGTGACCAGCCGTGCGAGGAAGGTGCTGGTCACGAGCCCGCCGATGATGACCCAGGCCATCGGGCTGTACAGCCCAACATTCTGCAGGGCGAGGGGCAGCAGGCCACCGATCGCGGTGGCGGACGTGAGCAGGATTGGCACGAATCGGGTCTCGCCAGCCCGCTCGATGGCCTCGTCCAGCGCAACGCCCTGGGCGCGCAGCTGGTTGGTGAAGTCGACCAGGAGTATCGAGTTCTTGATCTCGATGCCGATGAGCGCAATCAGTCCGATGCTCGCTGTAAACGACAGGCTGTTGCCCGTCAGTAGCAGGGCGAGGAAGCCGCCCACCACCCCGATGGGTACCACGGTGAGGACGATGAGCGTCGAGCGGAAGCTGCCGAATTCCAGAACCAGTACGGCGAAGATGCCGAAGATCGCGACGATGGCCGCCGTACCGACGCCGGCAAAGGACTCGGAACCGGTCTGCGCCTCCCCGCCCAGCACATAGCGATAGCCCCGGGGAAAGTCGAAGGCATCCAGCCGGCGCACCACCTCGGCCGTGACCCGCGCGGTATTGAGGTTGCCTTCGACATCCGCGTTCACGGTGACGGAGCGCTCCCGGTCGTAGCGCTGGATCTGGCTCGGCGCCTTCTCGAACTCGAGGACGGCGAGCTGGGACAGGGGCAGCAGGTTGCCGCTCGCGGCGGGGACGCGCACCTCGCCGAGCGTCGAGAGGTCGGGCCGCGCCGCGACGGGCGTGCGGACCACGATGGGGTACTGCTCCCCATCGGCCTCCTTGAACCGGCCAACCTCGAGTCCCGCCACGGAGAGCCGCACGGCCTGGTCAAAGGCCTCGGTCGGTACACCCAACTGGCTTGCCTTCTGCGGATCGACGCGGAGCCGCAGGTTGGTGCGGGGCACCCGCAGGGGATTGTCGATGTCCCGGGTTCCCGGCACTTCCCGGACCAGAGCCTCGACCTCGCCCGCGAGCCGTTCGAGAGTGGCGAGATCGGGGCCCACGACACGCACGGCGATGGGGGCCGTGATCGGGGGTCCGTTCACGAACTCCTCCACCAGGATCCGGGCGTTCGGGTAAGCCGCAAGTTCGCGCCGTAGTTCCTCCAGGCGGCGAGGCGTGCCCCGGGTGCTGTAGTCCCGCAGCTGCACGAACAGTTCGGCGTAGTCCGGCGCATCCTCCCGCGGTAGCTGGTTGTAATAGATCTGGGGGTTCCCGTGCCCCAGGTTCGCGAAGTAGCCCTGCACCCCGGGCAGGGCGGCCACCCGCTCCTCGGCGAAGCGCAGGGCGTCGGCGGTCGCCGCGAGGCTCGAGCCATTGGGCGTCTCGATCTTGACGAGGAAGGCGGGGGTATTGGCCGTGGGAAAGAGGCTGGAGCCCACCACGGGCACCAGGGCTGCGGTGAGTACCAGGGATCCGCCGATCACGCCGACGGCCGTGGCCCGGGGCCGGGCCAGGCAATATTCGAGGGCGGGCCGGTACCAGCGCTCGATGAGGCCCATCATGCGCTGGAGCGAGCGGTTGCCGCCGGCCCCGGCGGCAGGCTCCAGCACACGGCTCGCGATGAACGGGATGATGAACAGCGCGATCAGCAGCGACCCGGCGATCGTGGTCACGACCGTGAGGGGCAGCACGCGGATGAACTTGCCGGCGGTCTCGGGCAGGACCATGAGCGGCAGGAAGGCGAACACCAGCGCGGCCGTGCAGCCGAGGATGGCCGTGAAGATCTGCTGGGTGCCCTTGAGGGCCGCCTCCGCACGGGAGTAGCCGAGCCGGAGGTGCCGGCTGATGTTCTCGACGACCACGATGGAGTCGTCCACCAGCAGGCCGAGGGCCAGCACGAATCCGGCGATCGAGAGCTGGTTGAGGGAGAAGCCCAGGAAGTAGATGCACGCGAGGCCGAAGGACAGCGAAAGCGGGATGGAGACCATCACGATGCCGGCGGCCCGCAGGCCGAGGGGCAGCAGCGTGATGGTGACCAGTCCGATAGCGATGGCCAGGTCGAGGCCGAGGCGGTTCAGGCGGCTGGCAACGTTGCGGGACTGGTCGAAGCCCCACTCGAGCCTCACCCGGCCCGGCAGCTCTGCCGCGAAGGCAGCGGCGACGGCCGCGATGCGCTCCCGGACCTTCAGGATGTTGTAGCCGTCCTTCTGGTTGGCGGTCACGAACACGGCACGTTCGCCGTTGAACCGCCCGGTGTAGCTGAGCGGCTCGTCCGCCCAGAGCACTTCGGCGACGTCACGCACCCGGGTGATGGCGCCGGGACGGCCGGCGACCACCGTGTCCCGCACCGCGTCCAGCGTCTCGTAGCTGCCGGAGGTCTTCAGGGTGAAGCTCCGGGGGCCTAGGTCGAGCGTACCGGCCGGGACGTTGCTGTTCTCGCTGCGCAGTGCCTCGAGCACGTCGCCCGGTGTCACGTCCAGTTCGGCCATTCGCCGCAGGTCCACCTGCACACGCAGCTCCCGCCCCGGGAACGCCCAGCTCTCGGCGGTCCGCACGCCTTCCACGTTCTTCAGCCGGTCGCGGAAGTCCCGTGCCAGGTCCTCGAGCTCCCGGTAGGTGGCGGTGGGCGACACGAGGGCGAATTGCACCGTGTTGACGAGGGCCGGACTGAACTTCCGGATCTCGAGGCGCGTGATCTCCGCCGGAAGGCTCGGCCGCAGCGCATTGGTTTCCCGCTGGACCTCGTCGTACTTCCGGTCCGGATCGGTGAAGGCCTCGAATTCGATGACGACGACGGCAACGTTGTCCCGGACGGTCGTCTCTATCTCCTTGACGTCATCGAGCTCGGCGAGGGTGTCCTCCAGCGGCTTGGCCACCAGCCGCTCGAGGTCCACGGGATCGGCCCCGGGCAGGACGGTGGTGATGATGAAGGCCGAGATCTTGAAGTAGGGGTCCTCCTCCCGGGGCACGCCGAGGAACGCGTAGATGCCGAGCGCCACCAGGCAGAGGAACGCGACCAGCGTCGGCTGGAAGCGCCGGATCGGGTACTCGAGGAAGTTCATGGGCCGTCCGGGGACGCGACCACCGTGACCTTCGCACCATCGGCGAGGTAGAGGGCGCCATCGGTCACGACCGTTTCACCGGGCGCCAGGCCCTCCGCGATCGCCACGGCCGCGGGGGCGATGAACGCTATGCGCACCGGCCTGCGGCGGGCCACGCCATCACGGAGCACGTAGACGGCCGCCCGGTCGCCGTCGGCCTCGATGATCGCGGCGACCGGCGCGTAGGGCAGCACGGCTTCGCTGGCCGCCGCGGGATCAATGCGCAGTCGGGCCGCGAGGCCACTCACCAGGCGCACCGCCGTGGGCGCGAGCTCCACCTCGACTTCGAACAGGCCACTCGCAGGGCTGGCGGCGGCCGGTAGCACGCTGACCCGACCCGTGAATTCCTGGCCGGGATAGGCATCGGCCGTCACCACCGCCGGATCGCCCAGCCGGAGCCGAACCACGTCCCGGTCCGAGACCGCCGCGCGGACCACGTAGCCGCCGGCCCGCGGACCGAGGACCAGCACGGGCTGCCCGGGCTGCACGAATTCCCGCTCCTCGACCAGCTTGCGCAGGACCAGGCCCGGTCGCGCCGCCACGATGGTCGAGAAGTTGCGGTTGAATTCCGCACCATCGAGCGCCGCGCGGGCCACGGCCGCCTGGGTCCGGAGCGCCTCGAGCTCCTCCTGGCTGATCACCTCGTCGGCGCGCAGCTTCTCTCCACGGGCCAGGTCCCGGGACGCCTTGTCGGCGAGCTGGCGGGCCTGCTCGAGCTGGGCATCGACCTCGGCGAGTTCGAGGGTCGCGAGCTGCTGGCCCGCCTGCACCGCCTCGCCCTCCTCGACGCTGATCCGGCGCACGAAGCCGGCCACCTTGAAGGACAGGGGCAGCTCGTCCCGGGTGGTGATGACGCCGCTGGTCTGCACGGGCGGCTCGGCAGGACCGGTGGTGACGGGGGCTGCGCCTACCCGCGCGGGCTCCCGGCCCGCCGTCGGACCCGCGGGGCCGCAACCCGCCAGCAGCGCGGCGCAGACCAGGAGGGCCGGCACGAGGGGCAGGGTCATCGGGGGGTCACTCCGTCGGTCAGGGGCAGCGGGCTGGTGGCCGTGGCGTAGTCGAGCTCGGCCTGGCGCGAGAGCAGTGCGAAGCGGGTGACGTTCAGGTTGAGCTCGGCGCCAGTCAGGGCGTTGCGGGCATCGAGGAAGTCCACCTGGTTGATGACACCGAGGTCCCGCTTGCTGCTCGCGATCCGGAACCCGGCGCGGGCCGCGTCGGCCCGGGCCTCGGCAGTGGCCAGGGAGTCGGCCGCCGTGCGCAGCCTGTCGATTGCCTGCTGGACCTCGAGCTCGACCTGTCGCGCCGCCTCCTCCCGGCGCGTTGCGGCCTGCCGGGCGACGGCCTGTGCCGCGTCCACGCGGGAGCGGATGGCGCCACCGTCGAACAGGGGCACCCGGAACTGCAGGGAGGCCACGCCGAAGTTGTACCCCGTGCCGAAGTCGTAGTCCTCGCCCTGGATGCCGCCATCGACGCCAAGCGACAACTCGGGCAGGCGCGCGGCCCGCTGCTGCTGCGCCTGGAAGCCCGCCGCCTGCTCGAGGGCCTCGAGTTCGCGGAGTTCCGGGCGCCGGTCGAGGGCGCTCGTGCGCAGCGCCTGGTCGTCGCCAGGCACGGGGGCGCCGGTGGCCCCGCCGACGTCGGCTTCCTCGAGCGGGGCGTCGAGGGGCTGGTTCCGCAGGAAGTTCACCAGCTGCCGGTTGCGGGCCGTGAGGTTGTCTGCCTCCCGGAGCTGCTGCCGGACCTCGAGCAGCTCGGCGCGGGCGCGCAGCACCTGGTCCTGGGTGATCCGGCCGTTGGCGTAGAGGGAATCGTTCACCCGCAGGTTCTCCTCGAGCAGGGCGAGGCTGGAGGCGACGATGGCGACACTGGCCCGGGCGCGCAGCCAGTCCAGGTAGGCGACGGTGACGTCGCGCTCGAGCCGCCTGGCCAGCGCCTGCCGGGCCCAGGTCGAACCATCCAGGGTCGCCCGCTGGGCGCGGAAGGCCGCCGGTATGGCAGGCGCGTAGAGCGGCTGGCGCAGGCTGAGCCGCGTGTCCTGCTCGCGCTCCCGCAGGAACTGGAACGAGGTATCCGGAGGGATGAAGATCTCGCGGCCGCCGTCCGCCCAGGAGTACCGGGCATCCAGGTCCACCCGCGGCAGGAAGCGGCTGCGGGCTTCATCCAGGAGCGCGAGTTCCCGCTCGACGTCGAAGCCCTGGCTGCGCAGGGCCAGGTTGGCCTCCAGCGCCTCCCGGATATAGCCGGCGAGCACCTCGGCCAGCGGCCGCTGGACGGCGGGCTCCGCGGCAGGGGTCGCCGTGACAACCAGCAGCAGGACTGCCAGCGACGCGCACCTCATCCCCCGTGCCTCAGCGCGATGGCCGCCGAGCGCAGCGTCTGCTCGACGAGCTCCTCCGGTGTCACGCCCTGCTGGACCAGCACGGCCCGCTTCATGCTGGCGACCTGGATGGTGCCGTGGGTCATGGCCCAGAGGGACAGCGCGATGGCGCGCGGGGAACCGGCCGTGGCGGCAATGGAGCCGTCCTGCATGCCGCGCTCGAGCACGGCGGTGAGCAGCGCGTGTACCCGCGCACCGGCGGCAAGGCACGCACCGTGGTTCCCATCGGCGTCGATCGCCGAGGCGTCGGTGGCCTCGAAGCGGGCGAGGATCCCGAACTGCAGCGGGCACTCGGCGGCGAAGGCCACGTAGGCGCGCCCGAGGGTAATCACCTGGTCGAGGCCGCGAAGTCCCGGATCGAGCAGGGCCGTGAAGCGCGCGTGGAGACCGATGAGCGCGCGCTCGCAGATGCCGGCGATCAGGTCATCCCGGTCCGCGAAGTAGACGTAGAGCAGGCCGCGGGACAGGCGCGCGTCCCGGGCCACCTGATCCATGGTCAGGGATTCGAGTCCCGTGGCGCCGGCCACGCGCTCGGCCGCATCGAGGATCTCGTTGCGGCGGCGTTCCTTCTCTTCGAGGCGGCGGGCGGCGAGGGGGTCCATGGCCGCCAGACTAGCGGCCGGGTTGACATGGTGTCAATTTAAGGACGCGCGTCTACCTCTCATTGTTACAACAGGTTACACGCCCGACCAGTGCACCGGCCCGTCCGGCACGCCGAGCCGCTCCTCCAGGACCCGGACCCGGCGGACCGCCAGGTACAAGGCGTGGCCCGCCATGGCCTCGACCCAGGCGTCGTCCAGGCGCCCCGCCTCGGCGAGGCCCAGCCGGGCCGTGGCCAGCTCCCCCATGGCGGTGGTCCAGGCCGCCTCCAGGGGCACGTCAGCCGGAACCGCGCGGAGCGTCCGGGGCGGGGCGGCGGGGCGGCTGCGCCGCGCAACCGGCGGTCGACGCCACGAACGGGCCCAGGGAACGGTGCTGGTCCAGGCTTCGGTGGTGGGCGAAAGATCCATCTCGCACCTCGTGCAACAAGGGGGGTTCCGTCCCGTATTGCAGGAGTCGTGCCAGCGCGCCCTGGCCCGGCAGACCGCGTCATTGCGCGACCCGCGCCGCGGCCAGCACGGGCCGCTGCACCGGCCTGGGGCGTCCCGCGGTCGGGACGCACGCCATTGGCGCGCTCAGTCCCCGCGGAAGCGCAGCAGCAGCTCACCGAGCTGGCGGAACTCGGCCCCGCGGGTGGAGCCCTGGCGCCAGGCGAGGCCAATCTCCCGGTAGCTGCGCTCGGCGAGCGGGTAGGTCTCGACCCGGGTGCCCTTGAGCAGGGCCGAGCCCTCGGCCATCTCGGGCAGGAAGGTGACCCCGAGATCCGCGTCGACCATCTCGATGAGCGTCAGCAGGCTCGAGGCCGCGAAGGGACTGACCTTTTCCGCGTTCTTCAGCCGGCAGGCCGCGATGGCGTGCTCCCGCAGGCAGTGGCCGTCGTCCAGGAGCAGGATCGCGTCCCGGTCGAGGCGGCTGTAGCTGTAATGGCGGGGATCGACCAGCCGGGTGTCCTTGCGGCAGGCCAGGCGGAAACCGTCCCGGAACAGGGCCAGCACCTCGGCGTTGGCGAGTTCGAAGGGCAGCGCCAGCAGGAGGACATCCAGCTCGCCCTTGAGGAGCTTGTGGTGGATTTCCGCGGTGGTGCCCTCGTGCAGGAACAGCCGGAGCTTCGGCAGCGCTTTGCGCAGCCGGGGCAGCACGCGTGGGAGAAGGAAGGGCGCAATGGTGGGAATTACCCCGAGCCGCAACGGTCCAGCGAGGGGGGAGCGCTCCGTCTGGGCCAGCTCCACCAGCCCCTCCAGGTCCCTGAGGCACAACCGGGCCTGGGTGGCCACCTCCTGCCCGAGGGCCGTGATGGTGACCCGCCGGTTGGTGCGGTCCACCAGCCGGACGCCGAGCAGGGTCTCGAGCTCCCGGATCGCGATGCTGAAGGCCGACTGGGACACGAAGCAGGCCGCCGCGGCCCTGCCGAAGTGGCGGTGCTCCGCCAGCGCCGCAAAGTACCGCAGCTGCTTGGTGCTGGGCAGGTTCATGTCCGCTCCTTATGGTGGTTTTCCTATCATAGTGATCTGAATAATCTACTTTCCAGTACCTTTGCGTTTACCTACAGTGACCTCCAGCCAAACCCGAGGAGCCACTGTCATGTTGCAGAACCGCGAGGGGCAGCGCGTCCCCGATGTCACCTTCCGCACCCGCCAGGGGGCGGACTGGGTCAATCGCACCAGTGCCGAGATCTTCGATGGCCGGACGGTCATCGTCTTCTCGCTGCCCGGCGCGTTCACCCCGACCTGCTCGTCGACGCATGTCCCGCGCTACAACCAGTTCGCGCCGGTTTTCAGGGAGAACGGCGTCGACGAGATCATCTGCATCTCGGTGAACGACGCCTTCGTCATGAACGAGTGGCAGGAGAACCAGCACGCCTTCGACGTGACCTTCCTGCCCGATGGCAACGGGGAGTTCACCGACCGCATGGGCCTGCTGGTCGGCAAGGAGGACATCGGCTTCGGCCGCCGGTCCTGGCGCTACTCCATGCTGGTCCGTAACGGGATCATCGAGAAGATGTTCATCGAGCCCGAGGAGCCCGGCGATCCGTTCAAGGTGTCTGATGCAGACACCATGCTCGCGTACCTGGCCCCCAGGGCCCCGAAGCCCCTCGACGTGACGATCTTCACCCGCAAGGGCTGCCCGCACTGCGTCCGGGCCAAGACCCGGCTGAAGGAGGCGGGCATCGGCTACGAGGAACTGACCCTCAACAAGGAGTTCACCGACCGCACCCTGCGGGCCGTGGCCGGCGGCACGTCGGTGCCCCAGGTCTTCATCAACGGCGAGCACATCGGCGGCGCCGACGACCTGGAGCAGTGGCTGAAAGGCCGCAAGGCCGCCTGAACCCCGTAGGAGCGGCTTCAGCCGCGAGCGGTGCCGGGCTCCCCGACGGGAGCGTGTTCATCTAGCGACCAAGGGC
>CALGMY010000118.1 GCA_937958785.1 uncultured Gammaproteobacteria bacterium | reverse complement strand
TACGTCGTCCTCTCCGACCGCGGGAAGGTCGTCACCGAACTCAAGAAGCTCGCCGGCGAGTGTCGCCGGCAGAACGACGCCAACGGGCTCCTGATCCGCGGCCAGCGCCGGCGGGTGGAGGGGTCGCTCAACGTCCTCAGGGGCGGGGGTGGCAAGTCCGAGGTCTACGGCCGGGACGGCGAGACCCGGCCCGTGCGCCCGTCCCGGACGCCGCTCGCGTCCTACTAGGATTGCGCTCCGCCGGCGGCTGGCCGGCTACTGGCCGATCACCCGCCGCACGGACTCGATGTCCTTGCCGGCCGATCCCATCATCTCCAGGAACGGCGTGGTGCCGAAGCGCACCGTGCCGAGCAGGGTCCGGGCCTCGTCCGCGGACGGTGTTTCCTCCAGCACGAGGTGGTAGAGCTTCGCGGCGGCGAGCAGCCGGGAGAGCAGGGGCATTTCCGCCGGATCCCCGTCCTTCAGCCGGTCCTGGGTCTCGACGGCCTCGGCCAGCGGCACGGGCATGCCCCAGTTCTCGAGGATGGCCCGGGCGATGGTCGGGTGCCAGTCCGCGATGGTCTCGGCCCAGCTGCCGTCATCGCCGAGGCTGATGCCTTCCTTGTGGGCCCGGGTCAGGATGTAGAGGCTGCCCATCTGGTGGAAGAGGCCGGAGGCCAGGGCCTCGTCGGGCCGCATGCCCTCGGTCTTGCGTGCGCCCACGTAGGCGATGGCGGCGACGCCGGTGCTGTCCTTCCAGATCCGGTTCAGCTGGGGCCGGATGGGCTCGAGCCACTGCTGCTGTTCCAGCTGGCGCATGGCGAAGGTCGAGGCCGTGCTGCGCACCAGGCTGAAGCCGAGCAGCGTGATGGCAGACTTGAGGTCGCTGATGGCCCGGTCGCCCGGGTTGAAGGCGGCGGAGTTCGCGAGGTGCAGCAGCCGGGCGGACAGGGTCGGCTCGGCGCTCACCAGCCGCACCACCTCGCGCACGGAACAGTTCGCGTCCCCGAGCGTCCGGTGCAGGCGCATCACCACGTCGGGGAAGCCCGGCAGCTCCAGGTCCTCGTACATGTCGGTGATCAGCTTCTGCAGGAAGCGGAACAGGTCGGCGTTCGGGCCCGGGGCCGGTTTGGCCTCCGGCCGGGCATGGCGGGCAAGGACGGGCTGGTCGACGGGCATGGCGGGCTCGGGGCTCCGGGCGGCAGGCAGCGGACCTGCACAGCATCCGGGTCCGCGGCCGGGGATGCTGTGTTCCAGTTCCGGTTTCGCCAGCGCACTTCAGCGGGGATTCAGGGCCGGCCCGCTAGCGTTGGGCCGTCGCCAACCTGCAAGGAGAGAACGACCATGCTGCATCGGGCTTTGCCGGGCGCCGTCGCCCTGCTGGGACTGCTGGCCGGCCCCCTCGCCCTGGCCGACGACCGCTACTCGTCGGGACCCCAGGTGCGCCTCGGCATCGACATCCTCTGGGGCGGGGCCGGGTTCGTCCACGTGGCGCCGCCGCCGGTGGTGGTCTTCCAGCCGCCGCGCCACCACCACGACCATCGCCACGACCACCGCCGGGGCTACCAGCGCGGTTACGAGCGTGGGTATGACCGGGGCTACAACCGGGCGAACTGGCGGGACAAGGGTCACCGCAGGCACCGTCACCGCGGGGACGACGACTGCGACGACTGAGCCGGGCGCGCAGGTACCCGCTCCGGGCCAGTGCCCGAGCGGGTACACTGCGCACCATGCACGAGGGATCGACAGCGCCGGCTGCCTACCGCATGCCGGCCGAGTGGACGCCGCACCAGGCCACCTGGTTCTCCTGGCCCCACAACCCGGACACCTGGACCGAGTACCTTCCGGCCGTGGAGCGCATCCTGGCCGAGGCGGTGGCCGCCCTGTCCGCGGGCGAACTGGTGCGCATCAATGTGCGGGACGCTGCCCACGGCTACCACGTGCAGAAGCTGCTGGCCGGGAAGGTGGCGCCGGGCCGGGTGCTGCTGCACCAGTTCCCCACCAACGACTCCTGGTGCCGGGACCACGGCGCCATCTTCGTCACCCGCACGCCCGAGGCCCCGGCGGGCCTGCCGCCGCTGAAGGCGCTGGACTTCGGCTACAACGCCTGGGGTGGCAAGTACCCGCCCTTCGACCTGGACGACGCGATTCCCGGGCGCATGGCCGCCGAGCTCGGCGTGCCCTGCGATACCGTGCCGATGATCCTCGAGGGCGGCTCCATTGACGTGAACGGCCGGGGCACGCTGCTCACCACGGAGCAGTGCCTGCTGAACCCGAACCGCAACCCGGGCCTGACCCGGGAGCAGATCGAGCACCGGCTGAAGTCCCTGCTCGGGGTCACGCAGGTCCTGTGGCTCGGCGAGGGCATCGTCGGTGATGACACGGACGGCCACGTAGACGACCTCACCCGTTTCGTGGCCGAGGACCTGGTGGTGACGGCCGTCGAGCAGGACCCCGCCGACGGGAACCACGCCGCCCTGAAGGAGAACCGGGAGCGCCTCGCCACCCTGAAGCTGCCCGACGGCCGGCCCCTGCGGGTGCTGGAGCTGCCCATGCCCGCGGGCGTGTACCGGGGCAGCACCCGGCTGCCGGCCAGCTACGCCAATTTCTACGTCGGCAACCGGGTGGTCCTGCTGCCTACCTTCGAC
>CALGMY010000117.1 GCA_937958785.1 uncultured Gammaproteobacteria bacterium | reverse complement strand
GGGTTACACCTGGCTCAATGCGGCCCGGGCGGCCCAGCCGGCCGTGGGCGAGGCGGCGCCGGCCATCCGGCTGCAGGACCAGCACGGCAAGTGGGTGTCCCTGGACGATTACAAGGGGCGGTGGGTCGCCGTCTATTTCTACCCGAAGGCCGACACCCCCGGCTGCACGAAGGAGGCCTGCGAGTTCCGGGACAACATCTTCGCCTTCGAGGAGATCGGGGCCACGATCCTCGGCGTGAGCATCGACGCCATCAAGGACCAGAAGGCCTTCGCCGAGAAGTACAGCCTGCCCTTCCCCCTGCTGGCCGATATCGACGGCAAGACGGCCGAGGCCTACGGGGTGCTGAACAACCTGGGCATCATGAAGCTGGCCAAGCGCCAGTCCTTCCTGATCGGGCCGGATGGCAAGATCGCCCGCCACTATGCCAAGGTGGACCCGGCAAGCCACTCGAAGGAGGTCCTGGCGGACCTCAAGGCCCTCGGGGCCCGGAAGCCCGGCTGAGGGTCGCGCCGGCGCCTGTCTCTTGCACCGCAAGAGACAGGCTGCCGCGGCCCGGCGGAAAAGCCGGCCGTTATGTCAACACAAGCCTTGCGCGGCCTTGACGCGGGCGTACACTCCAAATCACGCGATATAAAGGTCCGCCGGGGTAGGCATATCCACGGACGGGCCAAGACGGGGGAAATGTCAGGGCTGCTCGCCGGCCATGACCGCCTTCCCAGACGATAGAAATAGAGCTTCGGCAATAAGTCGTCCTGGAGGATTGTTAGTAATGAGCATTCGGAAAGTCGTCGCGGCAGCCGTGGCTGCCTCGTCCCTGCTGGCAGTGTGGGGCACCGCCAGCGCCGCGCCCTACGTGATGGTTGCCTGGCACCAGCGCAGCGCCAGTGGCGTTTTGAGTTCACTTTTCTTCAAGTCGGGCGCCGCCCAGGGTTGCATGACCACCGCGCCCTACCGGCAACCCTGCTATGCCCCGACCAATGCCTTCGTGACCGCCAACAACGTGATTTCCCAGGTCGAAGCCAGCCCCGCCACGTGGGACTGGAACGGCACGACCCTCACCCAGACCGGCGGTCTCCTCTGGGCCACCTCGTTCATCAGCAGCAATGCCAATGGCACGGCGGTGATCAGCGACAAGATCACGGGCCTCACCATTACCCCGGGCACCAACACGACCACGGCGGCCACCTACGAGTGCGTGGAAGGCAGCTTCCTCGCGGGCGTGGGCGCCAACGGGTGCCTGAACCTCTCGCTGGGTGACAACGGCATCCTGGACAGCACGGTGGCCTACAACGTGGGCGGCAGCGCCAACTGCATCAACCGGACCCTGAATCCCGATGACGTCTCCACGGGTAACACCCGCGGCGTCACGAATGCGGTCGCCGGCGGCGGTTGTGACGCCATCGACGGTGGCTTCAACCAGTGGAACATCATCCCGAACGCCCGGTTCCTGATCCTGTCGAGCGTGCCCACCATCACGGTGGACGGCTGCTACATGTTCGGCCGGGCCTCCACGAACTCCACCAACCCCTGCGCCGCCGACATCACGGTGGCGGGTGCCAGCTACCTGATCTTCGCGCCCCAGGTGGACACCGACGGCGACGGCGTGGTGGACGCCCTGGATAACTGCACGACCCGGTCCAACCCGGCCCAGGCCAACGGCACCCAGGTGGACTCCAACGGTGACGGCTTCGGCAACCGCTGCGATGGCGACCTGAACAACAACGGCGCCACCAATGCTCAGGACACCACGCTCTACCGCCAGCAGCTTGGCCAGCCCAGCGTGGCTCCGACATTCAACCAGGCGGACATCAACGCCAATGGCGCCGTGAATGCCCAGGACACCACACTGTTCCGCGGTCTTCTCGGGTCCGGCCCGGGGCCGTCGGGCCTGTGCAATGCCACCTTCCCGTGCCCGGCCAACCCGTAACGATTGCCTACGAAATTAGTACTGAAGCCAGAAATCGACACCCTCAACAACCTAGCTCTCTGAAAACACGAACCAAGTGGGGAATACACGCATGAAGACGTCAATCATCACCAGGACCCTCGGAGTTCTCGCTCTGCTGGGATCCTCGGCGGGCATGGCCGCGACGGTCACGATCACGCCGAGCACGCTCAACCCGATCGTCGGGCAGAGCTTCACCGTCACCGTCAGCGCCAACGTGCCCAACACGTTCGCGGCGACCATGGGCCTGTCGTTCAACTCGGCCACCGTGGCCTACGTGAGCGGCGCCGCCCTGGCCCCCTGGAACGTGTTCGTCAAGAACAGCCCCGTGACCGCCAACCCGACCGTGTTCGACGTGGAGACCCCGTCGGCCACCGGCGCCAACCCGGCTGTGTATAACGTCGCCATCCTGACGTTCAATGCCATCGCCGCGGGCGCTGCCAACATCGTGATCAACGATGACGGCGGCACCTTCACGGGCTGGTTTGACGCGGATACGGCGGAGTACATCCCGAACACGTACACGAACGCCAACATCGTCGTGCAGAACCCGGCCCCGGTGCCGGTGCCTGCGGCGGCCTGGCTGTTCGTGAGCGCGATCGGCGGTCTGGCCACCCTGCGTCGCCGTGCCCAGAAGGCCTAAGTCCCCAGTCCAGACAAGAACAGGAACCAACACATGAGAACTTCAATCATCACCAAGACGCTGGGTGTCCTGGCGCTGCTGGGCTCCTCCGCGGGCATGGCAGCGACGGTCAACATCTCGGCGAGCCTCACCAATGACCCCAACACGGGCACGAGCAACCTGCTCGTGACGCCGGGCCAGAACTTCTTCGTGTTCGTCAAGGCGGATGTGCCCAACACGTTCGCAGCGACCATGGGTCTGGCGTTCAACTCCTCCGTGGTCTCGTACGTGAGCGGCGCCGCCCTGGCCCCCTGGAACGTGTTCGTCAAGAACAGCCCGACGACCGCGAACCCGACCGTGTTCGACGTGGAGACCCCGTCGGCCACGTCCGGCAGCCCGGGTGTTTACAACGTGGCGGTACTGACGTTCAACGCCATCGCCGGCGGCGCTGCCAGCATCGTGATCAACGATGACGGCGGCATCGCGACGGGTTGGTTCGACGCTGACTCGGCCGAGTACATCCCCAACAGCTACACCCAGGCGGATGTCCAGGTCGTTCCGGCGCCGGGCGCCCTGCTGCTGCTGGCCACCGCCCTCGGTGGTCTGGTGGTGCGGCGCAAGCTGGCTGCCTAGTCCGACGCCTTCAAGTGCCTGCCCGGAAGCCCCACTTCGGTGGGGCTTCTTTTTTTTGGGGCCCGGGATCCTGGGGGCTCGCCCCCTCCGGCCGCCCGCACCACCGGCGCAGGAGCGTATCCAGATGCGCCCGCTGCCAGGCCGGCAGGTCGAGCAACTCCACGTCCCGGGGATGCCCCACACTGCGGCGGAGCAGGTCGGCCAGCGCCAGCCGGTCAGCCGCCGGGAGGCGCAGCAGGGCCTCGATGTCGAGTTCCATGCGCCCAGACCCTACCCGGCGCCGCCGGCCCCGTCAGCGACGATTTGCGGGGTTTTCGTGGGGTTTCGGGCAGGGACCGTCGCCGGTCAGGTCTCGCGGGTAGTGCCGGCAGAGGCGCCGCCCGTGGCCTGCCGCCGGCCCAGCCACCACCCGTTCAGGGCCCAGGCGGCCGCGAGGCCAGCCCCCAGCAGGGCCACGCCTGCGTTCGTCAGCCCGCCGGCTTCCAGGGCTGTCTTTACCTGGGCCGACAAGGCATCGCCGCCCCGGTAGACCGGCACGTCGATGAGGTTCTTGGCCTTGTACTTGGTCTCGGTGTCCACGAGGCTGAACAGCATCTCCCGGCCCGGCCGGATGAAGGCGTATTCGCCCACCCGCCGGGCGACGAACACGACCGCCAGCACGGCGAAGGTGTTCACGGCCGCGAGGCCCAGGAACCCGCCGACCATGATCAGCGGGACGATGGTGAGCAGGGCCACCACCCCCAGGCGGGACGCGACCCGGCCCGTGACGAACAGCTGCAGCAGCACCGTGAGCCCCTGGACGATGTAGTCGAGGCGGGCGAACACCTGGGTACGCTGCTCGTTGTCGGTGAAGGTCTCGCTCACCAGGCGCAGCTGCTCGAAGTAGAGGAAGGTGTTGACCGAGGCCAGCAGGATGACGAACAGCGAGATGCCGAGCAGGTAGGGCGACTTCAGCACCAGCGTGAAGCCAGAGAACGGATTGCCGCCCATGGGCCGGTCGGGCGCCCGGGGGGCCGAGGGGTCGACGGGGAGTGAGGACCAGACCCGGATCAGGTTGCGCTGCAGGAGGATGGCGATGACGAAGGCCCCGGCCCCCATGAACAGCACGCCAGGGTTGCCGATGGACTGCACCGTGAGGTCCGTGAGCAGCGGCCCGACCAGGGCCCCGGTGGTGCCGCCGGCGGCGATGACGCCAAACAGTCGACGGGTCTGGTTGGCATCGAACAGCTCGAGCAGGAAGCTCCAGAACACCGAGACGATGAAGAGGTTGAGGACGCTGATCCAGACGTAGAAGAACTGGGCCACGAAGACGTTGGCCTCGTCCCCGGCCAGCATCAGCCCGACCCCCGCCAGGGACAGGGCCACGACGCCATAGATCCAGGGCAGGAAGGCACTGCGCCGGAACTTGGTGCAGGCCCAGCCGTACAGGGGCACGACGGCCAGGGAGACGATCCAGGTCACGACGTACAGGTCGCTGACCCGGTCCGAACCGAGCACCGTGCCCATGGTCTCCCGCACCGGCCGGACCGCGAAATAGCCCCCCAGCACGCAGAAGAACAGCAGGAACGCGCTGACGACCGGCTGGGCCTCGCCAGGCTCGATGCGCGCCGTACGGCCGAGCAGGCGGCCGAGCAATCCAGGCTGCGTGGCGGCGCTGCTCACGGCTGACCCCCGTCGGCTGCGAGCTTGCCGAAGGCCGCATCCCAGTCGATGTCGGGCCCACCCTCGCCGCTGAAGAGCTCGAAGGTGCGGCTGCGCGCCGCCGGCGATTTCAGGGCCGCGATGCAGACACGGGCGACATCGGCCCGGGTCACGATCCCGCTGCCCTGGTCACCCTGCTCGAAGCGCAGGCCGGTCTCGCCCCCCGGCTTGTTGGTCAGGCCGCCGGGGCGGACGATGGTGTAGGCCACGCCGCTCTCGCGGACGGCCTCCTCGCCCTTGCCTTTCCAGACGAGGACGTTGTCGAACATGCGGTTCAGGACGTGATCCTTCCGGGTCACCCCGGAGGAGGACACCAGGACCAGCTGGTCCACCCTGGCCGCGGCCGCTGCGTCGGCCAGGTTGCGGACCCCCTGGTAGTCGACGAACTCGGGCCCGTTGGCCGGGTCCTTGCGGGTGGCGCCAATGGTCACGATGACGAAGCGGACGCCCTGCATCGCAGCGTCGAGGCTGGCCCGGTCACGCACGTCGCCCCGGACATACCCGGGCCCGTCGCCCAGGGTGCCGCGGGCCGCGTCCGGGTCCCGAACCAGTGCCCGCACCGGGTACCCGGCGGCCACGAGCTGTGCCACGACCTCCCGGCCGGTGCCGCCCGTGGCTCCCGCCACCAGCACCAGATCGGCCCCGTGGGCCGGCAGCCCCGCGATGCACGCCAGCGTGACCAGCCACGCCCGTAGCGAAGAAATTCCGCCCATGACCACCTGCCCTGAAATTGCCGCGGGCAGTATAGCCGCCGGCCGCGGGCCGCCAACCGGCCGGCGGGGGCCATTCACTGCTTGGTCAGCGCGGGTCAGGTCTCGGCGGTGACCGGCAGGATCTGCATGGAGTTGGTCTTGCCCGCGACACCCGTGAGCTCGCCCTTGGTGACGATCACGAGGTCGCCGACCCGCACATGCCCCATGTCGAGCAGGACCCGGAAGACCTCCCGGTACATGCGCTCCATGTCGGTGTGGGTCACGTCGAACTCGACCGGGTACACACCCCGGTACATCACCACCCGCCGGCGGGTGGTCTCGTGGCGGGTGAAGGCGAAGATGGGAATGTCGGACCGGATGCGCGACATCCAGAGCGGGGTCGACCCGGATTCGGTGAGGGCGATGATGGCGGTGACGGGCAGGTGGTTGGCCGTGTACATCACGGCCATGGCGATGGCCTCGTCAACCGCGGTAAAGCGGTCCTCGTCCCGGTGCTTGGGCCGCCCGAGGCGCAGGTAATAGCTCTCGGCACCGACGCAGACCTCGGACATGGTGGTGACGGCGCGGACCGGGTACTCGCCCACCGCGGTTTCCGCGGACAGCATCACGGCGTCGGTACCGTCCATCACGGCATTGGCGATGTCCGACACCTCGGCGCGGGTGGGCACCTGGCTGTGGATCATCGATTCCAGCATCTGGGTGGCGGTGATGGCCACCTTGTGGCGCTGGCGGGTCATCTTCAGGATCTTCTTCTGCAACCCGGTGAGGCCCGCATAGCCCATCTCGACGCCCAGGTCGCCCCGGGCAACCATCACCGCGTCCGCGGCATCGATGATGCTCTCGAGGTTCGCAATGGCCTCGGCCCGCTCGATCTTGGCGACCAGCCGCGCCGTGCCTCCGGCTTCCTGCAGCAGGGTCCGGGCCTCGTGCAGGTCCTCGGCGCGACGCACGAAGGACACCGCCAGCCAGTCGACGCCCAGGGCGGCGGCGCGCTTCACGTCTTCCCGGTCCTTGTCGGTCAGCGCGGGTGCGGAGAGGCCCCCACCCTGCTTGTTGATGCCCTTGTTGTCGGCCAGCCGCCCCCCCTGGGTGACGATGCAGTGGATCTGGGTGCCGGTCACCTGCTCGACGGTCAGCGTGATGAACCCGTCATCGAGCAGCAGGATATCGCCGGGTGCCACGTCGCGACTCAGGGCGGCGTAGGCGACGCCCACGCCCGCCACCGTTCCCGCGGCGGCATCCATGGCCGGGTCGAGCAGGAAGCGCTGGCCCTCGGCGAGCTGGACCGCACCCTCGACGAAGCGCTGGATGCGGATCTTCGGCCCCTGGAGGTCGCCCAGCACCGCGACGTAGCGACCGCAGCGCTCCGCGACCTCGCGCACCATGCGGACGCGGCGTTCCCGGTCGCCGGCGCCACCGTGGGAGAAATTGACCCTGACCACGTCGGCGCCCGCCTTGATGAGCTTCCCGAGGATCTCGGGATCATCAGTGGCGGGCCCGAGGGTGGCGATGATCTTGGTCCTGCGCATGACGGGACGTACCACCGGTACAACAATAACCACCGCATTATCCCACAGCAGCGCGGGACTGCGGCCGGACTCAGCAGGCCAGGATGATCCGCAGGTCGTTGACGTTGGTGCGGGTGGGACCCGTCACCACCAGGTCGCCGAGCGCGGCGAAGAAGTCGTGGCTGCCATGGCCGGACAGGGCCGCCGCGGCGTCGAGCCTGGCCTCCGACGCGCGGGCCAGGGTGTCGGGCGTCAGCAGCGCACCCGCACTGTCACCGGTGCCATCGATGCCGTCGGTGTCGGCCGCGAGGGCGTGCACGCCCGCCAGGGCGCCGAGTTCGAGGGCGAGGGCCAGCAGGTACTCACCGTTGCGGCCGCCCCGGCCGCCCGCGCTTGCCACGTTCACCGTGGTCTCGCCCCCGGACAGCAGCGCCACCCGCTCCCCCCGGCTTCGCGCCGCGCGCACGAGGCCAGCGTGCTCCCCGGCCACGGCCCGGGCGGGTCCGGTGGCCTCCGGCAGGATACGGACCTGCCAACCGGCGGAGCGGGCAGCCCGTGCCGCCGCTTCGACCGCCGTGCCCGAACAGGCGACCATCTGGCTGCTCACCGGGACGGCGGCGGCGGTGTGCGTCGATGGAAGCTCCTCGAGCACCCGGGCGACCGCACCGTTCAGGGGGATGCGGTAGCGGTCGAGGATGGCGCGGGCCTCGGCTGCCGAGGCCGGATCGGGTGTCAGCGGGCCCGAACCGATATCGGCCAGGTGGTCGCCGGGAACGTCGGAGATGGCGAACAGCAGGATCTCACCGGCCGCGATGTGCCGGGCAAGGCGTCCCCCCTTGATCACGGACAGCCGGCGCCGGACCGTGTTGATCTCCCCGATCGTGGCACCGGAGTCCAGCAGCCGGCGCGTCAGCGCCTGCTTGTCCGCGAGCGTGAGGCCGGGGGCCGGCTGGACCAGCAGCGACGAGGCGCCCCCGGACAGGAGCGCGATGCACCGATCCGCCGGCCTGCAGGCTGCCGCGACCTCGAGGATGCGCCGGCCGGCGGCCTCGCTGGCAGCATCCGGGAC
>CALGMY010000116.1 GCA_937958785.1 uncultured Gammaproteobacteria bacterium | reverse complement strand
TGAGCTGGGTCTCGCCCTTCGGCGTGACCTTGCCCACGAGGATGTCGCCCACCTTAACTTCGGCGCCGATGTAGGCAATGCCGGCCTCGTCGAGCTTGGCGAGCGCAGTCTCGCCGACGTTCGGGATGTCGGCAGTGATCTCCTCGGGGCCCAGCTTCGTGTCCCGGGCAACGCAGGTCAGCTCCTCGATGTGGATGGTCGTGAAGCGATCCTCCTCGACGACCCTCTCGGAAATGAGGATGGAATCCTCGAAGTTGTAGCCGTTCCAGGGCATGAATGCGACCAGCAGGTTCTGGCCGAGGGCCAGTTCACCAAGGCTGGTGGAGGCGCCATCCGCCAGGACATCCCGCTTCGAAATGACGTCCCCGGCCTTCACGAGGGGCCGCTGGTTGATGCAGGTGTTCTGGTTGGACCGGGTGTACTTGGTGAGGTTGTAGATGTCGACGCCCGGCTCGCCCTGCACGGTCTCGTCGTCATTCACCCGGACCACGATGCGGGACGCATCGACGAAGTCGACCACGCCACCGCGGCGGGCGACGACAGTGACGCCGGAGTCGATGGCGACGGCCCGCTCCATGCCCGTGCCGACCAGCGGCACGTCTGAACGCAGCGTCGGTACGGCCTGGCGCTGCATGTTCGCGCCCATGAGCGCGCGGTTGGCATCGTCGTGCTCCAGGAACGGGATCAGTGAGGCGGCCACCGAAACGGTCTGCTTCGGCGACACGTCCATGAAGCCGATGCGCTCGCGGGGCAGCAACGTGAACTCATTCTGGTGACGCACCGAGACGAGTTCTTCCACGAACATGCCCTTCGCATCGAGCAGTGCGTTGGCCTGGGCGATGACGTACTGGCCTTCCTCGATGGCCGACAGGTACTCCACCTCGTCGGTGACCTTGCCGTTGCGCACCTTGCGGTAGGGCGTCTCGAGGAAGCCGTACTCGTTGGTGCGCGCGTACACGGACAGCGAGTTGATGAGGCCGATATTCGGACCTTCTGGCGTCTCGATAGGGCACACCCGTCCGTAGTGGGTCGGGTGAACGTCCCGGACCTCGAAGCCTGCCCGCTCACGGGTCAGTCCGCCCGGCCCGAGGGCGGACACACGGCGCTTGTGGGTGACCTCGGAAAGCGGATTGTTCTGGTCCATGAACTGGGACAGCTGGCTGGACCCGAAGAACTCCTTGACCGCTGCGGCGACGGGCTTCGCGTTGATCAACTCCTGGGGCATCAGGCCCTCGGAGTCGGCGATGGCCAGGCGCTCCTTTACCGCGCGCTCCACGCGGACCAGGCCCACGCGGAAGGCGTTCTCGGCCATCTCACCGACGCTGCGCACGCGGCGGTTGCCGAGGTGGTCGATATCGTCGACCTGGCCCCGGCCATTGCGGATCTCCATGAGGGTCCGGAGGGCCTCGATGATGTCCTCCCGGGTGAGGACGCCCGCGCCGGTGGAATCCGTGCGTCCGACCCGACGGTTGAACTTCATGCGGCCGACGCTGGAGAGGTCATAGCGCTCGGCATTGAAGAACAGGTTGTGGAACAGGTTCTCGGCGGCTTCCTTGGTGGGAGGCTCGCCGGGACGCATCATCCGGTAGATCTCGACGAGCGCATCGAGCCGCGTGACAGTCGTATCGATGCGCAGGGTGTTCGAGATGTAGGGCCCACGATCCAGGTCGTTCACATAGAGCGTGCGGACATGCTTGATGCCCTTCTCGACGAACTGGTCGACCATCTGTGCCGTCAGTTCGTCGTTGGCCCGGGCGAGCAGCTCGCCGGAGCTCTTGTCGACGACATCGTGCGCCAGGATCTTTCCGTCGAGGTATTCCTTCGGCACGACCATCGTCTTCGCACCGGAATCCTCGAGTTCCCGGACGTGGCGGGCGGTGATGCGGCGGCCCTCCTCGACGACGACCTTGCGGCCGATCTTGATGTCGAAGGTGGCGGTGTCACCGCGCAGCCGCTGGGGAACCAGGCCGAGTTCAACTTCCTTCTCTGAGAGGTAGAAGTCGTTCTTTTCGAAGAACAGGTCGAGCATTTCCTGGTTGGTGAGGCCCAGGGCACGCAGGATGATGGTCACCGGCAGCTTGCGGCGCCGGTCAATTCGCGCAAACACGCTGTCCTTGGGATCGAACTCGAAGTCGAGCCATGATCCCCGGTAGGGGATGATGCGTGCGGAGAACAGCAGCTTGCCGGACGAGTGGGTCTTGCCCTTGTCGTGGTCGAAGAAGACGCCGGGCGACCGGTGCAGCTGGGACACGATGACCCGCTCGGTGCCGTTGACGACGAAGGTGCCGTGGTCGGTCATCAGGGGCATTTCGCCCAGGTAGACCTCCTGCTCGCGGACTTCCTTGACGATCTTCTTGGTCGCTGTGGACCCTTCCTTGTCGTAGATGACGAGGCGAACCTGGACCCGCAGCGGTGCCGCATAGGTCAGACCCCGGAGCTGGCACTCCTTGACGTCGAACACCGGCTCGCCGAGCCGGCAGCTGATGAATTCCAGGGCCGCGTTCCCGGAATAGCTGACGATGGGAAAGACACTCTTGAACGCGGCTAGCAGCCCGACATCCTCGCGGCGCTCTTCCTTCCGGTGTTCGGCCGCAGGATCCTCCTGCAGGAACTTCTTGTAGGAATCGACCTGGATGGACAAAAGCGGGGGCACGCCGAGGATGCTCGGCCGCTTGCCGAAGTCCTTGCGGATCCGCTTCTTGTCAGTAAAGGAGAATGTCATGGCGCAGCACCTCTGTCAGGGCACTTGGATCGGGAAAAGGGTGACGGCAGCCGGTGCACCCTGCACCGGCTGCCGTCCGCCAACCCGGTTTTGCAACGCGCGGGGCCGCAGGGCCTGCACGCTGGTCGGCATCGACTCGCAACCGCTCACTTGACCTCTGCGGTGGCGCCGGCTTCTTCGAGCTGCTTCTTGATGGTCGCGGCCTCGTCCTTCGACACGGCCTCCTTGACGACCGAAGGCGCACCCTCGACCAGGTCCTTGGCCTCCTTGAGGCCCAGGGCGGTGATCGTGCGGATCGCCTTGATGACGCCCACCTTGTTCTCGCCGACGGTCTTCAGCGTGACGGTGAACTCGGTCTTCTCCTCGGCAGCCGGAGCGGCGGCGCCGCCGGCAGCACCCGCGGCAGCAACAGCCACCGGTGCAGCGGCAGACACGCCCCACTTGTCCTCGAGCATCTTCACGAGCTCGACGATCTCCATGATCGGCTTGGCGCTGAGTTCGTTGATCAGGTCCTGATTGGAAAGAGCCATGGTCGTCTAATCTCCTTGGAAGTCTGTAGTTCTGGTTACCCGATGATGGGCTGTTGTTTCACTTGAAGGGTGCTGCGGGTTCCTGCCACTCAGGAGGCCTGCTCCGCCTTGCCGCGGGCCGCCAGGACGCGCGCTACGAGCGCGGCCGGCTCCGCCAGCGTGCGGACGAGCTTGCCGCCCGGCGCCTGCAGGACGCCGAGCAACATCGCCCGGGCCTGGTCCAGCGTCGGAAGGCTTGCGAGCCGCTCCAGATCGGCCGGTCCGTAGAGGCTGCCGCCAATGGCGACGGCCTTCGTGACCAGCTTGTCGTTGGTCTTGGCGAATTCCCTGACGATCCGGGCGGCGGCGCCGGGATCCTCGCGGGAGAACGCCAGGATGAGCGGCCCCTTCAGGGCCTCCTTGAGGCATTCGAACTCGGTCCCTTCGACGGCGCGCCTGGCGAGGGTGTTCTTGACCACGCGGACGTAGACGCCCTGGCTGCGGGCCTTGGCCCGCAGTTCGGTCACCTGCGCCACTGTCATACCGCGGTACTCGGCCGCTACGGCCGATTGCGCGGTAGCCGCGATCGCACTCACCTCATCGACAAGGGCCTTCTTGTCTTCGAGTCTCAATGCCATCGTTCACTCCTGATGCGAAAGTCACTGTCACCACTGCCGGCTTCCCGGGCTTGCGCCCGCTGGCCGGTGGCGGCTCCGATGGCGGCCGTCACCAGGCTGTCCTGATTCGGGTAACACCATCTGCGCAGGGAATTAAGGCTGTTGCCCTTCCGGTCGTCGGGATGGGCCATTCACCACCTGCGGTCTTCGATGCGCCGTCCGTTGCACCCGGAATTCCGGCCGCGACGGAACCGGCGGACCCGGTTGCCCGGGCCACGCCTTCAGTCGTTCGTCAGGTCCCGGTCTCCAGGCTGGACTGGTCGACCATCACGCCGGGTCCCATCGTGGAAGACACCGTGAGGCGCTTCAGGTACTGGCCCTTGCTGGCAGGTGGTTTGACCTTCTTGATGTCGTTGAGCAGGGCGACCAGGTTCTCGCGGAGGGCGGCAACCTCGAAATCGGCCTTGCCGATGGGGCAGTGGACAATGCCCGCCTTGTCGGCGCGGTAACGCACCTGGCCCGCCTTCGCATTCTTCACGGCCGTCTCCACGTCCTGGGTGACCGTGCCGACCTTCGGATTCGGCATGAGCCCGCGGGGACCGAGCACGCGACCCAGCTGGCCGACGATGCGCATGGCATCGGGCGTTGCAATGACCGTGTCGTAGTCGATCTCGCCGCCCTTCATGCGCTCGGCCAGGTCATCGAAGCCGACGACGTCGGCGCCGGCGGCCTTGGCCTTTTCGGCGTTCTGGCCCTGGGCGAAGACGGCCACGCGAACGACCTTGCCCGTGCCGTGGGGCAGCAGGGCCGAGCCCCGTACTACCTGGTCTGACTTCTTGGCGTCGATGCCAAGGTTCACGGCGACGTCCACGGACTCACGGAACTTGGCCGTGGCATTGGCCTTGACGAGGGCCAGGGCCTCGTCGACCGGGTAGGTGGCACCGGCGGACAGCTTGTCCTGCCAGGTCTTAGTGCGCTTGCTCATGCCGCTCACTTCACGCCCTCCACGTCGAGGCCCATGCTGCGGGCGCTGCCGGCAATCGTGCGCACGGCGGCGTCCAGATCAGCGGCCGTTAGATCGGGCATCTTTGCCTTGGCGATATCCTCCAGCTGCTGCCGGGTGACCTTGCCCACCTTCTTGGTGTTCGGGGTACCGCTGCCCTTCTCGAGGCCTAGGGACTTCTTGAGCAGGATGGACGCCGGCGGCGTCTTGATGACGAACGTGAAGCTGCGGTCGTTGTAGACCGTCACCACCACCGGCAGGACCAGCCCCGCCTCCATCTTCTGGGTCTGGGCGTTGAACGCCTTGCAGAACTCCATGATGTTTACACCCGCCTGGCCGAGCGCCGGACCAATCGGCGGGCTCGGGTTCGCCTTTCCGGCGGGAACCTGCAACTTGACGTACTTGTCGACCTTCTTGGCCATCGGAAAATTTCCTCACTGTGGGTCCAAGCGCCCCGGACCAACACGGCCCCGGGCTCCCCTTTGGTCGGGTAGGAGCGGCTTCAGCCGCGATCGGTGCCAGCCGGGCTACCGATCGCGCCTGGAGGTGCTCCTACATCAGCCTTTCTCGACCTGGCTGAAATCCAGTTCTACCGGTGTGGACCTGCCCAAAATCTGGACCGCCACCCGGAGCTTGTTCTTCTCGTAGTTGACCTGTTCGACGACGCCATTGAAGTCGTTGAAGGGGCCATCGGTGACCCGCACCACCTCGCCAGCCTCGAAGAGCACTTTGGGGCGGGGCTTGTCCACCCCCTCTTCCACCCGGTGCAGGATGGAGTTGGCCTCGTCGTCGGTAATCGGCGCCGGCTTGTCGCTGGTGCCGCCGATGAAGCCGAGGACCTTGGGAACCTCCTTTACTAGGTGCCAGGTCTCGTCATCCATCTCCATCTGCACGAGGACATAGCCCGGGAAGAACTTGCGCTCGCTCTTGCGCTTCTGGCCCTCCCGCATCTCGACGACTTCCTCGGTGGGCACGATGATCTTGCCGAACTTGTGCTCGAGGCCACTGCGCTTCACCCGCTCCTCGAGCGAGTGTTTCACCTTGTTCTCGAAGTTCGAGTACGCATGGACGACATACCAGCGGAGTGCCATCTACTCAGCCTCCCTGGCCCGTTATGGCGCGCGTGATGAACAGGAGCAGGAAGTCCAGCCCCCAGAAGAAGATGCTGAGCACGAGCAGGAAGAGGAACACGGCGAGGGTGGTCTGGGTCGCCTCCTGGCGGGTGGGCCAGATCACCTTCCGGATCTCCACCCGGGACCCCTGGATGAACTGCCACAGGCCCTGACCCAGCTGGGTGCGGTACAGAAGCGCGGCGCCAATGCCCAGGCTGGCCAGGATGCCCAGTGCACGCACGACGACCGGCGCGTCCTCGAAGTAGTAGTACGCCACGAGGGACGCCAGTACGACGAGGCTCGCCAGCGCCAGCAGGACGATGTCCAGCGGGCCTGCGCCAGTTTCAGTGTCTTTCGTCGTTGCCATCGTTACCGGTTGTGCTGGCAGGCCAGGAGGGACTCGAACCCCCAACCTGCGGTTTTGGAGACCGCTGCTCTGCCA
>CALGMY010000115.1 GCA_937958785.1 uncultured Gammaproteobacteria bacterium | reverse complement strand
GGCGGCCCCCGTGCGGGGCGAGCGGGCGCTCGGCTGGAGCGCCCATTACGCCATCGGCATAGCCTTCGCGACGCTGCTGCCCCTCGCCTGGGGGACGGACTGGCTTCGCGAGCCTACCCCCGGGCCCGCGCTCGCCGTGGGGCTCGGCACCGTGCTTGCACCCTTCCTGCTGATGCAGCCCGGGATGGGCGCGGGCATCGCGGCGAGCCGCACGCCACGCCCGAATGCGGCCCGGCTGCAGAGCCTGGTTACCCACGGCATGTTCGGCCTTGGCCTCTACCTGTCCGCCCGCGTCGCGGGCATCCTCCTCGACTGACTCCCGGAGATTCCCATGCGTATTCCCGCCCGCTACGCGCCGCTGCTGTTCGGCGCCATCCTTTCGGTGATCATGGTGAGCGTCGTGTCCGCCTTCGTGCTGGCGACGACCCGTGGCCTTCACGCCGGCTTCGTCGCCCAGTGGCTGAAAAGCTGCGCGACGACCTGGCCCATCGCCTTTCCCACCGTGACGATCGTGTCACCCTGGGTGCGCCGGCTCGTGACGAGCGTGACGGCCTAGAAATCGTAACGCAGGGGCACGCAACCGCCGGGCAAATCCCGGGGCTCGCCTGCATGCGCGAAGCCCAGCCGGCGGTAGAACCCGACGGCATTGGTGGAAGAGTTCAGCAGCAGCGCACCGCGGGGTGAGCGGCCCCGGCATTCCGCCAGGACCTCCTCCATCAGCGCCCGGCCGATGCCGCGCCGCTGGTGCGCGGGGTGCACGAACAGGTTGGTGAGGTTCCACCCGTCCTTCACCAGCACGGCGCCGGCGATGACGCCGTCATCCACGTACTTGAGGTGCAGCTTGCCGGCCGGTTCCGCGGCCCACTGGTCCAGGCTCTTGCCGATGTCCTCCACCAGGTACGCGACCTCGGCCTCTACCGTCGTCACGCCGTGGCGAACGGCCGCCTCGATGAGGCGGCGGAGGGCGGGGAGGTCGGCGGGGTCGACGGGGAGGATCACGCCTCAGTCCACCGCCACGTAGTGCTCGACGGTGGGGAACGGCGCATAGAAGTGATGGAGCAGGGCCTTCCACTGCTGGTAGGGCGCGGACTGACGGAACCCGACGGTGTGGTCCTCCAGCGTCCGCCAGCGCACCAGCAGCACGTAGCGCCCCGGCGTCTCGATGCAGCGCTGCAGCTCGTGGCCGAGGCAGCCAGGCGAGGCGGCGATGATCGCCCGGGCCTCGGCGAAAGCCCGCTCGAAGTCGGCCTCCTGGCCGGGGCGCACATTGAGGGTCGCAACTTCGAGGATCATGGCGTGAGCGGCAGGTACACGTCGGTAATTGCGTCCTCGGCCCGGACGCCGGGTCCTACATTCACATAGTGGAACAGCACCGGCGCGTTCGCCATGCGCTCGCCGCTGTTGGGCAGCCACTCGTCGTAGAGCCAGCGCGCCGCCCGGTTGTCGTGCCGGAAGCCCACGTCCCGGGCGAGGGCACAGCGCCGGGCGGGGATCGTCATGGCGAAGATGCCGTCCGGGTTCGGCAGGACCTCGCCGTCGACGGACAGGCAGAGGTCCACCCGGTACTGGTCGGGCGGCACCGTCCGCGAGTCCGTGTAGTGCAGGCCGAAGTGGCGGTGGCGCGCCGGGTCCCGGAAGCCGTTCGCGAGCTTCCAGGCCACGAGCCTGCGGGCGGTGGCGTCCTCGCCGCCGGGCGGGCCCTGGTAGGTGATGGCCGCGACGCGGGTTTCGGGGAAGGTGACTGTGGTGACCTGCATGGGGTGGGGTGCCGCGGCTTCGCGTCGGGCCCGGATCATCTTCCTGGCAGGTGGAAGGTCAACCCCGGTCCCGGAGGCTCGACGGCAGCACCGCGAAGTCAGCCGTCCGCTCCAGCGCGTTCATGGCCTCGAAGAGGGCGGCCGGGGGCGCGATGAGCTTGCGGGCGGCGAGGTCCATCCAGCCGCCGGAGCTCGTGACGCGGGCGCAAAGCGTCCCGTCCGGCCGGAAGATCTCGTTGCGCACGATGAAGCGGCTGCCATCCTCGGCGTGCCCGGCGAGGGCCAGCGTCACCCGGATCTCGTCCAGCAGGTTCACCTCCCGCCGGTACTCCACCTCGTCCTTCATGACGACCGGGCCCATGCGCAGCCGGGCGAACTCGCCGGCGGGGAAGCCGCTCTCCGCGAAGTACATCACGCGCACGTCGGCGGACTTGTCGAGGAAGGCGGTGTTCCGCATGTGGGAATTGAAGTCCATGTCGGCCCAGCCGGCCAGGAGAATCTTCGAATACATGCGTGTTGCCCGCTGCGTTCGGGGCTCAGGCCCCCCCGAGGCCAATATACAGGGGTCTGCCGAGCACCAGCGTGGTGAGGCCGGAGAGGTTGGCGAAGGAGCCCAGGGCAAGCGCGCCGGAGGCGACCGCCAGCCCCTGGCCCAGGCGTCCCCAGGCGGGCCGCTCCCGCCCGCCCTGGCGGGCCCGCTCCAGGTGACGGGTCGCCGCGTTCCACAGGGCGACGGTGATGAAGGCGAAATACAGCCACTCGAGCCACAGGAAGCCCTGGCCGGCGGCGTGGATCAGCGGGTCCGCGTGGCCGAAGACGCCCGCGTCCCGCAGCCAGACCTTGCCGAGGAAGATCGGGGTGGGGGCGAGGCAGCCGAGCACCCAGAAGGTGAAGGCGAGGCTGTAGCCGCCGCGCCAGGCCCTGGCCGGGACGGCGCTAGCCCAGGTCGCAGGCAACCACCACCTCACCTTCGTCCAGCTCGCCCGTTGTCTGGAATCCCAGTCCCAGGTAGAAGGGACCGGGGCCACCCGGTCCCGGCACATAGGACGTGTAGAGGCGGCGGATGCCCGGCCGGCCGCGGGCGTAACCGGCGACCAGCCGGATCACCTCCCGGCCGATGCCCCGCCGCTGGTGCCGGGCGTCGATCATGAGCCGCCAGAGGGCGACCCTGGGTTCGGCGGGCGGCCTCGCCTTGAGGGTCTCGTCCGACAGCATGACGAAGCCGACCAGTTCGTCGCCGGCGTGGATGGCCCGGTACCAGGCCTCGTCGCTGAACAGTGCCTGGGCGAGCGACTCGGCGTTGGTGGCGACGAAGCCCCGCTGGTCCGGGTGCACGGCCAGCCGGATGACGGCCCCGACGGTGTCCCGGGTGATTTCCTGGAGGATGACCCGGGGACTCATGCCAGCGAGGCAATGGCGGCCGCGGCGCCCACCAGGAACAGGGCGGCGCCATGGAGATCGGGCGACCGCACCGGCTTCAGGTATTCGCTGTCCGGGTCCGCCTGCTCCAGGTGCTTCTTCCAGCGCCTGCCGACCAGCATCGGCAGCGCCAACGCGGACACCAGCAGTCCGACGATGGCCAGCGGAATCACCAGGGTGTCCGGCACCTTAGGCTCCCGGCGGATCCGCGGGCGGCATCCCGCTCATGAAAAACACCTCCCACTGGTGCCCGTCCGGGTCCGCGAAGCTGTGGCCGTACATGAAGCCGTGGTCCTGGGGCTCCGCGTAGATCGAGCCGCCGGCCGCGACCGCGCGCCGGACGAGGTCGTCGACTTCCTCCCGGCTGTCGCAGCTCACGGCGAGCAGCACTTCGGTGGACGCCTTGCTGTCGGCGATGGCCTTGGGCGTGAACTCCCTGAACTTCGCGTGGGTGAGCAGCATCACGTAGATGGTGTCGTCGAGCACCATGCAGGCAGCGGTGTGGTCGGTGAAGTCGGGGTTGTTCCGGAAGCCCAGGGCATCGAAGAACGCCATGGACTTCGGGAGATCGGCAACGGGGAGGTTGATGAAGATCTGGCGGGCCATGGCGGGTTCTCCTGTGATTTCCTCACCCTAGCACTGCCCCGGCCGGAATTCTGCAGGATCAGCCCCTCACCGCCGCCTCGATCGCGGCGATGTCGATTTTCTTCATCGTCATCATGGCATCGAAGGCCCGCCTGGCGGCCGCCCGGTCGGGGCTGGTGTAGGCCCGGGTCAGCGCCACGGGCGTGATCTGCCAGGAGACGCCCCACCGGTCCTTGCACCAGCCGCACTCGCTCTCCTGGCCGCCGTTGCCCACGATCGCGTTCCAGTAGCGGTCGGTCTCGGCCTGGTCCTCCGTGGCGACCTGGAACGAGAATGCCTCGCTCTGTTTGAAAGCGGGGCCGCCGTTGAGCCCGAGGCAGGGGATGCCCATGACGGTGAACTCCACGGTGAGCACGTCACCCTCCGTCCCCGAGGGATAGTCGCCGGGCGCGCGATGCACCGCGCCCACCGATGACCCGGGGAAGGTGCGCGCGTAGAACCGCGCCGCCTCCTCGGCATCGCGGTCGAACCAGAGGCAGATGGTGTTCCTGGGGATGCTGGTCATGGGTCTGCTCCTTCGCATCCGTCGGCGAGCGTCATGGTTTCACCACAAAGGCGCGGCCCGCCGCCATGAGCCGCTCCACTCCGAGCGTTATGCCCTGCGGGAGTTCCCCCGCGCTGAAGGCCGGCAGCATGGCCTCGTCGATGATCTGTTGCGCGTCCGCGTCCGAGATAAAGCGATTCATGCCGTATCCAAGCTCGATGCGGACCTGCCGCTCTGCCGGCGCGACCGTCACCAGGATCCCGTTGTCGACGCCCTTCTGCCCGAGCGCCCACGTGTTCGCCACCCGGAGCGAAAACGCCTCGATTGCCTCGCCGTCGAGCGAGGGAACGGTCAGGACGGCGATCTGATGGGTCGTGTCCTGTTCGTATTCTGCCAACCTGGCGTCGAGCGCGCGTCGGTCGTCGACCGGGAATATGCCGGCATGGTCACTGACGCGGCCCACTAACGGGGGAACCGCGCGTACAGCTGGTACCGCAACATCCGGGGGTGGGGCTGGCGGGGAGTTGGTGCAGCCAGCCAGGAGCACGAGTGCCAGCGCAAGGCATGGGGCG
>CALGMY010000114.1 GCA_937958785.1 uncultured Gammaproteobacteria bacterium | reverse complement strand
CGCCTGCACCTCGCGGCGGAGCCGCCGGCATGACGCGGCCGGTCAGCGTCATCGTGCCGTTCTACGGCCACGACCTGGCGCGCCTCGGGCGCCTGCTGGCGAGCGTGGACCGGCAGGACTACCCGGGACGGGTGGAACTGATCGTGGTGGACAACAACGAGCAGCCCGTGGTGCCGGCAACGGCTGTCCGGGGCCGGCTGCTGCACGAGCCGGAGCCCGGCTCCTACGTGGCACGCAACGCGGGGCTGCGCGTCGCGGATGGCGACATCATCGCCTTCACGGACAGCGACTGCGTCTGCACCCCCGCCTGGCTGTCCCGGGGCGTGGCGGTGCTGACCGCCGACCCGGGCATCGGCGCGGTGGGCGGCGGCGTGCAGCCCCTCACGGCCAGCGGGGCCGGGCCGTCGCTGACCGAGCGCTACGATGCCTTCTTCCACATGCGCCAGGCGTTCTACGTCTCCAGCATGGGCTTCGCGGCGACCGCGAACTGCCTCACCCGGCGGGACGTGCTCGACCGGGTCGGCCACTTCGACACCCGCTGGCGGAGCGGTGGCGATCGGGTCTGGTGCGGCCGGGTCCTGGAGGCGGGCTATCGTCTCGCTTACTGCGCCGAGGCGGCCGTGCTGCACGACGCCCGGCGGCTGGACGGCCTGGTGCTGAAGTCCCGGCGGCTGGCGGGCCAGGAATGGAGCCGGGCACGGACTGCCGGCGCGGGCCTGCGGGCCGCGCTGCGCTCGGACCTGCGAATCTATGGCAAGCGCGTGCGCCGGCTGCTCGACGGCAGCGAAAAGGCCTCGGTGCCGGACCGGGTGGCCTTCGGGGCGATCAGCCTGCTGCTGCAGTCGGTGCGGGTCGCCGAACTGGTCCGGATCCGGGTCACCGGTGGCAGCCCGGAGCGGCGCTGAAGTCCCCCGTATAATCGGGCCATGCGCCCGGCCCCTGCCCTGCTCCTCTGCGTCCTCACCCTGGCCGGCTGCGGCATGAAGGGTGACCTGTACGAATCCCCGCCGCCAACGCCGGCCCGGGAAGACGGCGAGGACGAGGGCGAGCGCAAGACGATCCCCGACACCCCGGCGCCGGGATCCGCCCAGTGACGGGAGCGAGTGCCGGGGCCGCGCCC
Organism: uncultured Gammaproteobacteria bacterium; assembly: GCA_937958785.1. Taxonomy (GTDB): domain Bacteria; phylum Pseudomonadota; class Gammaproteobacteria; order Steroidobacterales; genus SHZI01. The sequence continues at coordinate 3,981 of CALGMY010000114.1, read as the reverse complement.
CGCTGCCTGGTCCTGATCGACGGGTATTCCTACCTCTACCGGGCTTTCCACGCGCTGCCGCCCCTGACGAACTCGAAGGGCGAGCCGACGGGCGCCATCTTCGGCTTCCTGAACATGGTGCGGCAGATCCAGCGTACCCGCCGGCCTGACCTGATCGCCGTGGTGATGGACGCCCCGGGGCCGACCTTCCGGGACGAGCTGTACGCCGGGTACAAGGCCACGCGCGAGAAGATGCCGGACGAGCTGTCCTGCCAGATCGCACCCTTGCTGGAGATGGTGCGGGCCCTCGGGCTGCCGTTGCTCCGGGAACCGGGCGTCGAGGCCGACGACGTCATCGGCACGCTGGCGAAGCGCGCCGAGACGGCCGGCATCGACACCCTGATCGCCACGAGCGACAAGGACATGGCCCAGCTGGTGAACGGGCGGATCCGGCTGTTCGACGGCGTCAGCAACCGGGAGCTGGACGAAGCCGGCGTCCGCGAGAAGTTCGGCGTGCCTCCCGGGCAGATCATCGACTACCTGACCCTGGTGGGCGACACGTCGGACAACATCCCCGGCGTGCCCAGCGTCGGGCCGAAGACCGCGGCCAAGTGGCTCGCCGAGTACGGCTCCCTGGACGGCATCGTGGCGCGGGCCGGCGAGATCAAGGGCAAGGTGGGCGAGAAGCTCCGTGACTCCCTGGCCCAGATCCCGCTCTCGCGCCAGCTCGCCACGATCCACGTGGACGTGCCCCTGAAGGTCGCGCCCGGCGACCTCGTGCCAGGCCCGCTGGACGTGGACGCCCTGCGCGAACTCGCCGCCCGCCTCGAGATCCGCAGCCTGCTGCGGGCGGTGGAGGAAGCCGGCGCAGCACCAGCTCCCGCAGCCCTGCCCCCGGCCGAAGCGGCGCCCGGCCCGGCGACTGACGCCGCGGATCCCGCGCCCGTCCGCCTGCCCGACCCGGTGAGCCGGCACTACGAGACGATCCTGACGGCCGACCAGCTCGATGCCTGGATGATCCTCATCGAGAACGCGGAACTCGTGGCCTTCGACACCGAGACCACCAGCCTCAATTACATGGAGGCCGAGGTGGTGGGCCTGTCCTTCGGCCTCGCGCCGGGCAAGGCCGCCTACCTGCCAGTGGCCCACCGCTATGTGGGGGCCCCGTCCCAGCTGGACCGGGCCGCGGTGCTCGCCCGCCTGAAGTCCTGGCTGGAGGACCCGGCGGCGGCCAAGGTGGGCCATCACCTCAAGTACGACGCCCACGTGCTGGCGAACCACGGCATCCGCCTTGCCGGCATGCGTTTCGACTCGATGCTCGAATCCTACGTGCTGGACAGCACGGCCACGCGCCACGACATGGACTCGGTGGCCCGCAAGTACCTGGGCCTCGACACGATCCATTACGAGGACGTGGCGGGCAAGGGCGCGAAGCAGATCACCTTCGACCAGGTGTCCGTCGAGAAGGCCGCCGAGTACGCGGCCGAGGACGCCGACATCACCCTGCGGCTCCACCACGTGCTGCGGCCGAAGCTTGAGGCCACACCGCCGCTCGCCGAGCTGTACGACACCATCGAGCAGCCGCTGGTGCCCGTACTCGCCCGGATGGAGGAGACCGGCGTGCTGGTGGACGGGCGGCTGCTCCGGGCGTTGTCGGGAGAGTTTGCCGGCAAGATGGCGTCGCTCGAGCAGGCCGCCCACACCGAGGCCGGCCACCCCTTCAACATCGGTTCGCCGAAGCAGCTGCAGGAGGTCCTGTTCAACGAACTGAAGCTGCCGGTGACCCAGTACACGCCCACGAAGCAGCCGTCCACGAACGAGGATGCCCTGGCCGAGCTCGCCGAACTGCACCGGCTGCCGAAGCTCATCCTGGAGCACCGGTCCCTGAGCAAGCTCAAGTCGACCTATACCGACAAGCTGCCGGAGCTCGTCTGCGCCCGCACGGGCCGCATCCACACCTCTTATCACCAGGCGGTCGCGGCGACGGGCCGGCTGTCGTCGTCGGATCCGAACCTGCAGAACATCCCGATCCGCACCGAGGAAGGCCGGCGTATCCGCCAGGCCTTCATCGCCCGGCCCGGCTGTGTCCTGCTGGCGGCGGACTACTCCCAGATCGAACTGCGGATCATGGCGCACCTCTCGGGCGACGAGGGCCTGCTGGCCGCCTTCGCCGCGGACCAGGACGTCCACCAGGCGACGGCAGCCGAGGTCTTCGGCGTCGAGCTCGCGGCAGTGACACCCGACCAGCGCCGCTCCGCCAAGGCCATCAATTTCGGCCTCATCTACGGGATGTCGGCCTTCGGGCTCGCGCGGCAGCTCGGCATCGGCCGGGATGAGGCCCAGCGGTACGTGGGGCGGTATTTCGCCCGCTACCCGGGCGTGAAGGACTACATGGACCGGACCCGGACCCAGGCGCGGGAACTCGGCTACGTGGAGACGGTGTTCGGCCGTCGCCTCTACCTGCCTGACATCGCGGCGCGCCAGCAGGCCCGGCGCCAGTACGCGGAGCGCAGCGCCATCAATGCGCCGATGCAGGGCACGGCGGCGGACATCATCAAGAAGGCCATGATCGGGGTGGACGAGTGGCTGCAGCAGGGCAGCACCGGGGCGGCCCTGATCCTGCAGGTCCACGACGAACTGGTCCTGGAGGTCCCGGAGGCGGCCCTCGCCGCTGTCCAGCAAGAGGTGGTGCGCCGCATGGAGGGCGCGGCGGCGCTCCGGGTGCCGCTCCGTGTAGACGTGGGCACGGGCGCCAACTGGGACGAAGCCCACTAGGAACTTTGCGAGTTAGACCCAATCTAAACGGGCACAGAGAGTTTGCCCGTCTCGCTCCCTGAACGGGCAAGGCAGCCCGGTCACCCCAAGCCGGATGCTGATTGGCCCCGGGCGCTCCCCCCTAAGCGTGCCCGGGGCCTTTTTTCATGGACTCCGCCGCCAGGAGCCGGGCCAGCACCTCCCGGGCCTCGGCCACCCCCGTACCCGTCACGGCGGAGAACAGCTGCACCCCGGCCCCGTACTCGGCGGCCTCGGCCCGGGTGGCGGCGAGCACGGCCGCCGCCTCGGTGCGACCGAGCTTGTCCGCCTTGGTGAGCAGCACGTGCAGCGCGACGGGCAGCGCCTGGCCCCAGGCGAGCATCTGGCGATCGAAGTCGCCGAGCCCCCGCCGGCTGTCGACGACGACCAGAAGCCCGGTGAGGGAGTCACGGCCATGGAAGTAGTCGTCGAGCAGTTCCCGCCACTGGTCACGCATCGCCCGGGAGACGCGGGCGTAGCCGTACCCCGGCAGGTCCACGAGCCGCTGGCCGGGTGCCAGGGCGAAGAAGTTCACGAGCTGGGTGCGGCCGGGCGTCTTGCTGGTGCGCGCAAAATCGCGGCGGCCGAGGAGCGCGTTGATGGCACTCGACTTGCCCGCGTTGGACCGGCCTGCAAAGGCCACCTCCGCCCCGTCGTCGGGGACGAACTGCCGGGCAGCGGCCGCGCTGGTGAGGAACCGGGCCTCGGGGTACAGGGACATCTGGGTGGCTGCCGGGGAGCGCTGGTGTACAATCCCGCGCGGCCGCAGTCTAGCACGGTGCGCGCCCCCATTTTCCCTTGCAGAACAAGCGTCATGGACCTCCTGAAACATCGCTTCTCCGCCCTCTTCCTGGCCCTCTCCGCCATCGCCACCGGTGCCCTGCCCGGGCCTGCCGGTGCCGGCTCCGTCGAGGCCGGACAGGCCAAGGCGGCACCCTGCTCCGCCTGCCACGGCCTGGACGGCAACAGCCTGAATCCCGAGTGGCCGTCGCTGGCCGGCCAGCACGAGGGTTACCTGCTCCAGTCGCTGCAGTCTTTCAAGAGTGGCGCGCGCAGCAACGTGCTCATGTCCGGCATGGCCATGCCGCTCACCGACGAGGACATGGCTGACCTCGCCGCCTACTTCGCCGCCCAGAAACCGACGGGTGGTGTCGCCAATCCGGACCTCGTCGCGGCCGGCGAGCGCCTGTACCGCGGCGGCAACCAGGA
>CALGMY010000113.1 GCA_937958785.1 uncultured Gammaproteobacteria bacterium | reverse complement strand
GGCAAGAAAGGGTCGCGGCGGTCGCCGCTCCTACGGGGCCGGGAGGGGTTCGATGCGCCGGACGAACAGCATCACGCAGGCCGCCGACACGATGTGCATCAGGGCCACCACGACGAACACGGGTTCGTAGGAGTAGCGGTCGATGGTCCAGCCGATCACCGGCTGGGACAGCGCCGACGCCAGGCTGCCTACCGCGCCGCTGGCGCCCCACACCGTGCCGACCGCGGCCGGCGGGTAGAGGTCCGTCGGCAGGGCGAACACCGTGGTGCTCTTCACCTGGATGCCGAAGATGCCGAGGCCGAGGCAGAGCACGGCAAGCACCGCCGAATCGACGTAGACAGCCGGCAGTGCGAGCGGCACCAGCAGGGCGCCGGTCCAGATCATGGTCTTGCGGGACGCGTCCACGCTCCAGCCGGCCCGGATCAGGCGCTGTCCCGCGTAGCCGCCCGCCACGGCGCCGAGGTCCGCGAACACGAAGGGGATGGCGGCTGCCCAGGCAATCTGGCCGAGGCCGAAACCCCGCACGTCGGCCAGGTAGCTCGGGATCCAGAAGGCCAGGAAGTAGAACGCGCCGTCGCCCGTGAAGCGGGCGAGGGCGAGGCCCCAGGTCTCCCGGTAGCGGAACCAGCGGCGGAGTTCCGCGAAGCCCGCCCGGGGCGCCGGTCCGGCAGTCATCGCCGGGGTGCCCGGGGCATCCAGCAACCGCTTCCACAGCCACACCCAGCCGAAGCCGAGCAGTGCCGGCACCACGAATGCGGCCTGCCAGCCCTCCGCCGGTGACAGGCCCCGGGCATGCCAGCCATCGAACAGGGCGATGAGGCCGGCGATGAGGGGCGGCGCGATGATCGCGCCGATGCCCGTGCCCGCGGTGACGAAGCTGCTGGCGAGGCTGCGCTCGGCGCGGGGGAACCATTCCGCGATGACCTTGTAGGCGGCCGGGAAGTTGACCGCCTCGGTGAGGCCGAGGGCCGCCCGCGCGCCGAAGAAGCCGGCCACGCTGCCCGCCAGGGCGTGCAGCGCCGAGGCGACGCTCCACCAGGTGACGGCCAGTGACAGGGACCGCCGGCTCCCGAGCCGGTCGATGAGCGGGCCGAGCAGCAGCTGGCCGGCGGCGTAGGTGGCGAGGAAGGCGAAGGTGATGAGCCCGTATTCCTCGTTCGTGAAGCCGAACTCCGTGCGAATCAGCGGCGCCGCCACCGACAGGGCCAGCCGGTCCACGTAGCCGATGGTGGTGACGGCGCAGAGCATGATGGCAACCCACCAGCGCTTCTTCGTCCACCAGCCTGCGTCGTCCATCGGGGCGCATCATGGCACCGGGTCCCCGGGCGGGGCCAGCGGCGGGTGTAACATCGGGCCCGTGACGACAGTCGGGCGGTGCGCATGGAAAGCCGGGTGATCGTGGTCGGGGCCGGCCCCGTGGGGCTCACTTGCACCGCGCTGCTCGCCAGTGCGGGCATCCCGGTGCTGCTGGTCGAGGCGGAACCGGTCCGCGGCCGGGACCTCCGCGCGTCCACCTGGCATCCGCCCACCCTCGACATGCTCGATGGCCTGGGCCTCGCCGGCCCGCTGGTGGCCGCCGGCCTCAAGGCGCCGACCTGGCAGGTGCGCCTGCACCCGTCCGGCGAGCGCGCGGTCTTCGACCTCGCCGTGCTCGCCGCCGACACGGCCCATCCCTATCGCCTGCAGTGCGAACAGCAGGTCTACTGCGACCTTCTGGAGGGTCGTCTTGCCGGCCAGCCGGGCGTTACGCTCCGCCGCGGGGTCGAGGTGACGGGTCTCGTGACGTCCGGGGACGGGGTCACGGTGGAGGTTCGCGGGGCCGATGGCGTTGCCGGCCGGGAGGCGGCGGCCTGGGTGATCGGGGCCGACGGCGCCCGCAGCATCGTGCGCCGGTCGGCGGGCCTCGAATTCGAGGGCAGCACCTATCCCGAGACGACGATCCTCGCCACGACGACCTTCCCGCTCGAGCAGCACCTGGAGGGTCTCTCGAACGTCAACTACTGCTGGGCGCCCGAAGGCACCTTCAGCCTGCTCCGGTTGCCCCGGCTCTGGCGGGTCAGCCTGTATGCGGACGAGGGCGAGACGGTGGAGGCCGCCCTCTCGCCCCCGGCCATCCAGGCGAAGCTCCAGCGCATCGTGCCTACCGGCGCGCCCTGGGAAGTCCTGGAGGTGCGCCCGTACCGGATCCACCAGCGCATCGTCTCCGCCTACCGCAAGGGCCGGGTGCTGCTCGCGGGCGACGCGGCCCACCTCAACAGCCCGAGCGGGGGCATGGGCATGAATGGCGGCCTGCACGACGCCTTCAGCCTCTCTGCCCGGCTGGCCCGGGTGTGGCATGGGGAAGACCCGGCACTCCTCGACCAGTACGACCGGCAGCGCCGGCCCGTGGCCGCCCGTGAGATCCTCGCCCAGGCGCACCAGAACCGGACCCGGATGCAGGAGCGGGACCCGGCCCGGCGCCTCGCGACCCTTCGGGACCTCAAGGCCGTGGCGACGGATCCCGCCCGGGCCCGGGAGTACCTGCTGAAGTCCTCCATGATCACCGGCCTGCGCGAGGCGGAGGCGATTGCCTGATGCACCGGGTTGCCACCCGACTGACGAGCCTCATCGACGGTGGGCCGACGGCCGGTGCCGGCGGCGGCCACGAGCTTCCGGTGATCTGCCCCGCGACGGAGCAACCGGTCAGCACCCTGGTCGAAGCCGGCGAGGCCGAGGTGGCCGCGGCGGTGGCATCTGCCCGCCGGGCCTTCGACGAGGGTCCCTGGCCCCGGCTGCCGCTCGCGGCCCGGAAGGACATCCTTTACGGGATCCGGGACGTGATTCGCCAGCATGCAGATGAGCTCGCCTACCTGGAGTGCCTGAATGCCGGTCTGCCGCTGACCCGCGTCCGCGAGCAGGTCGCCCGCGCCGCCCGCAATTTCGAGACCTTCGCCGAGGTGGCCGGCACCCTCAAGGGCGAGACCTGGACCGGACTCGACGGTTACCTGACCTGGGTCACGCGGGAGCCGAAGGGCGTGGCGGCGCTGTTCGCCCCCTGGAATGCACCGGTGGCGCTCGCCTCCATGCGCGTCGCCACCTGCATCGCCTTCGGCAATACCTGCGTGCTGAAGCCGTCCGAGCACACGCCACTGTCGGTCGCGCGCCTGGTCGAGCTGTTCCACTCGGCGGGCCTGCCGCCGGGCGTGGTGAACCTGGTGAACGGGCGCGGTGGCGTCACCGGCGCCGCCCTGGTGGCCCATCCGGGCATCGACATGGTGGCCTTCACCGGCGGTACCGCCACTGGCGCGGCGATCATGGCGGCGGCGGGCCGGAACCTGAAGCCCTGCATCCTGGAGCTCGGGGGCAAGAGCGCGACGATCATCCATCCGTCTGCCGACCTGGACCAGGCGCTGGATGGTGCCCTCGCCAGCATCTACTCGAACAACGGCCAGCAGTGCCTGGCGGGTTCCCGCATCCTGGTGCAACGGGGCATCGCGGAGGCTTTCATCGGGCGCTTCGTGGACCGCGCGCAGCGCCTCCGCGTGGGCGACCCCATGGACCCCGCGACCGAACTCGGCCCGCTGGCCTTCGCGGACCACCTGCGCCGGGTGCTCTCCTATGTCGGCATCGCCCAGGCGGAGGGCGCGACGCTGCTCACCGGCGGCCGACGGCCGGCGGGCTTTTCCAATGGCTATTACCTGGAACCCACCGCGGTGCTGGCGCGGGACAATCGCAGCCGCGTCTGCCAGGAGGAGATTTTCGGGCCCTTCGCCACCTTCCTCGTGTACGACACGCTCGATGAGGCCATCCACCTGGCCAACGACACTCCCTTCGGCCTGGTCGCCTACCTGTGGGCGGGGGACGTGGACGTGGTCATGCGGGCCAGCCGGGAACTCAAGGCCGGGACGATCTGGGTGAACACGACGATGGTCCGTGAACTGCGCGCCCCGTTCGGCGGCTACAAGCAGTCCGGCGTCGGCCGCGACGGCGCGACCTCCAGCGCCGAGTTCTTCACCGAGCAGAAGACGACGATCGTGCGGCAGCGGTAGGAGCGCCTTCAGGCGCGATCCGGCCCTGTCGCGCCTGAAGGCGCTACTACGACGGCTGCGCCGGCCGGCCGAGGCAGACCCCCAGCGCCGCCGCCCAGGGAATCGTCAGGAGCAGGTACATGAAGCCCGCCGGCGGGAAAGGGAAGCTGACGATGCCCGGCAGGACCATCAACCACCCGTAACCGGTGAACCAGCGCGGGAACTCCCGGGTCCGGCCGTTGATCCAGGCCAGCTGGCCGGCCAGCCAGCTGAGGCCGGCGACGGCCAGGACGTTCACCGTGCCCCGGATCATCGTGCTCGCCACCAGGATCACGTTGGTGAGCTCCGGGTTCTGTTCCCGGAGGATGCGGCCGTAGACGGCCCCCGGGATGTCGTTGATGCCGGTCAGCAGGAAGCCGAGCCCGGCGAGCAGGGCCGCCATCATCAGCAACTGGGACGCCACGGGCAGGCGGGAGCGAAAGCGGTTGTGCAGGGCGAGGCCCAGCACGAGCACCGCGAAGCCGCAGACGATGTGCGCCGTGCCGCTGCTAATGAACGAGAACGAGAACTGGGCGTTCAGGATCTTCGCCATGTCCCCGTAGTCCTTCGTCTTGTCGACGAAGCCGAGATAGGTGGGCTCGAGCCACAGCGCGTTCATGTTGTGCACGAGCATGCAGCCGACGATCAGCCAGGCAGCGATCCTGGCAGCCCTCTGCAGGGTCATCATTTCTGGTACTTCTGCTTCCACTCGGCGTAGGGCATGCCGTACACGCGTTCACGGGCGGCCTCGTCGGGGAGCGGGATGCCCCGTTCCTCCGCGGCGGCCCGGTACCACTTGGCGAGGCAGTTCCGGCAGAACCCGGCCAGGTTCATGAGGTCGATGTTCTGGACGTCCTTGCGGGTGTCGAGGTGCTCGAGCAGCCGCCGGAAGGCGGCCGCCTCGAGCTCGGTCTGCGTCGGCTTGTCCATGGTCACTACCTCGTAGGAGCGCCTTCAGGCGCGAGGGTTCGGCATCGCGCCTGAAGGCGCTCCTACAGGCTCTCCCATCACTACTCGATGCGCGAGCACTGGTCCTCGGTGCGGGGGTTGCCGTCATCCGCGCACTGGATGTCTTCCCGGGCAACCCAGATGGGCGTGCCCGCGACAATGAGCGTGTGCACGGACTTGTAGCCCTTCACATTGCCGATCGACAGGCTCGGCAGGGGGTTGACGATGAGGTCGGCCTTGCCGGCCTGCACGTCCTTGTCGCAGCCGGTGAGGTCGTTCAGGTACTTGGTGGAAACCTTGTGCTGGGGGAAGAAGGCCCGGGTGGTCTGGGTGGCGAGCGGCCCCGTGCAGATCCTGAGGTCCCTGCGCTTCGCCAGGTCGTCCACCGTGTTGATTTCCTTCGCCAGGGCGGAGCTGGCGGGGATGTGGATGTACTGGCTGATGGCGCTCATCGTGCAGGAAAAGCGCCGGGACGTGCGCCGGCGCATGCCCTGGGTGTCGCCACCCGTGGCGTTCAGCTGGCTCACGATGTCCGCCTGCCCGCTGACCACCAGCGAGGTGGAGGGCATGGGACCCGGGGGCACCACGACGTTCTCGAGCTTCAGGTTCACCTTGTAGTGGGCGTTGATCTCGTCCAGCACCGCCTGGAACTGCGCGTCGCTGATCTCAGAGAAGAAGAACGACGTGTCGTTGGGCGTGTTCGTGGTGGTCTGCACGACCTGCCGGATCGTGCCCCGCTCGAGGATCTCCTTGAACAGGCCGACGGGCTTCTCGGGAAACGGGGCAAGGTCCGGCTGGGGCAGGCAGTCGGCCAGCGTCACCATGTAGGACAGGGCCATTCCCGGGTTCGACGTCGGGTACCGGGCCAGGATGGCGCGGTCCTTGCCGCTGGCGACGACGCGGATCCAGCCGGCGTCGATCGCGTCCACGAGCTGCTGGCGTCCCTTCGCCACGTCCGGGTCCACCCGGGGGGCCGAGGCGCAGCCGGCGGCGACGAGCGCGGCGGCGAGGAGGGCGAGGCGGAGGATCATCGTCTGCATGGCGGGCGCTTCCTGGGTCGGGACCTGCGCGAATCTATACCACGAACGGCGTGCCGGGCCGCGCCGCGGGGCGGTCGCGCCAGCTCGGGTGTTCAGTCCAGGTGCAGGCGTGGACCCCGGTGCTGGCCAGGCGTGCGTGGCTCGATGCCGGGTTTCAGGCGCCCGTCCGCCCCATAGTCTTCGAGCTTCTGGAAGAACAGGGGCCGGTCGGTGCCGACGCCCGCGAGTCGCGCCCGGTAGGCGGCCAGGATCGCCTCCCGGCCCGGGGCGTCGATCCAGCGGACCGCGTGGGCCACGAAGGGCTGCAGTACGTCGTAGCCGCACAGGGCGAGGACCCCCGCGTGCAGCGGCCAGAGGGTGCGCTCCAGGTCTCCGTTGCGGCCATCGGGCAGGCTGGAGGTGGGCGGCGCGCTGGTGGTAAAGGACAGCATGGCCCGCCGGCCCCGGAACACGCCCCGGTCCCAGGTGCGGCCGAAGTCGTAGGCCACGCCATAGGCGAATACCCGGTCGATCCAGCCCTTCAGGATCGCGGGCACCGAGTACCACCAGAACGGGAACTGCAGGATCAGGAGGTCGGCGGCGAGGAGCTTGTCGATCTCGGCCTGCACGTCGGGGGCGAAACCGCTGGTGCGGGCGGCGTGGGCCTGCTCGGTGCCCACGTCGAGCCGGTCCGGGTCGGCACGGCTGGTGAAGTCCGCCGTCCCGGCCACGGGGTTGAAGCCCTGGGCGTAGAGGTCGGACACGACGACCGAATGGCCGGCGGCCACCAGCGTTTCGACGGACGCGTCCTTCATGGCCGCGTTGAACGAGGCCGGTTCCGGATGGGCGTAGACGATGAGTACGCGCACGGGGGCCGGCGTAGGAGCGCCTTCAGGCGCGGATTGCAGCAATCGCGCCTGAAGGCGCTCCTACAGGCGCTCCTACCGCCCGCCCGGCTACTTCGCCGGCGCCGGCTTCTGCTGGCGCGCGTAGTGCTCGAGGCTCGAATGGCTCGGGCCGTAGTCTTCCGTCGGCGCCTTCAGGATGTCCGGCTTGTGCTTCATCGCGTAGTCGACGACGTGCTTCGGCAGCCGGTCGACCGAGTCGAAGGCCGTCATCGTCGAGGTGTACATGCAGTGGCCCGGGGCCTGGCCCATCAGCATCCAGGGCAGCCACGGCGTGACCCGGTGCCACGTGCCGTGGAAGGGCACGGCGGTGAGCTTCGGGTTCTCCAGGTCCTTCTTCGACACGAAGTACCGCATCATCTCCGAAACCTGGGCGTTGGGGCCCGCCGATTCCCGCGGCCACTTGTCCGGCTGCAGCGGATTCGGGTAGTTGAGGTGCATGTCCGTGGACAACACCAGGATGTCGTCGTTCAGCTGCTGCCAGGGGAAGATCAGCGGGATCTTCGGCAGCTTGCTCTTGTCACCCGGGAAGTCCTCGGGCGCCAGGATGAGGGTGTCGCTGATGGTGTAGTTGAAGGGGTCGTTGAAGACCTGGACGACCTTGTTCTTCTCCTTCGTGTACGGGTTCTCCCACTCCTCGATGATCTCGCCCGGCTGCCCGAGCCGGTTCAGGTTCGTGTAGAAGATCACTTCCTTGTTCAGGCGGCGGATGTTGCCGTCGGGCAGGGGCACGAGGCGCGTCGCGAGGAAGGTCTGGAAGCCGAGCAGGGGCTTCAGCTTCTCACCGGGCTTCACGCCCAGGATGACGCCGCTGCAGTGGCCGATGCGCTCCTTGCTGGAGTCCATGTCCGCCTGGATGCGGGCCCAGGCATCCCGGTTCCACCGGGGGTTCATGAAGTCGGTCTTGGTCTCGAAGGGGATGATGGCCATCGTTGTCTTGTCCTTGTCTGCTGCGGGCCTGAGGCGAGGCCCGCTAGTCTAGCCGGAAGGCCCCCGGGCAGGTACGTTCATCCCATGCGCAATCACAAGGTCGTGCTCACCCGTTCACTGGCTGGAGTGCCGGAACCCGGGGATTTCCAGGTGGTGGACGAACCCGTGCCGGAGCCCGGCCCCGGCCGGTTCCTGGTCCGGCACCTCTACCTCTCGCTGGACCCCTGGCAGCGCTCGGCGATCGCCGGCCGCCACGGCACGGCCCCGCTGGGCGCGGGCGAAATGCCGCCCGCCGAGACGGTCGGGCGGGTGCTGAAATCCCGCCATCCGGCCTTCCCGGAGGGCGCACTCGTGCGCCATGCGGGCGGCTGGCAGGAATATGCGCTGGCGGACGGCGAGCGCGCCGTCGTCCTGGACCCGGCGCTGGCCCCGCTGTCGACCTGGCTCGGCGTGCTCGGCATGCCGGGCCTCACCGCCTGGGCCAGCGTCGTCGAGCTGGCGGGCGTACACGCGGACCAGGTCGTGCTCGTCTCCGCGGCCCTCGGGCCCGTGGGCTCGATGGTCGGGCAGCTCGCCATGCTCCGGGGCGCGACGGCGGTGGGCATCGCGGGCTCCGCCGGGAAATGCGGCATCGTCACCAGGGAACTCGGCTTCCGGGACTGCGTGAACCACCGGGCACCGGACTTCCCCGAACGCCTGCGCGCCGCCCTGCCGGCGGGCGCCGACGTCTACCACGACAACGTGGGCGGCCAGATGCTGGCCGATGCCTTCGGGGTGCTCCGGGTCAACGGCACCGTGATCCTGTGCGGGCTCATGGAACGCTACAACGACCCGGCGCGCTCGAAGCCGCTCGACCTGGCCTTGCCGATCCTGAAGCGGGCCGTGATGAAGGGCCTCGTGGTTTCCGACTTCGAGCACCGGCGGCCGGTCTTCGAGGCCACGGTCAGTGCCGCCCTCCGGGCCGGCCGCCTGCGCTACCGGGAGGACCGGGCCAGCGGCATCGGCCAGGCGGGGACCCACTTCGCCCGGCTGATGCGGGGGGAGAACGTGGGCAAGGCCCTGGTGGTGCTGGACAACCCGGCGGGGGACGACCCGGGTTGACAGGCAATTCTCATTTGGGGTAAATTTTCCCATGTGGGTTACAGAAACCCATATATGGCTGGCTCTGCCCCAGGTGGCGCCGGCCCGTTGGCCCACCCGGGCCGCTCGTATTGGGGAATTGCCATGAAATTCAGGGATTTGTGTCTTGCCGCCGGCCTGGCGGTCGCGCTGGCCGGTTGTGGCGGTGGCGGTGGCGGGGGCGGGGGC
>CALGMY010000112.1 GCA_937958785.1 uncultured Gammaproteobacteria bacterium | reverse complement strand
GCGGGGACTCGCGATGAGTTCGGGGCTTGCGCCGGCGACCGCGGGTTCGCCGCGGACGGCGCTGACGGTGGCGCCTGCCGCTACACCCGCAGGAGCGCCCGCAGGAGCGCCTGTAGGAGCGCCTTCAGGCGCGATTGACGCCAATCGCGCCTGAAGGCGCTCCTACAGCGCTGCTAGGCCGCCTTGGGCTGGCTGCGCTTGCTGTTGAGCCAGCTGACCAGGGGCTTCCACTGCTCCCAGTCCGGCCAGGCGAGGTACTCCGGCAACTCGTGGATGCCGAGCCCCCGGGTATAGGCCCGCACGTAGTTCTGGGCCTCCCGCAGCTTGGTCACGTAGGGCATCTTCAGCTTGCCGAGGTAGTCATCGAGTTCCTGGGCGATGAGCGTCACCTCCCGCACCCGGTTGCCGACGACGGCGAGCTTCACCTCGCGCCGCTCGACCTTGCCGACCTCCTGGAGTTCATCGATGAACTTGCCCGAGGCCACGATGTCGATCGTGGACGGCAGGACCGGGACCACGATGGTCTCGGCGTGGCGCACGAGGTCGGTCAGCTCGCGCCCATGGCAACCCGCGGGCGCGTCGATCACGACCACGTCGGTGTTGCGGGGTACGGGACGGAATCCCTCGTCGAAGCCGGCGACCCCGGTGATCGGGGGGCGGTTCTCCGGACGGCGCTGGAGCCACTCGAGGCTGGAAGCCTGGCGGTCGTAGTCGACCAGGGTCACCCGCTCGTCGCGCATGGCGTAATAAGCCGCGAGGCTGGTGGCAATCGTGCTCTTCCCGCAGCCACCCTTGGAATTGAGGACCAGAATGTGACGCATGAATCAGCTGCCCTTGTTTTTGCCGTGTTCTTGCGGAAGCGCCCGTCAAGTCGATCGCCGGACGACGCGTAACCTTAGCGGCCGGCTTGACAAAAGTCCACGTTGACGCGGCCCCGGTATACTCCCCCGGGATTTTCAAGTGCGGATGGCCGCAAGGTCCCGGCAGGATGACGCGCGTTCCTTTCACGAAGATGCACGGCCTCGGCAACGACTTCGTCCTGGTCAGCAGCGAGGGCCGTGCGCCCCCCACCCCCGGGCGGATCCGGGAACTCGCCGACCGGCACCGGGGGATCGGCTTCGACCAGCTGCTCTGGCTGGACCCGCCCCGCCGCGCCGGCGAGGACATCTACTACCGCATCTTCAATACGGATGGCAGCGAGGCCGAGCAATGCGGGAATGGTGCCCGGTGCATCGCCCGCTTCCTGGCCCGGCCGGGCGTGCAGCAGCTGCGCCTCGGCCACGGCACCGGCACGGTCACCGCCCGGCTCGAACCGGATGGCCTCGTGACCGTGGAAATGGCCGTGCCGGAATTCAGGCCCGCGGCCATTCCGTTCATGGCGACGGCAGAATCACCCCGCTATACGCTCGTCAGCGGCGCGCAGCAGGTGGATGCGGGCGTCGTCTCGCTGGGCAATCCCCACGCCGTGCTCCAGGTCGGCGACGTGGACGCGGCACCCGTCGCGACGCTCGGCCCGCTGCTCGAGCGCCATGAGCGCTTTCCCAACCGTGCTAACATCGGCTTCATGCAGGTCCTGGCGCCGGACCGCATCCGCCTGCGGGTCTTCGAGCGGGGCGTGGGCGAGACGGCGGCCTGTGGCACCGGCGCCTGCGCGGCGGTGGTCATCGGCCGCACCTGGCAGGTGCTCGGCCCGGTGGTCAGCGTGGAATTGCCGGGCGGCACGTTGCGGGTCCGGTGGGACGGTCCGGGTGAGCCCGTGTGGATGACCGGCGAGGCAGTGACGGTTTTCGAGGGAACGATCCAGGTATGAGCACGCTGAAGCAGCAGCAGGTCCCGGACGCCGCCCTCACGGAAGACAGCATCGCCGACTACCTCCAGGCCCATCCCGATTTCTTCGAGCGCCATGCCGGCCTCCTCGGCAGCCTGCGGCTGCCCCACGATGCGGGTGGCCAGGCCGTTTCCCTCGTCGAGCGCCAGGTGCTGGTGCTGCGGCAGAAGAACCTGAAGCTCGAGCGCAAGCTCAAGGACCTCATCGACGTCGCGCGCAGCAACGACGCACTGGCCGGCCGCATCCACGCCCTCGCCCTCCTCATGCTCGCCGCCCCGGACCGGGCCGGAATCGTGCGGGTGCTGGAGGAGCAGCTCCGGCTGTCCTTCAGCGCGGACCAGGCGGTGCTCGTGGTCTTCGACACCCTCGCCAACGGGCTCGTGGCCAGCCGCTTCCTGCGGGTGGTGGGCCGGGACGACCCGGCCATCGCGCCCTTCCGGACCTTCCTGCAGTCCCGCGCGCCCCGCTGCGGCCAGGTGCGGGACGCCCAGCGGGACTACCTGTTCGGCGCCGGCAACGTCGAGATCGGGTCCCTCGCCCTGGTACCCCTCGGCCAGGACGCCGAGATCGGTTTCCTGGCCATCGGCAGCCGGGACTCCGACCACTTCCATCCGGGCATGAGCATCGACTTCCTGGCCCGCCTCGGGGAACTCGTGAGCGGCGCGCTGAAGAACCGCGCGGCTGGCTGAGTTCCCGCCCCAACCCAATCCGGGGGTACCGCGATGGATCCGCGGCACTGGCAGGCCGCCGAGCGATTCCTGGAGCATCTGCAGCTCGAGCGGCGACTCTCGCCCCACACCGCGCGCAGCTACCGGCGTGACCTCGTGTGCCTCGCCGAATTCTGCGACCGGCACAGCATCGCCGCATTCACCGACCTCAAGTCCCACGACCTGCGGCGCTTCGCGGCCGTGAGCCACGCAGGCGGGCTCGCGCCCCGCAGCATCCAGCGCCGGCTGTCCGGCGCCCGCAGCTTCATGAATTACCTGATCCGCGAGGGGGCGCTGAAGGGCAACCCCGGGGCGGACATCAAGGCCCCCCAGGTCCCCCGGAAGCTGCCGAACACCCTGGACGTGGACCAGATGAGCCGGCTGCTGCAGATCGAGGGGGACGACCCGCCGGCGGTCCGGGACCGGGCCATGCTCGAGCTCTTCTACTCCTCGGGCCTGCGCCTCGCCGAGCTGGTGAGCCTCGACCTGGACGCGCTGGACCTGGCCGACGGCACGGTCCGGGTGACGGGCAAGGGCAGCAAGACCCGGATCCTGCCCGTGGGCCGCCATGCCCGTACCGCCCTCGCCGCCTGGCTGAAGCTGCGGTCCCAGCTGGCCCGGCAGGGTGAGCAGGCCCTCTTCACCGGCCCCCGGGGCACCCGTATCAGTCCCCGCACGGTCCAGCTGCGGGTGCGCCACTGGGCGCTCCAGGCCGGACTGCCGCGCCGGGTGTACCCCCACCTCCTCCGGCACAGCTTCGCGACGCACCTGCTGGAATCGAGCAGCGACCTGCGCAGCGTGCAGGAACTGCTGGGCCATGCGGACATCAGCACCACCCAGATCTACACCCACCTGAATTTCCAGCACCTGGCCCAGGTTTATGACAAGGCCCATCCCCGGGCCCGACGGAAGACCCGCTGACCAGCGCCCGCGTCAACCCGGGTGCCGGTTGGCGCGTTGTGGCCAGGGCATACCCCTTCTGGAGACGACTTATGCGACTGCAGCAAGCCCTGATTCCGCTCCTCGCCGGCATGGTCCTGCTCGGGGCGCCCCTCGCCGCCCCGGCCGAGGATGCCGGCAGCCCGCCGCCCCGGCCGGGCAAGGCGTTCTGCAACGACAACCCGGCAAAGTGCGCCGAGATCCGCGCCGAGCGGAAAGCGTTCTGCGAGGCCAACCCGGAGACGTGCGCCGGGCAACGGGAGCAGATGAAGAAGAAGCGGGCCGAGCGCCAGCAGTTCTGTGCGCAAAACCCGGAGAAGTGCGCCGAGCAGCGCGAGCAGATGAAAAAGAAGCGCGCCGAGCTCAAGGCCCGGTGCGAGGCCGATCCGGCGCAGTGCGATGAGCTGAAGAAGGAGGCGCGCCAGAAGTTCCAGGACCGGCAGGGCGGCGCACCCGCCAGCCCGTAGCCGACGCGCCACCCACGGGGTGGCCGGGCGCCGGCCCGGCTACCCCTTTTCTTTTCCGGGCCCGCCCCCAGATAGACTGTCGGCCAGGGAACCTCCGGAACCGGATCTCCATGCAGCAATTCGACGGGACCACGATCGTGTCGGTCCGCCGGGACGGGTGCGTCGCCGTCGGCGGTGACGGCCAGGTCACCCTGGGCAACACCATCATGAAGGGCAATGCCCGGAAGGTCCGCCGCCTGGCCGAGGGTCGCGTGCTGGCCGGCTTCGCCGGGGGCACGGCGGATGCCTTCACGCTGTTCGAGCTCTTCGAGGGCAAGCTCACCCAGTACGGCAACCTCAGCCGGGCGGCCATCGAGCTGGCCAAGGACTGGCGCACCGACCGGCGCCTGCGCCGGCTCGAGGCCCTGCTCTGCGTCGCCGACAGGGACCGCTCCCTCATCATTTCCGGCAACGGCGACGTGATCGAGCCGGAGGACGACCTCATGGCCATCGGCTCCGGCGGTCCCTTCGCCCAGGCCGCGGCCCGGGCCCTCATCGAGAATTCCACACTGTCCGCCGAGCAGATCGTGCGCAAGAGCCTCGAGATCGCCGGCCGGATCTGCATCTACACCAACCAGCACATCACGGTGGAAACCCTGAACGCGGCCGTGGGAGCGCCTTCAGGCGCGATTCCGCCAGGTCGCGCCTGAAGGCGCTCCCACACAGTATGTCCCAGATGACACCCCGCGAGATCGTCCAGGAGCTGGACAAGTACATCATCGGCCAGGACCCGGCCAAGCGCGCCGTGGCGATCGCCCTGCGCAATCGGTGGCGGCGCATGCAGGTGCCCGAGCCGCTGCGCACCGAGATCACGCCGAAGAACATCCTCATGATCGGCCCGACCGGCGTGGGCAAGACCGAGATCGCGCGCCGGCTGGCGCGGCTGGCCCAGGCGCCGTTCATCAAGGTCGAGGCCACCAAGTTCACCGAGGTGGGCTACGTGGGCCGGGAGGTGGACAGCATCATCAAGGACCTCGCCGACGCGGCCGTGAAGCTGACCCGCGAGAGGGAGATGCAGAAGGTCCGCCACCGGGCCGAGGACGGCGCCGAGGAGAAGGTGCTGGACGCCCTGCTGCCGCCGCCGGCGGCCGGCTTTACCTCGACGCCGGAGGGCCGGGATTCCGATACCCGGCAGAAGTTCCGGAAGATGCTGCGCGAAGGCAAGCTCGACGACCGGGAAATCGAGGTGGATCTCGCCGTGGCGCCCCTGGGCGTCGAGATCATGGCCCCGCCAGGCATGGAGGAGATGTCGAGCCAGCTGCAGAGCCTCTTCCAGAACATGGGCGCGGGCCGGCGCAAGCCCCGCAAGCTGAAGGTCAGGGAGGCCTTCCGCCTGCTGGTCGACGAGGAAGCCGCCCGCCTGGTCAACGAGGATGACCTCAAGGCCGCCGCCCTGGAAAACGTCGAGCAGAACGGCATCGTGTTCATCGACGAGATCGACAAGGTGGCGCGCCGGGGGGAGACCCAGGGCGCGGACGTCTCCCGGGAAGGCGTGCAGCGCGACCTGCTGCCACTGGTCGAGGGCTGCACGGTCAGTACCCGCTACGGCATGGTGAAGACCGACCACATCCTGTTCATCGCCTCGGGCGCCTTCCACACCTCGAAGCCGTCGGACCTCATCCCCGAGCTGCAGGGCCGCTTCCCGATCCGGGTCGAGCTGGATGCCCTGACCACCGAAGACTTCGTGCGCATCCTCACCGAGCCGGATGGCGCCCTGACCCGCCAGTACGCCGCCCTCCTCGCCACGGAAGGCGTCACCGTGGCATTCGACCCATCCGGCATCCGGCGGCTGGCCGAGATCGCCTTCCACGTGAACAGCGAGCAGGAGAATATCGGCGCCCGCCGCCTGCACACGGTGATGGAGCGGCTGCTGGACGCCCTCTCCTTCGAGGCGGCCGACCAGTCCGGCCGGGTCCTGACCATCGACGGGGCCTACGTGGACGCCCAGCTCGGCGACCTCGTGAAGGACCAGGACCTCAGCCGCTACATCCTGTAGGAGCGCCCGTAGGAGCGCCTTCAGGCGCGATTCCCCTTCCGCGCGATTCCCCCTCCGCCCCCAGACGCGGCGTTCCACCACACCCGGCTCCCCGTTCGGCCCGCGCTACACTCGGGCTTCCCCACCCGGGCAGGAGCGCGCCCATGACCGACCTCAGCCGCCGTGAACTGGTTGCCGCCACCGTCGCCCTGGGCCTTGCCGCGTCCGGGACCGCCAGCGCGGGTCCGCGCGGCCGGCCACCGCCGTCCACCGCCCCCGGTTACGGCTACGGCCCCTTCGATTCCCTCCGGGACTACGTCGCCGAACTCGACCGCCGGGGTCTCCTGATCCGCATCCCGCGCCTGGACCAGGACGCCTACGAAGCGACGGCGCTCATGTACCGCCTGATCGACGTCTACGGCCTGTACGAGACGCCGGCCTTCCTCGTGGACGAGGTGAAGATCGAGGGCCGCTGGGTCAAGGGCCCGGTGCTGGTGAACCAGTACGGCCACTACGACACCGAGGCCGTGACCCTCGGCATCGAGCCGGTGGCGGGCGATGGCCGGGCCACCTACCGGGCCGCGGTGGCCCGGGCCACGGAGCTGTTGAAGGACGGCAGGTTCCCGAGCATCGACAGCGTCGAGGTGCCCGCCTCACGGGCGCCCTGCAAGCAGGTCATCCTTTCGGGCGACGACATCGACCTCACGAAGTACGCCTTCATCCAGTCGAACCCCGCGGACGCCGGGCGCTACGTGAACACCGGCTCGGTGTTCACCCGGGACCCCCAGGGTGGCGGCAACTTCGGCACCTACCGCTGCCAGCTGCGGGGCCCGCGCCTGCTCGGCGTCAACCCGGAACCCGGCCAGAGCGGCTGGCTGATGCTGACGAAGATGCGGGACCGGGGCGAGAAGGTCGCGAAGGTCTCCATCGTGCTGGGCCAGGACCCCATGACCTGGATCCTGTCCACGTCGAAGATCGGCATGGGCAACCCGGACGAGCTGCAGCTGGTGGGCGGCCTGCGGGGCCGGCCGCTCGAGGTGGTGAAGTCCGAGACCAACGACATCCTCGTGCCGGCCCACGCCGAGATGGTGATCGAGGGCGAGATCCCGCTGGACCAGCCGGGACTGCCGGAGGGACCCTTCGGCGAGATGCGGGGCTACATGGGCCGGAAGAAGGCCGAGAACTTCTGGATGAACGTCACCCGCCTCACCCACCGCAAGGACCCCTGGATCGTCAACCAGTTCACCGGCGTGAACCGCGGCTTCCCCACGGCGACGGCCAACATGTCGTCCCTGCGGGGCCTGCAGGGAGAGGCCCCCCAGGTCACCTATGCCCACACGCCGTCCGAGATGCCGGGCTTCGGGTTCGTGAGCATCCGCAAGCAGAAGGCGGGCGACGGGCTCGCCGTCGGGGAGATCATGGCCAAGCGGGTCGGCATGGCGAAGGTCGTGATCGTGGTGGACGACGACATCGACGTCCTCGACACCCTGGCCGTGCTCCATGCCACCGGCGCCCGCTGGCAGCCGAAGGGCGCCAGCAAGGTGCTGACCGGGCTCCGGGGCCATCAGCTGGACCCGAGCCTCGGCGACCCGGACCGCACCAGCAAGATGGTGATCGACGCCACCCGGGCCCTGCCCGACGAGGGCGGCCCGGCCACCTGGCAGGAGGAGAACCGGGCGCTGCTCGTCGCCCAGTCGCCCCGGTCCTTCGAGCTGGTGGACAGCCGCTGGTCGAAGCTGGTCGGCGACTGGCAGCCGCCAGGTTCCCGCCGGGCGTGACCGACTGGCAGCACGACGGCGTCCGGGTGGTCCCCGCCGACCGCCTCGACCCGAACACCGCCCAGACCCCGGGCATGGACCGGCGCGCCGCCATCAACCACGCGCGCGTCGGGGCGAACAGGCTCTGGGCGGGCACGGTGCACATTCACCCGGACGCGAAGACCGGCCCCCACCACCACGGCCCGCTGGAGAGCGTGATCTACGTGATCCGGGGCCGGGCCCGCATGCGCTGGGGCGCGCGGCTGGAATTCACCGCAGAAGCCGGCCCCGGCGACTTCATCTACGTCCCCCCCTTCGTGCCCCACCAGGAGATCAACGCCAGCGCCACGGAGACCCTGGAATGCGTGCTCGTGCGGAGCGACGGCGAGGCGGTGGTGGTGAACCTGGACATCGACGCCGTGGAGCCGCCGCTGGCGGTGGCCTGGGTGGACCCGATCCACCGGGAATGAAGCCCGCCGATTGAACCCCGGCCAGGCTGGTGTTACTTTGGTGGTACTACCAGCTGCCGGGTACCTGGCATGGCCGTGTCTACGACACTGAAGCTTCCCGATACGCTGAAGGCGCGCGTGGCCACTGCCGCCGCAGAATCCGGTAAGACCGCCCACGCCTGGATGGTGGACGCCATCGAAGCCCAGGCCGCGCTGGCGGAGCGCCGCCGGAATTTCGTTACTGCCGCGCTGCGGGCGGAGGACGAGGTGGCCCAATACGGCCTTGTCCATGACGCCGACGAGGTCGCGAGCTACATTCTGGCCCGGGCCGGGGGCGAGGCGACCAAGCGCCCAGGGCCGCGCAAGCGCTGAACGTTTGACCCGCCTCAGCTACGCGCCACGGGCGCTGGGCGACCTCGAGCGGCTGGCCGATTTCCTGCGGGAGGAAAGCCCAACCGCCGCGGCTGCCACTGCCGGCATCCTGCTGGATGGCCTCAACATCCTCCGACGGCACCCTCTTGTGGGGCGTGCCGTTGAATCCAGCCTTCGGGAGCTGGTGATCTCCCGCGGCCGCAGCGGATTCGTTGCCCTGTACCGATACGACGTCGAGACTGACGCAGCGCTGGTACTGGCGGTGCGCCACCAGCGCGAAGGCGGTTACGATCCCCGGTAGGCCAGGAGGGACGAAACCATGCCGACAGACGCCATCTCCCGCCGCCACTTCGTGGCCGGCAGTTCGATCGGCATCGCCGCGGCCATGGCGGGCGGCGGCTGCGCAACCGGCGGCAACGCACGGGGCGCCGGCGCTGCGCCCGTCGCGGGCGGCCCCACCGGGCCTTTCGACACCCCACGGGAGATGATCGCGGCGCTCGACGCCCGCGGCCACCTGCTGCGCATCGACCGGGTGGACCAGGACGCCTACGAGGGCACCGCCCTCATGTACCGGCTCGTGGAGCGACACGGGCTCGAGGGCGCACCGGCCCTGCTCTTCGAGGAGGTGAAGATCGGTGGTCAGTGGCTGCGGGGCCCGGTCATCGGCAATTACCTGGGCCCCTGGGACGCGGAATGCCTCGCGCTCGGCCTAGAGCCGGTGCCTGGCGACGGCAAGGCCACCTTCCGCAGGGCCAGGCAGCACCTCATCGACCTTGCCACCCGGAACGGCGGCCGGTACCCGGAGATCCCGCCGGTGGAGGTGCCCCGGGAGCGGGCCCTGTGCAAGCAGGTGGTCCTGGCGGGCGATGCCATCGACCTCACGCGCTTCCCCTTCATGCAGGTCAATCCCGCCGACGGCGGGCGCTACATCAACACCGCGTCGGTGTTCACGGTGGACCCGAAGGCCGGCGTGAACCTCGGTACCTACCGCTGCCAGCTGAAGGGGCCGCGGAAAGTCGCCATCAGCCCGGGCGCCGGGCAGACCGGCTGGAAGATGCTGGAGGCCGCGCGCAAGCGCGGCGAGAAGACGGCGCGGATGTCGCTCGTGCTGGGCCAGGACCCCATCGTCTACGTGGTCAGTGGCAGCCGCACCGCCAACCGGGTGGGTGACAGGCCCGTGGATGAGCTGGCGGTGGCGGGCGGGCTGCGCGGGCGCCCCGTCGAGGTGGTGAAGAGCGAGACCAACGACTTCCTCGTGCCGGCCCACGCCGAGATGGTGATCGAGGGCGAGATCGCGCTGGACGACAAGGAGCGGGAGGGACCCTACGGCGAGGGACTAGGCTACCTGGGCGATGGTGAGCTGGCCTGGTGGATGAATGTCACCACCGTGACCCACCGGCGCGACCCCTGGATGCACAACAGCTTCACCGGCGTGGACCGGGGCCCGATCAAGTCGCCCGGCGTGGCGTCCTCCTATCTCTTCGCGAAGAAGTTCGTGCCGGAGATCACCGACTTCCACTACCTCAGCAACGCGAACAACATCTTCTTCATCAGCATCGACAAGACGGCGCCGGGCCAGGGCCTGGCCGCCGGCGAGAGGCTCGGCAAGTTCAATCCGGTCGCCAAGATCGTGGTGGTGCTCGACCGGGACGTGGACCTCATGGACCTGTCCCAGGTGATGGCGGCCATCAGCAGCCGGTGGCAGCCGGACCCGGCAGCCCGGATCTTCGCGAACCTGCCCGGCCTGCCCCTGGACCCCAGCCAGCGGGACCCGAACAAGACCAGCAAGATCATCATCGACGCCACCCGGCAGCTGCCCGGCGAAGGCGGCCCCGCGGCGTTCCCGAAGTCCAACCGGTCACTCCTGGAAGCGCTGGCGCCCGACGCCTTCGCCCGGGTCGACGCGAAGTGGTGATTGGGGACAGGCCTAATTTTGCGTTGCCAATTTAGGCATGTCCCCTTTTCGGCGGCGCCACCAGTCGAGGGCATCGGCGAAGAGCGAGTAGGCAGCGGGCACGGCCACCAGCGACAGGAGGGTCGACGTGAGCAGGCCGCCGATCACCGAGGCGCCCAGTGGTGCCCGGAAGTTGCCGTCGGCGCCGAGGCCAATGGCCACGGGCAGCATGCCGGCGCCCATGGCGATGGTGGTCATGATGACCGGGCGTGCCCGCTTGCGGCAGGCCGCCACGATGGCGTCGTGCCGGGACAGGCCCTGGTCCCGCTCCCCGATGATCGCGTAGTCCACGATGAGGATGGAGTTCTTGGTGGCGACGCCCGTCAGCAGCAGCAGGCCGATCAGGGAAGGCAGTGACAATGCGTAGCCGGTGAGTAGGAGGCCACCGAACGCGCCGGCGCCGCACAGGGGCACCGCACCCAGGATCACCAGGGGCTGGATCGGGCTGCGGAAGAGCAGCAGCAGCACGAGGTAGACGCAGAGGATGCCGGTGACCATCGCGAGGCCGAAGCCCAGGAACATCTCGGCGAAGGCCTCGGCGTCACCGCTAGGCACCACGCGGACGCCAGGAGGCAGGTTCTGGAACGCGTCGCTGCGCCGCAGGTCGGCCGTGACGTTGCCCAGGGGCTGGCCATTGAGCTCGGCGGAGATCTTGATGTTGCGCTCCCGGTTGAAGCGCTCGATCTGCGCCGGGCCGCTGCCGTCCGTGATCGTGGCGACCGCGGACAGCGGCACCGAACCGTTCCGTGACGGTACCCGCAGCAGCGACAGGAGCGCGGCGTCGCCGAGGGACGTGTTGGCGATCTGGACGCGGATCGGGATCTGGCGCTCCGCCAGGTTGAGCTTGGCGAGGTTCCGGCGGAAGTCGCCGCTGGTGGCGATGCGCGCGGCGGCCGCGATGTCCACGGTGGACACGCCGAGGTCGGCGGCCCGGGCCGGATCCGGCGTGATCACGATTTCCGGATTGAGCAGCGAAGCGGTGGACGAGACGCTGCCGAGTCCGGGAATCGCGCGCAACGCTGTCTCGATGTTCCGCCCGGCAAGGGCCAGCTGCTGGGAGTCCCTGCCCGCCAGCACCACGTCGAGCCGGTCGCCGGGCGCCTGGGCGGCGAAGCTCACCCGGACCCCGGGCAGGTCCTTCAGCCGCTCGCGGACGTCGGTCTCCAGTTCCTGGATGCTGCGGTCCCGGTCACCGGCGAACTGCAACGTGAGCGCTGCCTTGCGGACATCAGCGAGGCTCGCGGCATCGTAGCCACCGAGTGACACTGCCCCGATGCGGGCGAAGACGCTCTCGAGCTCGGGGATGTCCTTCAGCAGCAGGCGGACCTGCTCGGCGGCCGCGGCGCTGTCCTCGAGGCGGGCCCCGGGCGGCAGGTTCACCAGCAGGTCGGTGCGGTCCGGGTCGGACGCCGGCAGGAAGGTGGTCGGGATGAGCGGGATGATGGCCAGCGACAGCACGAAGGTGCCGAAGGCGATCCCGATCGTGCGCATCCGGTGGCGCAGCGCGGCCTCCACCCAGACCAGGTACCGCGGCATCCAGCGGGGCTCGCGGCCGGCCACGTCGTTGTTGCCCATGAAGTTGGCGGCGAGCATGGGCGTCAGCAGGCGGGCCACGAGCAGCGAGAACAGCACGGCGGTGGCGGCCGTCCAGCCGAATTCCCGGAAGTACAGGCCGATCTCGCCCGGCATGAACGCCACCGGCACGAAGACCGCCGCCAGCGTGGCCGAGGTGGCGATGACGGCAATGCCGATCTCGTCGGCGGCGTCGATGGCCGCCTGCCGGGGCGACTTGCCCATGGCGCGATGCTGGGCGATGTTCTCGATCTCGACGATCGCGTCGTCCACCAGGATGCCGATCACCACGGCGAAGGCCAGCAGCGACAGCAGGTTGAGGCTGTAGCCGAGCCAGCTCATCACGGCGAAGGTGGGCAGCACGGACAGCGGCAACGCCAGCGCGGAGATCCAGGTGGCGCGCCAGTCCCGGAGGAACAGCCACACCACGACCACCGCCAGCAGGGCCCCCTCGAACAGCATCTCGACCGACGCATCGTAGGAGTCCTTGGCGGGCTCGACGCCGGAAGCCACCTCCACGAAGCGCACCTCGGGGTGCGCCGACTGGAGTTCGGCGATCTTCTCCCGTACGGCGGTGCCAACGGCGACGGCGCTCGTATCCGCCGCCCGCTGCACGGATACGGAAACCACGGGCTTGCCGTCCAGGAGCGCCAGCTCGCGGGGCTCCGCGTTGCTGTCCGTGACGGTGGCGAGGGACGAGAGCCGGACGGAGCGGCCATCCGGCAGGGAGATGGGATAGTTGGCGAGGTCCGCGGCCGTGCGCACCGTGGCGACCGTGCGCACCGACTGCTCGGCGCCGCCCACGGTCGTGCGACCGCCGGACAGCTCGACCTGCAGCCGGGCGAGCTGGGACGACACCGTGCCCGCGGTGATGCCGAACGCCTGGAGCGAGTCGGGCCGCAGGTCGACGCGCACCTCCCGTTCCACGCCGCCGGTTCGGAGCACGGACCCCACGCCCGAGACACTGAACAGCGCCTTGCGGACCGTGTCGTCGACGAACCAGCTGAGCTCGTCGGGCGCCATGCGGTCGGACTCAACGGCATAGCCGAGCAGCGTGGGTCCGAACAGCAGCAGCCGCGAGACCACCGGCTCCTCGATGTCCTCCGGCAGCTCGGGCCGGATGCGTTCCACCGCGTCGCGGACCTCCTGGGTGGCCTGGTCCATGTCCCGGCCCAGCTCGAAGATGATCCGGGTCTTGGTCACGCCCTCGCTGACGTTGGAGATGATCTTGTCGATGCTGGCGATGGACGCGACGGCGTCCTCGACCCGGCGGGTGACGTCGGTCTCGAGCTGGGTGGGCGTGGCACCGGGCAGGTTGATGGTGACGCTCACCTCGGGGGTGATGAAGTCCGGCAGCTGGGAAATGGGCAGCTGGCGCAGGCCGACGATGCCGGCAACGCACAGCACGACGAAGACCAGCGCCGCGGGAATCGGGTTGCGGATGCCCCAGAGCGAGACGTTCATGGCTGCTGCCCGGCGGCCAGGGATGGCTTGTCAGGCACTTCCCGCACCAGGTCGCCGTCGCTCAGGAACCCGGCCCCGCGGACCACGACCCGCTCGCCGGCGTCGAGGCCCGACTGCACCTCGATCACATCGCCTCGCCGGGAGCCCACGGCGATGCGGCGCTGCTCGACGTTGAACGTGTCCGTGCCGGTCTCGCCAGGACGGGGTACGAAGACGTAGGGGATGCCGTCCCGGTAGATCACGCCCTCCCGCGGCAGAACCGTGGCCATCGCGGTACCCAGAAGGATCTGGCCCTCGGCGAACATGCCGGCGCGCAGGTCCCCGGGTTCCGGCAGGTCTGCATAGAGGATGCCGGTGCGGGTCTCCGGGTCGACGGCGGGCGAGACCGCCCGGACCCGGCCGTTGATGCGCTGGCCACCCGGGGCGGCAAGCTCGACGGGAGTACCGACGGCGACCCGGGTGAGGTCGGCCTCGGTGAGTTCGGCCCGCCACTCGAGTCGTCCCTGGCGGATCAGGCGCAGGAGATCGGTGCCGGACGACACGACCTGGCCCGGCTGCACGGTGCGGGCGGAGATGATGCCGACATCAGGCGCCCGGAGCGTGGCGTACCCGAGTCGCAGGCGGGCAGCCTCCCGGTCGGCCTCGGCGGTGACCAGCTGGGCCTCGGCACTCGCGAGGGTGGCGCGGAGCTCATCCGCGTTGCTCGACGATATCAGGCCCTCCTTCACCAGCGTCGCGCCCCGGTCGGCGTTGGCGCGGGCGAGTTCCAGGCTGGCCCGGGCCTGGTTCACGCTGGCATCGGCCTGGCGGGCCTGGACCTCGAGGGTGCGGGCATCGAGCTTCACCAGGGGCTGGCCGGCGCGGACCTTGTCACCCACCTCCACCAGGACCTCGGCCACGCGCAGCCCCGTGACCTCCACGCCCAGGAACATCTCCTGCCAGGCGGCAACGGAGCCCGACACGGTGATGCTGCGCTGGAGTTCCTGGCGCGCGGGCGCGGCGGTCGTGACCACCAGGCTCGGGGTGGCGGCCGGCGGCGCAGGCGGCTTGCCGCAGGCCCCCAGCAGGAGCGCCAGCAGGAGCGCGCCGGTCAGCCGCGGACGTGAATTGGCCATGCAGGGGGCTTCCGGATCGTTTTATCGACAAAGTGTGAAGAATTGTAACGTAAGGCCACCGCAAAACGGTGGCCCGCCGCCGCGGTCACGGTACAGTGCCCCACCCTGTCCGCGCCATCGGCCCGATTGTCCATGCCCGCCATTACCTCGAGCGACAACCCCCGCTTCCGGGAGTACCTGGCCCTTGCCGAGTCGGCCCGGGACCGCCGGCAGGCCGGCCTTGCCCTGCTCGACGGCGTGCATCTCATCGCCGCCTACCAGGAGCGGGTGGGCGCGCCACGGCAGCTGCTCGTCAGCAGCACGGGCCGGACCCGCCCGGACATCGCCGCACTCCTGGCCGCCTGGCCCGGCGTGCCGTGCCTCGAGCTGGCCGACGCCCTGGTCCGCCGCCTGGCCCCGGTGCAGACGCCCACCGGGATCCTCGCCGTCATTCCGGTGCCAGACCCGCCGGTGCCGGCCGTGCCGGGCCCCTGCGTCCTGCTCGAGGACGTCCAGGATCCGGGCAACCTCGGGTCCATCCTGCGCTCCAGCGCCGCCGCCGGCATCCGGGAGGTCTACCTGTCATCCCGGTGCGCCGACCTGTGGTCACCCAAGGTGCTCCGGGCCGGCATGGGTGCCCACTTCCATCTGCAGTGCTTCGCCGGGGTGGACCTGGCCGGATTCGCCGCCACCTTCCCCGGCCGGCTGGTGGCCACGGGACTGGGCGTGCCCCGGTCGGTCTTCGCCACCGACCTGACCGGCACGGTGGCCCTCGCCTTCGGCAACGAGGGGTCCGGCCTGTCGCCGGGCCTGCTGGCCGCGGCCGACAGCGTCGTGGCCATCCCGATGCCGGGCGGCACCGAGTCGCTGAACATCGCCGCGGCGGCCGCCATCTGCCTGTTCGAGCGCGTCCGTCAGTTAGGATAGCGGCCGAAGGTATCCCGCCCCATGGACCAGACCCACTTCGGTTTCGAGACCGTGCCCGCCGCCGACAAGGCACGGCGGGTCCGGGCGGTCTTCGATTCGGTCGCCGCCAACTACGACCTCATGAACGACCTCATGTCGGTGGGCCTGCACCGGCTGTGGAAGCGCTTCGCCCTCGGCCGGACCGGGCTGCGGCCGGGCGACCTCGCCCTGGACGTGGCGGGCGGCACCGGCGACATCGCGGCAGGCCTCGCCAGGCAGGTCGGCCCCACGGGACTGGTCCTGCATACCGATATCAACCGGGAGATGCTGGAGGTGGGCCGCCGCCGCCTCGTGGATGCCGGCCTGTTCGCGAACACCCGTACCCTGCAGGCCAACGCCGAGCAGCTGCCGTTCCCGGACCGGAGCTTCCACGCGGTGACCATCGCCTTCGGCCTCCGCAACTGCACGGACAAGCCGGCCGCGCTGCGCGACATGGCGCGGGTGCTGAAGCCGGGGGGCCGGCTGATGGTGCTGGAGTTCTCGAAGCCGGCCGTAAAGCTGCTCGAGCCGGTCTATGACGTCTATTCCTTCCGCGTCCTGCCCTGGCTCGGCGAGGTCGTGGCCCACGATGCCGCCAGCTACCGCTACCTGGCCGAGTCGATCCGCATGCACCCGGACCAGGAGACGCTCCGGAGCATGATGGTGGATGCCGGGCTGGAGGACGTCAGCTACCACAACCTGAGTGGCGGCATCGTGGCGCTGCACACCGGCTTCCGGTTCTGAGCCCGGCCGTGGAAGTGCCCCTGTCAGCCGCCGCCTTCCGGCCCCTGGAACTGCTGGTGAACCGGGGCATCGGACTGTCCTCGACGGCGGGGGCCATGGCCGCTGCGCTCGAGGGGCGCACGCTGGAGATCCGCCTGGAGGGCACACCGCTCGCCCTGCGGCTCGAGGCGGCTGCAGGCCAGGTGCGCGTGCGGCCCGCCTCGTCGGCCGCGGCACCGGCGGACGCGCGGCTCGCGGGCTCGCCCCTCGCCATGACCCGGCTGCTCGCGGGCGATCCCCAGGCGCTGATCCGCGAAGGCGACGTTCGCCTCACGGGTGACACGGACGTGGCCAACCAGTTCCGGGACCTCCTGCACATGGCCCGGCCAGACCTCGCGGAGGAACTCTCGAAGCTGGTCGGGGACCCGCTCGCGCACCAGGTGGCCGGCGTGGCCCGCGAGCTCGGCGCGCTGGGCTCCCGCGCCGCCAACGCGTTCGCGCGCAGCCTCGGTGAGTACCTCACCGAGGAACGGGGCACGCTGCCCACCCGCGCCGAGGCTGACGAGTTCTACCGGGCCGTTGACCGCACGGCCAACGACGTCGCGCGCGTCGAGGCCCGCCTGCAGCACCTCAAGAGCCGCCTGTGACCCCCCGCCGATGAACCGGCTGCAGCTTCTCCTGCGCCTGGTCAGCATCCAGCGCGTGCTGGTGCGCCATGGGATCGATGAACTGCTGGCCGGTAGCGAGCTCCTGGGGCCGGCCCGGCTGCTGCTGCGCCTGAATCCGGCGACCTGGCGGCGACGCCGGCACACCGCGCCGCGGGGCGTCCGCATCAGGCAGGCCCTGGAAGACCTGGGGCCCATCTTCGTCAAGTTCGGCCAGTCGCTTTCCACGCGCCAGGATCTCCTGGCGCCCGACATCGGCCAGGAGCTCTCGAAGCTGCAGGACGAGGTGCCCCCGTTCCCCGCCGAGCAGGCCCTGGGCGGGATCGAGCGCAGCTACGGCTCACCCGCCGAGAGCGTGTTCGGCAGCTTTGGCCGGGAGCCGCTGGCGGCCGCGTCCATCGCCCAGGTGCATCCCGCCACGCTCCACACCGGCGAGGACGTGGTGGTCAAGGTGCTCCGTCCACGGGTGCGCCAGCTGATCCGCCAGGACCTGGAGGTGATGTACACGCTGGCCCGGCTCGCCACGCGCTGGTGGCCCGAGTCCCGGCGCCTGCGTCCCGTGGACGTCGTGCGGGAGTACGAGAAGACGATCCTGAACGAGCTCGACCTGCTGCGGGAGGCGGCCAACGCCACCCAGCTGCGGCGGAACTGGGAGGGCTCGCCCCTCATCTACGTGCCCAAGGTGTACTTCGACTACTGCCGCCCCGACGTGATGGTGATGGAGCGCATCCGGGGCATCCCGATCGACGACCTCGCGGCACTCGAGGCGGCCCGGGTCGACATCCCGAAGCTGGCGGCGAACGGCGTCGAGATCTTCTTCACCCAGGTCTTCCGCGACAACTTCTTCCACGCGGACATGCACCCCGGCAACATCTTCGTGGACGCCAGCGATCCTTCGAACCCCCGCTACGCCGCGGTGGACTTCGGCATCGTAGGCTCCCTGGATGAGCGCGACAGCCGGTATCTCGCCGAGAATTTCCTGGCGTTCTTCGACCGGGATTACTACCGGGTCGCCAGGCTGCACGTGGACTCGGGCTGGGTCCCCGCGGGCACGAGGGTCGATGAACTGGAGTCGGCCGTGCGCACGGTGTGCGAGCCGATCTTCAGCAAGCCCCTGAAGGAGATCTCCTTCGGCCAGGTGCTGCTGCAGCTGATCTCGGTGGCGCGCCGCTTCGACATGGAGGTGCAGCCCCAGCTGATCCTCCTGCAGAAGACCCTGGTGCAGATCGAGGGCCTCGGCCGGGTGCTCTATCCCGACCTCGACATCTGGCAGACCGGGAAGCCGGTGCTGAAGGCGTGGATGCTCGAGCAGACGGGCCCGCGGGCGACATTGCGTCGCCTGCGGCGGGACTGGCCGGACCTGCGCTACGCCCTGGAGAAGCTGCCCCTGGTGGCCCGGAAGATGGTCGACGACGCCCTGGTGGAGCAGTCCCGGCCCCCGCCCGAGGCGCCCGCCCGGGGCACGCCGCCGGACCGGGCCGGGCACGGCGCGATCGCCGGCGGCGCCCTCCTGGTCAGCGGGGCGGTGTGGCTCGGCCTGGACACCCCGCCGAATGCCCTCGGCTGGCTGGCCAGCCTGGCGGGCGTTCTAACCCTTTGGTTTACAAGACCTAAATATTGACATCTGTCAATACACTGACAACAAAAACTAAACGGGTGTCCGGTACCTTTTTGGTCAGTTCTGGTAGTTTTCGTAGAAGACGTAGCTGGTCGAGTAGTCGCTGATCTCGAAGTAGACCTTCTCTTCCCCCGGGTCCTTCACCCAGTTGAAGTTCTCGTCCACCACCCCGTAGCCGTAGCGGTAGGACCGGGCCTCGTCGTCCGAGGTCCCGATGCCGGTGCTCATCTTGTCGATCTTGATGAAGCGCATGGCCAGCTTGTCGCCCGTGTAGACGTCGAGCACGCCGTCCGTGCCCGTCCAGTTCTGCACCCCCCGGCCAAACTGGTTCTGCTGCTCCTGGGTGCAGGCGCCGAGGACGAGCGCGGCGGCCACCACGGCAATTGCCCGGTTCATGTTCAGCGCTCCAGCAGGCTGCGCAGCATCCAGGCCGTCTTCTCGTGGACCTCGAGCCGCTGGGTGAGCAGGTCCGCCGTCGGCTGGTCGTTCGCCGCATTGACGACGGGGAAGAGGTTCCGGGCCGTGCGGGCCGTGGCCTCCTGGGCCGCCACCAGATGCCGGACCATGTCCGTGGCCTTCGGCTGGCCCTCCACTTCCTTGATCGTGGCGAGCCGCACGAACTCCCGGTAGGTGCCGGGCGCCGGGTGCCCGAGGGCCCGGATGCGCTCGGCGATGAGGTCCAGGGCCGTCCACTGCTCCGTGTACTGGGTCATGAACATCAGGTGCAGGCTGTTGAAGTCCGGCCCCGTGACGTTCCAGTGGAAGTTGTGGGTCATCAGGTACAGCGTGTAGCTGTCCGCGAGCAGCACGGACAACCCCTGCGCGATCTTCTCCCGTTCCTTCCCGCTGATGCCGATGTCGATGGCAGGCGTCCTGGCTTTGCTGGCTTTCATCGCAGGTTCTCCTTGCAGGATTCGAGTTTGCGCCGGGCCGGCCCCGGGCGCCATCGGGAAAAACCGGATTCCCATGATCGGGAAAAGCGATCAGACTGCCAACCCCATGCAAAGCCTGGTCAGCGCGGTCCGGTACGCCGCCCTCGTGGTGTTCCTGGCCTTTGCCATGCACAACCTGAACGGGGCCTTCATCGAGCCCCGGTACCTGGGTTTCGAGTCCTATGGGGACTACGCCCGGGCGGACAAGCTCATGAACGCGAGCCGCGCCGTGCCCTGGCTGCTGTCCGGCCTCGGGCACGTGGCGACCGGCTTCGCGCTGGTGGTCCTGGGGCTCGGTGTCCACGCCCGGTATCGGGACGTGCGGCCCGCGGCCGCGCAGCTTGCCCTGGCCGCCGCACTGCTGGCCGCCACCGGCTTCCTGCTGACGGGGGTCTCCCACGTGATCGGCCGGCAGACGCTCTTCCTGCTGGCGGACGCCAACCCGGACCTCGCGGCCACGGCCTACATGACTGCCACCGTGGTCCGCATCTGGGTCAACGCCCTCGCCCAGATCGGCCTCGGCTGGTTCGCCGTGCAGCTGGCCTGGCTGGGGCGGAAGACCGGCACGCTGCCCCGGGCCTTCGTGGCCTTCGGCTTCCTGTCCGGGGGCGCCGGACTGCTGATGACCGTCGCCTACGTGCCGGTCTACCTCTACACCGTGCTGGTGTGGGCGCTGTGGCTGGCGGTGGTGTGGCGTCGCGCCTGAAGGCGCTCCTACGGTCGCGGACGCAATGCCCTGAGAAAGGCAACGGGATCGCCGCCCGCCTCCAGATGCTCGACGAGGGCAGAACCGACGATCACGCCGTCCGCGTGGGGCGCCAGGGCCCGGACCTGGTCCGCGCGCCGCACGCCGAAGCCGGCGCACACGGGCAGGCGGGTGGCGGCCCGCACCCGGGCGAGGTACGCCGGCACTTCCGCCGGCAGTTCCCGTGAGCCGCCGGTGACCCCGGCCACGGTCACGGCATAAACGAACCCGCGGCTGGCGGCACATAGCGTGGCGAGGCGCTCCGGCGGCGTGGTGGGCGTTACCAGCTGGATCGCTGCGAGGCCCCGGGCAGACAGGGCGGCCGCGAACTCGCCACTTTCCTCGATGGGCAGGTCGGGCACGATGAAGCCGCACACGCCGGCCGGCACCGCCGCCGCGGCGAGACGTTCGTAGCCCATGTTCAGCAGGGGATTCAGGTAGCCCATGAGCACGACGGGCGCAGCGAAGGGCGCAGCCTCCGTCAGTTGCGCGAGGATCCAGCGCAGGCTGACCCCGGCCGCGATGGCAGCGCGGCTGGCGCGCTGGATGGTGACCCCGTCCGCCATGGGGTCACTGAAGGGCACGCCCACTTCCACCACGTCGACCTCGGCAGCGATGGCCCTGAGCGTCGGGATGAAGCTCTCCTTCTGCGGATATCCGGCGGTGATGTAGGCCACGAGGGCCGGGCGGCCGGCGCTGGTGGTGCGCCGGAGGGCGTCGGTGATCCGCTGGTGCGGGGCCATGGCGGTCATTCACCCGCCTCCGCCAGGATCTGCCGGGCCCCGCCGAAGACCTGGGACAGGGTCGGCATGTCCTTGTCGCCCCGGCCCGAAAGGCCGATGAGCAGGGTCCGTCCCGGATTCATGGCGGCCCACTTCCGCGCGCCGGCGAAGGCGTGGGCGGACTCGATGGCGGGCAGGATGCCCTCGGCGGCACAGCACTCCCGGAGGGCATCGAGCGCTTCCTCGTCGGTGGCGCTGGTGTAGGTCACCCGCCCGATGGCCTGGAGCAGCGCGTGCTCGGGGCCCACCCCGGGGTAATCGAGGCCCGCGGAGACGGAGTGGGTCTCCTGCACCTGGCCGTCCGGGTCCTGGAGCAGCATGGAGTAGGTGCCGTGGAGCACGCCGGGCCGGCCGGTGGCGAGGGTCGCGGCGTTGTCACCGAGGCGGGCGCTGCGGCCGCCGGCCTCCACGCCAATCAACGCCACGCCGGCGTCGCCCACCAGGGGATGGAACAGCCCGATGGCGTTGGAGCCCCCGCCCACGCAGGCGACCACCGCGTCGGGCAGGCGGCCGAGGCGCGCAAGGCACTGGGCCCGGGCCTCCCGGCCGATCACCGCCTGCAGCTCCCGCACCAGCAGCGGGTAGGGGTGGGGACCCACGGCGGAGCCCAGCAGGTAGTAGCTGCCGTCCGGGTCGGACACCCAGTCCCGGAAGGCCTCGTCGATGGCGGCCCGCAGGGTGCGGTCGCCGCTCTTCACGGGCACCACCCGGGCGCCCAGCTGCACCATCCGCTCCACGTTGGGGGCCTGCCGCTGCACGTCCACGGCACCCATGTAGACGACGCAGGGGATGCCGACCCGGGCGCAGGCGGCGGCCGTGGCGACGCCGTGCTGGCCGGCGCCGGTCTCGGCGATGACGCGCTGCGCGCCGAGGCGACGGGCGAGCAGCGCCTGTCCCAGCGCATTGTTGATCTTGTGGGCGCCGGTGTGGGCCAGGTCCTCCCGCTTCAGGAACACAGTCACGCCCCACCGCCGGCCCAGGCCCGGTGCCGGGCTGAGGGCCGTGGGCCGACCCACCCAGTCCCTGAGCTCCCCGCCGAGCTCGGCCTGGAAGTCCGGGTCCGCGAGGTAACGACGCACGCCCGCCGTGAGGCGCTCCAGCGCGGGCATGAGCGTCTCCGGCGCGTAGCGGCCACCGAAGGGCCCGAAGCGTCCCCGGTCGTCGGGCAGCTCACCCGCCAGGAGGCGCTTGAGGAGGCCGGCGCGTTCCGCCGCCGGGATCAGTTCAGACTGCATGGGCCAGCTCCGCTGCACGTACCGCCTGGATGAAGGCGGCGATCCGCCCCGGGTCCTTGACGCCACGCCGTGATTCCACGCCGCTGCTCACGTCCACGCCCCAGGGGCGCACGGTGCCGATGGCCTCGGCCACGTTGTCCGGCGTGAGGCCGCCGGCCAGCACCAGCTTGCACCGGCGCGCGAGGGTCGCGGCGAGACCCCAGTCCGCACGCTGCCCCTGGCCGCTCACGCCGGCCTCGAACAGCACGGGGTCGTCACCCGCCGGCAGGTCCTCCGGCGCGGTCGGGTCCCGGTACACGGGAAGGCGGCCGAAGCGCTCGGCCACGGCGAGGCGCTCGAAGTCGGCGGCTTCGGTCTGCAGCCAGTCGGGGCCGAAGTCCGCGGCGACGGCCTGCCACTCGGCGTCCGTCGGGTGACGCATCACGGCCACGCGGACCACCACCGGCGAGAGCCCGGCGCAGAGCTCGGCGGCGCCGCGGGGCGTGATGCGCCGGGGCGATTCGGCGAACACGAAGCCCACGGCGTCCGCACCGGCCGTGACTGCCGCATCCAGGGCCCGGGGCGTCGTCAGGCCGCAGATCTTCACGAACACCCTCATGGCCGGCGACGCCCCGACTCGGCGGCGGAGGCCCGGCCGGCGGCGAGCAGTTCGGCGGCGAGACGCGCCGGGTCACTGGCCCGCATGAGGGCCGTACCGACCAGGGCCACGTCATAGCCGAGCCCGGCGACCCGGGCGGCCTGGGCCGGGGTCTCGACGCCGCTCTCGGCGACCGTGGGAATGTCGGGTGGCAGGTGGGGGGCCAGTTGCGCGAAACGCCCGAAGTCCACGCGCAGGGTCCGCAGGTCCCGGCAGTTCACGCCGACCAGCGTGCGGCACCGGCCGGCGCCACGGGCGGGCCCGGCGGAACGGATGACGCGCCCGGCCCGGTCGAGCTCGTCCCGGTCGAAAACCTCCACGAGGGCGAAAAGCCCGAGCCGGTGCGTGGCCTCGAGCATGGCCCGAAGCTGGTGGCCGGGCAGCAGCGCCGCAATCAGCAGGACGCCGCCCGCCCCGGCAAGCCGGGCTTCCAGCAACTGGTAAGGCGAGACGAGGAAGTCCTTGCGCATGGCGGGTACGCGGGCCGCGGCCGCGACTTCCTTGAGGTGGGCGAGGTCGCCGGCGAATTCGTCGGGCTCGGTGAGTACCGACAGGGCTGCGGCGCCACCGCGGGCGTACTCCCGGGCCTGGGTGGCACTCCGCAGGGCACCGCCGGCCAGCGTGCCCGCCGAGGGCGAGCGGTGCTTCACCTCGGCCAGCAGATCGAATCCCTGGAGTGACAGGCGCAAGGCCGGGGGTGCCGGCAGGTGGCTGGCCCGGAAGGCCAGGTCCTCGGCCGGGCGCCGCGCCTCGGCGTCCGCCGAGCGCCGGCGGCTGCCGGCCGCCATCCGGTCCAGGAAGTCACCCGCCCGGGTCATGGCCGGTGCGCCCGCAGCCTGGCGAGCAGCGCGGCGCCGCCGCCGGTCGCCAGCGTGTGCCGGGCCAGCTCGACCCCGCGACGCAGCCCACGGGCGTGGCCGGCAAGGTCCAGTGCAAGGCCCGCGCCGAGGGCCAGGGCATCCCGGTGGGGACCCTCGTCGCGGCCCGCCAGCACGGCCTCGATGGCCCGCGCGTTGGCTGCCGCGTCGCCGCCCTCGAGGTCGGTGGGCAGGCAGCGGGGCGTGCCGTAGTGGGCGGGATCGCGCTTCTGCCGGCGCACGAGGCCGGGCCGCACGTCGAACACGGTGAAGGGGCCGACCGGCGTCGCTTCGTCCCAGCCCGGCTCGCCGTGCACGACGAAGCAGCGGCGGATGGGCATGCCGGCCAGCGTGTCGGCCAGCAGCCGCGCGGTGGGCAGGTCGAAGGCGCCGATCATCGAGAACGGCGGGGCGGCGGGATTCGTGAGCGGGCCGAGGATGTTGAACACGGTGCGGATGCCCAGGGCGCGACGCACCGGGGCGATGGCCTTCATCGCCGGGTGGAAGTTCGGCGCGAACAGGAAGGTGAAGCCGGTTGCTTCGAGCAGCTGCCGGGCCGCCGGCCCGTCCGCCGGCAGCACGACGCCGAGGGCCTCCAGCACATCGGCACTGCCGGACTTCGACGACACGGACCGGTTGCCGTGCTTGATCACCGGCAGGCCGCAGGCCGCGGCCAGCAGGGCCGATCCGGTGGAAAGGTTCAGGCTGCCGGAGCCGTCCCCCCCCGTGCCGACGATGTCGACCGCCGCCATGCCGGGCGGCAGCGGGAAGGGCCGGGCGAGGTCCCGCATGGTCGTCGCGAAGCCCCGTACCTCCGCCGCCGTCTCCCCCTTGGCCCGCAGGGCCACGAGCAGCGCGGCCGCCAGCGGGGGCGGCAGCGTCTCGTCGGTCAGCAGGCGCAACAGGACGCCCGCCTCGGCCTCGCTGAGGTCGGTACCGGCGAGCAGCCGCTCGACGATGGCGCTGGGACTGGGAGGGGCCAAGGGCATCAACCTCCGCCGGTCGCCAGCGCCAGGAAGTTGCCGAGCAGCCGGTTGCCCTCGGGCGTCAGGACGCTCTCCGGGTGGAACTGCACGCCCTCCATGGGCAGGTGCCGGTGGCGAACCCCCATGATCTCGCCACGCTCGCTGCGGGCGGTCACTTCGAGCACCGGGGGCAGGCTGGCGGCCTCGGCGGCCAGCGAATGATAGCGGCCGGCCTGGAAGGGGTTGGACAGGCCCGCATAGATCGTCCGGCCATCGTGGGTGACCGGCGAGGTCTTGCCGTGCATCAGCCGGTCGGCGGACACGATGCGGCCACCAAAGTGCTGGACGAGGGACTGGTGGCCCAGGCAGACGCCGAGCACCGGCACGCGGCCTTCGAAGGCGGCCAGCATGGCGAGCGAAACGCCCGCGTCGTCGGGACGGCCGGGCCCGGGCGAGATGCAGAGATGGCTGGGACCGAGGGCAATGGCCTGCTCCACCGTGATCTCGTCGTTCCGGTAGACCTGCACGTCGGCGCCCAGCACCAGGAAGGCCTGCACCAGGTTGTAGGTGAAGGAGTCGTAGTTGTCGATCAGCAGCAGGCGGGCGGTGGACGCGCTCACAGGCCTTCCTCCGCGATTTCCAGGGCGCTGCGCAGGATGGCGCTCTTGGCCAGCACCTCCTGGTATTCGCTCTCCGGCACGCTGTCGGCGACGATGCCCGCCCCTGCCTGGTACTGGTAACGGTCGCCCCGGAAGATCAGCGTGCGGATGGCGATCGCCTGGTCCATGTCGCCGTTGCTGCCGAAGTAGCCCACGGTGCCCGCGTACAGCCCCCGGCGCACGGGTTCGAGTTCGTCGATGAGTTCCATGGCCCGCACCTTGGGGGCGCCGACCAGCGTGCCGGCGGGGAAGGCCGCGGCGAACAGGTCGAAGGCATCCTTCCCGGCGGCCAGCTCGCCCTGCACGCCGCTGACGATGTGCATCACGTGGCTGTAGCGTTCGATGCACCGGTAGGGATCCACGTAGACCGACCCCGCCGCCGCCACCCGGCCCAGGTCGTTGCGGGCGAGGTCCACCAGCATCACGTGCTCCGCGTTCTCCTTGTCGTCCGCCAGCAGCGACTCCTCGTGGGTCACGTCCTCCGCCGGCGTGGCGCCCCGCGGCCGGGTGCCCGCGATGGGCCGGAGCGAGGCATG
Organism: uncultured Gammaproteobacteria bacterium; assembly: GCA_937958785.1. GTDB lineage: Bacteria > Pseudomonadota > Gammaproteobacteria > Steroidobacterales > SHZI01. The sequence goes on along the minus strand of CALGMY010000112.1, from coordinate 17,259 downwards.
GCCGCGGCGGAGCTTCACCAGGGCCTCCGGCGAGGAGCCGGCCAGCTGGATGTCGCCGAGGTCGACGAAGAACATGTAGGGCGAGGGGTTCAGGAGGCGCAGGGCGCGATAGGTCTCGAAGGGCGAAAGGCTGTGCTGCCCCGTGAACTGCACGGAGAGCACCAGCTGGTAGACGTCGCCCCGGGCGATGGACTGCTTGCTGGCGGCGACGGCGTGCATGAATGCCTCGGCGCCGAGGCTCTGGTCCGCGGGCACGTGGCTGCCCTTCGGCGGCGGCGGCGGCAGCGCCCCGCGCAGGAGTCCGATGACCCGCTCCCGGAGCCGCTGGCGCTCGGCCTCGGTCCCGGCGTGGAGCAGGGCGACGCGCCGGGTGAGGTGGTCGAAGACCAGCAGGGACTCGGCGGCCACGTAGGCGGCCTCCGGGGCAACGGGATTTGCGGCGCTGCGGGGCGCGTTCGGCAGCCGCTCGAAGTGCCGCACCAGGTCGTAGCCCGCCACGCCCACGAGGCCGCCGGCAAAGGGCAGGTCCGGAATCTCCGGCTTCAGCCGGGGTGCCGCCGCGAGCGTCGCGCGCAGCCCGTCGAGCAGGGCCTCCCGGCCGGCCGGCCGGCGATGCTCCCGGCCCGCGACCCGCATGCCGGCCTCGTCCAGGCGGAACTCGGTCGCCGCGCCGAAGCCGAGGAAGGAGTAGCGGGCGAGGTGCACGCCGCCCTCCACGCTCTCCAGCAGGTAGCGGGGCTGCAGCGGCCCGAGCTTGAGCCAGGCGGACACCGGGGTATCCAGGTCGGCGGTGATGTCGAACGGCGGCTTCATGGTTGCGGTGGCCTCGGAAACAAAAAACCCATCGTCGCTGCCGCGAGGATGGGTCCTGGGGTTAGTGCCCTGTCGTGGTGTCGGGCCGGGCTACTCCAAGCCTCTCCTTGCGGAGGGTGCCTTGGGGCGCCACCACCAGCGGCCGGTTTCCGTGACCTCGTGCATGGCAGGGAGTATCCCTGCCCCGAACCGGGCCCGTCAAGGCGCCAGCCGGCAGATGCCGGCTGGCGGCCAGGGGGCCCGGGCCCGTCTCAGGGTGCCTGGGCCGACGGCCCCGGCGGGTTGCCCAGCAGGCCCCGGAACAGGGTCGTGTCCTGGGCGTTCACGAAGCCGTTGCAGTTGAGGTCGGCCTCGTTGAAGACCGGCGCCACGCTGGCGCCGCCCAGCTGCTGCCGGAACAGCGTCGTGTCCTGGGCGTTGGTGAAGGTGTTGTTGTTCAGGTCGCCGTCGCACCGGTTGCCGAAGCCGTCCGAATCGCTGTCGCACTGGCTGGTGTTCGACAGGGTGGTGCAGTTGTCGTACACGGTAGGCACCGTGTCCCCGTCGCCGTCGGCGAAGGGGTTCACCAGCACCGTCCGCGTCAGGGTGGACTGCCGACCACCATCATCCGACACCAGTGTCTCCACCGGGATGAGGTTGCCGTTCGCCGTTCCCGCCGTGACCACCGGCGGCATCGTCACCACCGTGCTCGCGCCGGACGCCAGGGTGCCGATGGCCCAGTTGGCCAGCTCGGCGGAGTCGCAGAGCGAGTTGTTGATGACGATGATGCAGGTGCCGCCGCCCGTCATGGCGGCCGGGCTGAAGTCGTTGACGCTTACCGGCACCCGGGCCTGCAGCACGATGCCCGTCAGCGTTCCGGCGGTGTTGTTGGTCACCGTGATGGTCGACGTCAGGGTCTGGGTCGCAAGCACCGGGTCGGGATTGACCGACAGGGTGAGGCCGAGGGCCTTCGTCGCTTCCACACGCATCATGGCGGTCGCCCGCTGGGCATCCGGCACCACGCCCGCGACCACGTTGCCTTTGAGCTCCACGGCGTGCACGGGAATAATGCTGCCCGCCGTGACTGCCGCCGGCACCTGCAGCGTCACGGTCCGCCGGCCGCCGGCGCCCGCCGCGAGGCTCCCCAGATTCCACACCAGGCTGTTGCCGGTGATGGTGCCGCCCGAAGACTGGAGCAGGACCGCCTCGACAGGCAGCGGGAAGCTCAGCGTCGTGCCTGTGGTGCTGCTTGCCGACCGGTTGCCGTAGGTGAGGACGTACTGGACGATGCCGTCGCCGACGACGGCGTCGGTGGTTTCGTTGACGGCGAGGGTCAGCGGGTTGTTCGAATCCACGGCAAAGGTGGACTCGTTGACGGCCCGGTTGAAGCCGTCATCGTTCGCCAGCGCCTCGACGAGGAGCAGGCGGCCGCCCACGGCCCCGGTGTCGACGAACACCGGGGTCGACACCGTCACGCCAGTGCCGGCGGGGATGGTGCCGAGGGTCCACTGGAGGATCTCGCCCGAGTCGCACAGGGAGTTATTGACCACGACGATGCAGGTGCCCGCGTTGGTGACATAGCCGGCGCTGTAGTCGAACACGCCTTCCGGCACCCTGGCCTGGAGCACCACGCCCGTGAGGGGCACGCCGCCCCGGTTGCTCACCGTCAGCTGGGCGACGCCCTGCTGGCCCGGCCGCATCGGGTCGGGATTGATCTCGACCCCGACCACCAGCGCGGGTGAGGCCGCCACGCGCGACAGGTTGCGGGCCCGGGCGCTCTCCGCCACCAGGCTGCTGTTCAGGCCCGCGATCGAGGCGAAGTTCACGGGCAGCAGCGTGCCCGCGGTCGCGCCGCCGTTCACCGCGACCACCACCTGCTGGGTGCCCGACTGGGTGGCGCCGAGGCTCCCCAGGGTCCAGGTGACCACGCCGCCCGAGAGCACGCCGCCGCCTGTGGCGGACACGAAGGAGGTGCCCGCTGGGACGGGGAAGTTCAGGGTCGTGCCGGTGATGTTGCTGCTGGCGCCCCGGTTGCCGTAGGTCAGCGTGTAGGTCTGCAGGTTGCCGGCCGCGACCGGGTTCTTGTCGTCGTCCACGGTGAGGGACAGGGGCTGATCGGTGTCGGCGGCGATGGTGGTCTGGTTCACCGCCCGGTTGGCGCCGTCGTCGTTGACCAGGGCCTCGAAGGTGAGCAGCCGGCCGCCCAAGGCGGCGTTCTCGACAAACACCGGGACGGACACGGTGATGCCGCCGCCGGCCGGGATCGTGCCCAGGTTCCAGTTGATGCCTTCCGCGCTGTCGCACAGGCCGTTGTTCACTGCGACGATACAGGTGCCACCGCCAGTGATGTAGTTGGCGCTGAAGCTGACGATCGATTCCGGTACCCGGGCCTGCAGGACGACGCCGGTGAGCGGCAGATCGCCCCGGTTGGTGACCGTGAACTGGGCGATGCCCTGCTCGCCGGGCCGGATGGGATTCTGGTTGAGCTCGATGCCGAGCGCGAGGGGCGGTGCCGTCGCCACCCGGGCCACAGCCGTCGCGCGAGCGTTTTCCGCGACCAGGCTGCTGTTCAGGCCGCCGATCGTCGCGCGGTTCGCCTGCAGCAGGGTGCCCGCGACGAGGCCGTTGTTCACGGTGACCACGACCTGTTGCTGGCCCGACTGGGTGGCCGGGACGCTGCCCAGGTTCCAGGTCACGACGCCGCCCGAGAGCGTGCCGCCGCCGGTGGCCGACACGAAGGTGGTGTTGGCCGGGACAGGGAACGTCAACGTCGTGCCCGTGATGCTGCTGCTGGCGGCCCGGTTGCCGTAGGTCAGCGTGTAGATCATGGCGGAGCCCGTCGCAACGGGGCTGAAGTCCTCGTCCACGGCGAGGGTGAGCGGGCCGTCCGAGTCGATGGCAATCGAGGTCTGCAGCACCGACCGGTTGCTGCTGTCGTCGCTCGCCAGGGTCTCCAGGGTGATGACGCGGCCGGCCGCGGCGCCGCCCGCCACGAAGATCGGCACGGTCAGCGTGACGCCCGCGCCCGCCGGGAGCGTGCCGAGGGTCCAGCTGATGAGCTCGCCCGAATCACAGATGCCGTTGTTGGTGACGATGACGCAGCTGCCGTCGCCGTTGATGTAGTTCGCCGTGAAGCTGGCGAGCGCCTGGGGCACCCGGGCGAGCAGGGTGACGCCCGTCAGGGGCGCGCCGCTCCGGTTGCTCACGGTGATCTCCGCGACGCCCTGCTCGCTGGGCCGCAGCGGGCTGCCGTTCATCTCGACGGCGACCGCCAGGGGCGGCGCGACGGCCACCCGCGTGACCGCGGTGGCCGTGGCCGACTCGGGACCGATGCCGGTCCCGGTGATGGTGGCGCCATTGACGTCAATCACGGTGCCTGCCGCCAGCCCGTTGTTGACGGTCACGACCACCTGCTGGGTGGCGGACTGGGTGAAGGGCAGCGTGCCCAGGTTCCAGGTGACGTTGCCGGCGGCGAACACGCCGCCGCCCGTGGCGGAGACAAAGGTCGTGCCGGCGGGCACCGGGAAGGTCAGCGTCGTGCCCGTGATGTTGGTGGCGATACCGCGCTTGCTGTAGGTGAGCGTGTAGGTCAGCTGCTCGCCGGTGACCACCCGATCCTTGTCCTCGTCCACCGCCAGGTTCAGCCCGTCGGTGGTGGTTACGGTGGTCGAGGCGTTGTCCGATGCCGTGTTGACCGCGTTGACGAAGGCCGTGGCCGTCTGGGTAAGGACGGTGCCAGCCGCCGTGGCGCCCGCCACGGTAAGCGGCGCGGACACGGTGACGGCGGTACCCGCCGGCAACGTGCCGAAATTCCAGGTCATCACTTCGCCCGAGTCGCACAGGCCGTTGTTGACGACGACGGTGCAGGTGCCGCCGCCGGTGAGGGCGTTCGGAGAAAAATCGTTGATATCGGCTGGCACCGGCGCCTGCAGGGTGACCGTGTTGACCGCCCCACCCCCGTCATTGGCGACGGTGATCTGCGCCACCGCGACCTCGCCGGCGCGTACCGGATTCGGGTTGAGCTCGACGGTGACGGTGATGGCGCCCAGGGCCTGGCCCGCGGCCAGTGCCAGGAGGATGCCTGCGGCGCGAATGAAATTGCGGAGAGTGGACTGCATGACGATGTCCCCCGGATTCTGGAAACCTGGACGTCAGCCGCCGTTGCTGTTGTTGGTTCGTGCGGCTGGGCTGTATTGGACAATACTCGCCCGGTTGACGTAATGCATCACATCCGCGTTTCGACCCGATTACCTTTTCGGGGTTAAGTCAAATCCACCGCGGAGCGCGCCACGGGCGGTCGGATGGCCTCCCGCCGCCGGACCAGCACGGCCGCGAGGAACACCAGCCCGTTCATGAACCCCAGCAGGATGAAGGGCGCCCGGGGCCCGATCGCATCGAAGATCTGGCCGCCGATGCCACTGGTAATCAGGATGCCGACGCCCCCCGCCAGGCTGTAGAAGCCCATCACCGAGCCCCGCTCGGCGGCGGGCGCCTCCTTGCCGATGAGGGTCTGGGAGCCCAGGAACGCGCTGATCTGGCCGACGCCGAGCAGGGCGAAGAAGGGCAGGTTCCCCCGTGCCAGCGGGTCGTCGACGAAGGCGAGGCCCAGGTAGGCCGTGGTCGCGATGCCGAGGGTGAACATCAGCCCCGTCACCGGCGGGAAGCGGTCCAGGATGAAGATGGCCACCACCGCCCAGCACAGGGCCGTGGACTGGGCCACGATGAAGGGCACCCGCCCCGCACTCAGGGCATCGGCCGCGGAGAGCCCCGCGTCCAGGCCGGCCAGCTGGCCCCAGAGCACGAGGAAGGTGCCGACGACCACCATGTCGCCCCGGGCGACGAAGGCCGAGGCATAGGCCAGCGCGATGCGGGGATTGCCGAGGCCGGCAGCGCGGCCCGTGCGGAAGAGCTGGCGTACCCGGGGCCGCTCCTCGCGGGCCACGGCGGTACCCGGCTTCAGGCCGAGGCCCACCACGGCGCCCGAGAGCAGGCAGAGCCCGGCGACCACCCACAGGGTGTATTGGCCCGCCGCCACATCGCCATGGCCCAGGTCCGCGAAGAACTTGGGCAGGCGGCCGAGCAAGGCCGCCCCGCTCACCACGCCGAGGCCGTTCAGCACCCCGATGAAGCCCACCAGCCGGCCCCGGTGCCGGGCCACGGCGTAGTCCGCGAGCAGGGTGCCGATGGTCGAGGTGACGGCGCCGAGGCCGATCGAGTAGACGACCCGGACCAGGGCCAGCTCGTTCACGGTCGTGACCGTGGGGAACAGGGAGTACCCGACGGCCAGCAGCGCGAAGCCCGCGGCGTAGATGACCCGCCGGCCGACCCGGTCGGACAGCACCCCGAGCGGGGTATAGACGATGAGCAGCACGAGCTCCGTATAGACGTTGAGCTGGCCCACGACGGACCCCTGGCTGGCCGCCGGGATGCCGATGGAGGTGGTGAGCACGTAGGGCGTCGCGAACGCGTCGAAGGTGGCAAGGCCGATGGTTACGTAGGCCGCATAGAGCAGCACCCACATGTGCCGGGTACGGACGCCGGGCTCGAGCCCGATGAAGCCGAAGCGGGGGCCGGGGCTGCTAATGGGGGGTCCTCCGTCCGGATTCGCGATGTATCATGGGGTCATGCTGGCTACCCGCGTCAGGCAGAAAGACAGCGTCTTCTACTTCGTCGCCTACCCGGCGGAGGACCTGCTGCAGAAGGTGCGCTTCATCAGCCGCTTCTACGCCGAGGGCGACAAGATCCAGGCGGAGGAGGTGGCGAGCGCCGACGAGGTCGGCCAGTTCATCGCCCGCGTCGAGTCCACCGACCAGGCTTTCCAGCGGCAGCTCTCCAGGAGCAAGGTCGCGGCCATCAAGAACTTCTACGACACCGCGGTGAGCCAGCCGCCGATCCCCGGCACGGTGCTGCTGTTCACCAGCGAGACCCTGCGCTTCGACCCGCTCGACCGTTACGAGAGCGTCGGCAACCTGGAGGAGCCCCGGGGGCGCTACCTCATCATCGATGGCCAGCATCGCCTGGCGGCCCTCCATTTCTACGGCAAGCAGCGCCCGGCGGACGCCAAGACGCTGCACGTGCCCTGCGTCATCTTCGACGGCAAGAGCGAGGACTTTGCCACGGAGATGTTCGTCATCATCAATTCGACGCCGACGCGGATCAACAAGAGCCACCTGGTGGACCTGTACGAACGGGTCTCCTGGGCAGCGCCGGACAAGAAGTTCGCCGCGAAGATCGTGGAACGCCTCTACCACGCCGGCGACAGTCCGCTGCGCTACAAGATCAACCGGCTCGGCAACCGCAGCAAGCAGGAGAAATGGATCCTGCAGGCGGAGCTGTTCAGCGAACTGCACAAGTGGGCGCTCGCCGACTGGCGCAGCCTCTCCCGGCGGGGCAACCTCCCCCGGGACACCGAGCGTTACTACGAGCGGGTGCGGGACTTCCTGAAGGCTGCCGAGAAAGTCTGGGGCGAGGCCTGGGGCAACCCGAACTTCATGGTCACGCGGCCGGTCACGATCAAGGCGATGCTGCGGGTGTGCTTCGACCTGTGCCGGGAGGATGCGGAGCCGGCAGACGGCCGCCTGCAGCGCTGGCAGAAGCGCCTCGCCCCCTGGAGCGAGCGGGTGCGGGACTTCCGCACCGAAGGCTTCTACGAGCGCTTCCCCGCCAAGGGCCAGATCGAGCGGGTCGCGCGCATCCACCGGGAACTGGCCCGCACCGCCCGCATCGAGGTCAAGCCCCGCAAGGGCGAGGAATAGGCCCTACTCCGGGTCAGCGCCCGCCCAGGGCCGCGCGAGGCCGGGATCCACGGCCGCCAGGGTCTTGCCGATGGTGCGGTCGTCGTAGAGCACCCCGACCACCAGCCGGGCCAGGTCCGGGCGCTTGATGAAGCCCATCGTTGCCGGGTCCTCGCTCAGGAGTCCACGCCCCGTTGGCACCACACCAGGGGGCAGTCCGCCGGGTCGCACGATGGTCCAGTCGAGACCGCTGGCCCGGAAGTGGGCCTCGGCGGCGGTCTTCTGGGGCAGCACCTTGGCCAGCGCGAGCCGGGAGATGAGCGGGGCTGCCTCGAGGCTGTCGCCGGCACCGACGGTGCTGATCATGATCACGCGCTGCACCCCGGCCGTTCCGGCGGCGTCCGCCACGTTGATGTTACCCGCCCGGTCCAGGTCCGGGACCGAGAGTTCCGCGATGGTGACGATGGCCGCGTCGAAGGAGCCGGCAGCGAAGGCGGCTTGCACGGACGCCGGGTCAAGCACGTCGCCGACCGCGAAGTCCACGCCGAGGGGCTCCAGCGCGCTGCGGTCGGAGGAGGCCCGCACGAAGGCCGTCACCTCGTCGCCGTGCTCCCGCAGGTCCTTCACGATCTCGGTGCCGAGCTTGCCCGTCGCTCCGAAGACCAGCACGTTCCGCCCGCCTTCCGCCGGCAGCGGCTGCAGGGCGAATTCGTTGCCCGGCAGGTTGGGCTTCAGGGTCATGAGCACGAAGACCACGAGCCCCGCGACCAGCAGCACTACCAGCCCGAGGAGGGCACCCAGGATCTTCAGCAGCATCTTCATCGCGAACGGCTCCCCGGCCCGGCGGCGGAATGGGCCCAGAGGATAGGCCGGACGGCGCGCGCTGGCCACCCCGGAGATGGCCGGAACCGCGAGCACGCTGCGTCACCGGCCCGGCCGTCCCGTGCGCGCCTCTGCCGGCCGGAGGTCAGGGAAAGTAGCCCGCGCCCTGGTACAAGTCGGTGTTGCAGGGCGGACCGGCAGGCGTGCCACAGAGGGCATAGCGCGGCGACCGGAAGCGGTCCCAGAGGCCCCAACCGTCGTCGGTGCCCTTCCAGGCCTCGTCGAAGCCCGAGAACCAGAAGACGTTCAGCGGTCCGCCGGGCGTGCCTTTCCAGGCAGACACGAGGTCGTAGTACCACTTGGCATTGACCGGGTTGGCAGCATGGGTCTCGATGAGGGCCCCGGGGTTGGTCTGCACGGCCTTCCAGCCGGTCTCGCCGACCACGATGGGCCTCGTGGCGCCGAGGGTCGCGGCCACTCCGGACGAGGGGTTGGTGTAGGTGTAGGCGTAGGCTTCCTGGTAGTTGACCTGGGCGAAGGACAGTGCGGCGTTCATCATGGCCGCGGCCCTGGCGGGGCCAGCCGGCGTGCCGGTCTGCTGCCAGTTCCAGAACGGGTAGTTGATGAAGGGATACGTGTGCAGTGACACGAAATCGATGTTGGCGATGATGGAGTCGGGCAGGTAGGCGGGGAAGAGCCCCCGGTAGAATTCGTAGATGTCGTCCGCGGTCACCGGCTGCGTCACCTGGCCACGGACCGTCTTGACGTAGCTCTCGAGGCATGTGATCGGCAGGGTCCCGATGAGCGAGGTCTCATTCCCGACGCTCACGGTGACCACGTTGGAATACTGGTTAGCCAGCGCGATGCCCTTGGCGATCTGGGCCGAGTTGACCGTATCGATGCAGGATGCCGGCGCAGTCCGCAGGAAAATCCCCTGCTGGAACTTCATCGACGGGTAATTGGCAGCGGCCAGCGAGAGGATCTTCTCCGACACCGTGTCGGCCCCGAACAGCCGCACCAGGTTGAAGCCCGCGTCCTGGAACAGGGCCAGGTCCTGCAGTATGGCGGCGTCGCTCGGCACCTCACCGGTGCCGGGGCCACCCGCCCGGTAGGGGCCATAGTTGATGGCCTTCCCGGTGGCGTAGATGGCCGGCAGGGGCCGCACCGTGAACGCGAGTCCGGACGGGCCTGGCGGTGCGCCCAGCAGGGCCCGGAACAACGTGGTGTCCTGGGCATTCACGGCGCCATTGCAGTTGAGGTCCGCCTTGTTGAAGCCCGGGGCGGGGCTCCACTGGCCGAGCTGCTGGCGGAACAGCGTGGTGTCCTGGGCGTTGGTCGCCCCGTTGTTGTTGAGGTCGGCGTCGCAGCGATTGCCGAAACCATCGCCATCCGAGTCGCACTGGGCGCCGGCGCCGGTATTGTTCGCCAGCAGGCGGCAGTTGTCGCAGGCATCACCCCGGTCGTCGCCATCCGCGTCCGCCTGGTCGGCATTGGCCACGGCGGGGCAGTTATCCGTGTCGTCCGGCGTGCCATCCGCGTCGCTGTCGGCCGACGTGTCGGTGAAGCTGAGGTTGTCGTAGTAGACGCCGGTATTGCCGAACTGCCGTGACGTGCTCATGAAGCCGAACTGCAGGATATGGCCGTCCAGCGCCGGGTCATCGAGCACCACGACCAGGACATGGCTGGTCCAGGTGGTGGTGCTCAGGGTCTGCGCATCGAAGGTCGCCCGGTAGGTGGTGGCAAAGCCGTTGCCGGGATCCTGGGTCCGGATGAAGGCAATGCAGTCGGACACCGCGGTGGTGCCACAGCCGTTGGCGCCCGGCAGGCGGGCGTCGAAGGCCAGCCGCCAGGTCTGGCCGATGTTGGCAGGCCCGATCGTTTGCTGGATGAAGACGCTGCTCTGGACGAAGTCGAACGGCGACGAGGGATCCGAGTGACCCTGGTTGGGCGAGCAGCAGTTGTAGTCGCTGAGGGTGTTCAGGTACTGGGCGCCCTGGGCTGGCCCGCCGGCGCCGGAGGCAATGGTGGAGAAGGCCGTCCCGCCGTTCGGGGCCGGGAAGTTGCCGTAGAAGAACTTGAAGGCGCCATAGGGAGGCGCCGCCCCGGTATTGCCGTCGAAGACGGACCCCCCGACCAGGAAGCCCGCGCCGCTGAGCGCGGTGGAACTCGCCGCGTTCAGCCCCTCGAAAGTCTGCGCGTAGGGGGACAGGGCCCCGTGGGCAACCCCCGACAGCAGGAGCCATGCCCCTGCCGCCAGGCCGGGCGCTAACCAGCGGGCCGGCATGAACCGGGCGGACAGGGCGCGCGCCCCTGCCCGGCTACGGCCCGGCCCCGGGACCAGGCGGCGAGCCGAGGCGTTGACGGAAGAGCGTCGTGTCCTGGGCGTTGACCACGCCGTTGCAGTTCAGGTCGGCCTTGTTGAAGACCGGCGCCACGCTGGGCTGGCCGAGCTGCTGGCGGAACAGCACGGAGTCCTGGGCATTGGTCGCACTGTTGTTGTTCATGTCGCCGTCGCAGCGATTGCCGAAGCCATCGGCGTCGGAATCGCACTGGGCCGCCGCGCCGGTGTTGTTGGCGAGGAGCCGGCAGTTGTCCGCGATGTTCGGCACGCCGTCCACGTCGGTGTCGACGCCGAAGCTGATGTTGTCGTAGAAGACGCCGGTGTTGCCGAACAGCTGCGAGGTACTCTGGAAGCCGAACTGCAGGATCTGGCCGTTCAGCAGCGGATCCGTCAGGTCGATGGAGATGTTGTGGGTGCTCCAGGTGGAGGTGACGGCCGCCTGCGCGTCGAAGGTGACGAAGTTGGTCTGGGCGAAGCCGTTGGCGGGATCCAGGGTGCGGATGAAGGCCACGCAGTCCGAGGCCGGGGCGGTCCCGCAGCCATTCACCGCGCTGACCTTCGCATCGAACTTGAACGACCAGGTCGTGCCGATGTCAGCCGGGCCAATGGTCTGCTCGCGGAAGACGTTGCTCTGCACGAAATCATTCGGGGCCGTGCCGTCGAAGTGGCCCTCGCTGGTGCTCTGGCAGCAGTTGTAGTCGCTGTAGACGCTGAGGACCTGCAGGCCCTGCGTTGGGCCGCTCTCGCCGGTGGCGATCGCGGAGAAGGCCGTCCCGCCGTTCGGGGCCGGGAAGTTGCCGTAGAAGAACTTGAAGGCACCGTAGGGTGGCGTACCGCCGGTATCTCCGTTGAAGACCACGCCGGAGACCAGCCAGCCGTCCGCGCTGAGGGCGGTCGGAGACGCCTGGACCAGCGCCTCGAAGTTCTGCGAGTAGGAGGCCAGCGCGGCCCAGCTGGCGGGGGCTGCCAGCAGCAGCATCGTGGCCGATACGAGCACCCTTCTAGCGCGGCTGATCATCCTGGTCTCCATTCATCGTGAATATCTGGACTCGGGTCCTGGATGGCGTGGCCGTCCGGGGGGTTCCGGGACGGCCACGCTCCAGACCGGAACCTAGGCCGCCGGGCGGCGACGGGCGACGCCGAGCGCCGCCAGCGCGCCACCGAACAGCCAGACCGCCGCGGGAACCGGTACCGCGGCGAAGCTGATGTTGTCGTAGTAGACACCCGTGTTCTGGTAGTTGCTGGACCGGCTGTCGAAGCCGAACTGCAGGATCTGGCCGGCCAGGCTCGGATCGATGCTGAGCGACAGCACCTGGGTCGACCAGGCCGACGGGTTGGCATTGGTCGAATTGAAGGTGATGAGGTTCGTGGTCGCGAAGCCCTGGTTCGGATCCAGCGTGCGGATGAAGGCCTGGCAGCTGGCGAGGAAGCCGGTGGAGGCCGCCGGGCTGGTGCCGCACCAGTTGGAGGATGGGGCCTTCACGTCGAACTGGAAGGCCCACGTCGAGCCGACGTCACCGGCGCCGATGACCTGCTCCTGGAACACGCGGCTTTCCACGATGTCCGTGCCGGTGGCATGCCCGTCGACGGGACCGCAGCAGTTGTAGTCGCTGTAGATGTTCAGGTACTGGTCGGTGGGACCACCCTGGCCCTCGCCAACGGCGATGGCGGAGAAGCCGGCGCCGCCGTTCGGGGCCGGGAAGTTGCCGTAGAAGAACTTGAACGCCTCGGGCGGATTGGCGAAGTCGAGGCCGGCAATCTGCCAGCCATTGCCGCTCAGCGCACCACCGTCGCCGATGCCGAGCGCATTGAAGTTCTGTGAGTACGTCGTGAGTGCCGCCGAGGCCGGCGCGGAAATCAGCACGGCCGCCAAGGCCGCCGCACAGGCGAGACTGGTGAGCTTCATGTTCGTTTACCCCTAAAACCGTTGCCGTGACTGTGGGCGCTGGTACCTGCGTGGATCCAGCGACTCGTTGTTGCCGTCGGGCGGATCAGGGACCCTCGCGGGCCCCACCCTCGCTCGTGGTGGAGGGATTTTTACGCCAGGGCTGACAACGTTGTCAATGCGGGGATTCCAGTGTCCGCGTGAGTTGCGGCGCGCCGGTCAGGTTAGGTAAAACCGGCCGCGCCGGGTGGCGCTGGCACGGCCAGGGACAGCCACTTTTTCTTGCGGTGCGTTACGCCCGGGCGCTGCTCGAGCGCCCGGTGCCGGCGTGGTTGACAGCGTTGTCGGCAACCGCCAAATTTGAACCCGGGCGAAAAAAAACATGCCTGCGCAAGTCACTGCGCAGCAGAGATAACAAGAAACACGAGCAGCGAGGCGTGCAGGTGATGCGCTCAATGGTCTGCGGGACGGTCGCCGCCGTCGTCCTGGCGGGGTGCGGTAGCGGTGCGGGCCCCGAGAGGATCCCGGGCACGCCGCAACCACCACCGCCCACCCTCGTGGGGCAGTTCGTCGACAATCCCGTCGCCGGGGTGGAGTTCTCGACGGCGTCCCAGTCGGGCCTCACCAATGCCCAGGGCGAGTTCCTCTACCGGGCCGGGGAAGCGGTGCGGTTTACGGTGGGCGGCATCGAGCTCGGCACGGTAACCGGCCGCCCGCTCGTGACGCCCGTCGAACTCACGGGCAGTGCGGATCCCGGCACCGTGGCGGCCCAGAACGCTGCCACGCGCCTGCTGGTCTTCCTCCAGAGCGTCGACGCGGATCGCGACATCGCGAATGGCATCGGTATCGACGCCGACACCCGGGCGCTCGCCAGCGGCGTGGCGCTGGACTTCGCCACCGCGGACAGCACGGAAGTGATCGCGGCAATCGGCATCATCTCCGACAATCCCGTGGTCGACGCGGAGACCGCCCTCGACCATTTCTACGATTCCTACCGCTCCCTCGGCGGCTCGAACACCTTCAACTGGCCGTTCCCCGGCTACCCCCCGTTCCCGTCTGCCCCGGCGAACCTGCTGGCCAACGGCGGCTTCGAGGAGCCGTCCGCCGTCAACGGCGACGTTTACTGCTCCACCGGCTGGCAGTGCTTCAACCAGGGCAATTTCACCAACAGCACGATCAGCCCGGGCTCGGGACCTGTCTCGCGCGAGACCGGCACCCAGTCGCTGAAGCAGTTCGGCATCGATGCCGGCATCTTCCAGACCGTCGACGCGGTGCCAGGCGCGAACTACACGGCATCGGCCTGGGCGATGAACTGGGCCGGGGATCCCCTGAACAACCTGGGCATCCTGCAACTCACCTTCTGGAGCGGGCCGGACGGCACCGGCAACGTGCTGGGGACGGCCGAGGCGTTCGTCGACCCGCTCGACGACGGCACGAACATCTTCCTGCCCGTCCAGGACGGCGCCGAGCCGGGCGACTGGACGCAGGTCTCGGTCAATGCCATCGCGCCGGCGGGCACGGTGTCGGCAAAGCTGCTGCTGCTGCACGTCCTCACCCCGCCCGCTCCCGCCGGGGGAACCGTGCGCTGGGATGACGCGCGGCTCACGGGTCCCGCTGGCTCGTCCGGGGGTAACGACACCCTCGTCTGGCAGGAGGAGTTCAACAGCGGCACCGCCCCGGATCCGGACGTCTGGACGATCCAGACCGGCTACGGCCCCGGGGACTCCGGCTGGGGCAACGACGAGTGGCAGCTCTACTCGAGCAGCCCCGCGAACGTCAGCATCGTCTACGACGATCCGGCGAATCCCGCGAATGGCTTCCTCAGGATTTCCGCCCTGTTGAACACGGCGCTGTGTCCGTCACCGGGTCCGCCACCGGGCTGCGGCAAGCGCGACGGTTCGATCACGTCGGCAAGGCTCATCTCGCTGCCGGGCCCCTCCATCGCCGGCAAGTCGTTCCGCTACGGGAAGATCGCAGCCTCGATCCGGTTCCCGGACGGTCGCGGCAGCTGGCCGGCGTTCTGGATGCTGGGCGAGAAGTTTCCCGTGACGGGCTGGCCGAAGGCCGGCGAGATCGACATCGTCGAGATGTTCAACAGCGGCGGGGCCAGTGTCCAGGAGGCCGCCTTCGCCCTCCACTGGTGCGACGAATCGCTCGCCGCCGGCCAGTGCGCGCCGTTTCCCACCGGCTACCGGACGATCAGCGCCCGACGCAATATCGGGGCGTCGCTGGCCGCGGACTTCCACGTCTACGAGGCGGAGTGGACGGCCAACGGCGTGGTGTGGCGAGTCGACGGGGTCACCTACTATTCATACCCCATTGCCCCGGACACCATGGAGGAGTTCCTGGCGAACTTCTTCCTGCTGCTCAATGTCGCTGTCGGCGGCAATCCGGTGCCCGCCCCCGACGCCGGCAACTGGCCAAGGACCATGCTGGTCGACTGGATCCGGCTGTACCAGTAGGAGCGGCGGCGCGGACGGGGACCGCCCGCCCGACGCTGCCGGCGACCCATACGACACCCCTGGAGAAGCGTGAGCATGCGCCCCATGAGCAAACCAGAGTGCACCCCTGGCCAGGACCGCGGCGGGATGCCCCGGGCCGGCGGCCTGCGTCGCTGGCGCCGGGTCACGCCGCTGCTCGCCCTCGCGGCGTGGATGGCGGTCGCGGCGCCGGGCAGCGCCAAGGCCGCCGACAAGGTCGAGACCTACCGCGACGAGGGCGGCTGGAAACTGCAGGTCAACGGGCGGGATTTCTACGTCAAGGGCGTGGTCTGGGGCTACACACCGGTCGACGAGAACTACAACTACAACCTGTGGGGCCAACCCGACGACTTCGTGAAGAAGGTCCTCGACTACGACTTTGGCCTGATGAAGGCCGCCGGCATCAACGCGATCCGTACCTTCAACGGCATTCCACCGAAGTGGGTGACGTACGTGTACGAGAAGTACGGCATCATGACTGCGATCAACCCGCTCATGGGCCGCTACGGCTACACGGTCGGGGGCAAATGGATCGAGTTCACCGACTACTCCGATCCCCTCACCCGGGCCACCCTCAAGAAGGACACTCTCGAGATCGTCAATACCTACAAGGACGTGCCCGGTGTCCTCATGTTCGCCTTCGGCAACGAGAGCAACTATGGTCTGTCCTGGAAGAGCTTCGAGATCGAGAACCTGCCGGTCGGCGAGCGGGATACCGCCAAGGCCCGCTTCCTCTACAGCCTCTTCAACGAGGTGGTCAGCGAGGGGAAGAAGATCGACCCGAATCACCCCTTCACCATCGTCAATGGCGACCTGCAGTACGCTGACCTGATCGCCGAGCTCTGCCCAGACCTCGACCTGCTCGGGGTCAACGCCTATCGCGGCAGGAGCTTCACCGATCTCTGGAAGACGGCCAGTTCGAAGCTGGACCTGCCGATCCTCTTCTTCGAGTTCGGCAGCGACGCCTTCAACGCGCGGACCAGCACCGAGGACCAGCTCGCCCAGGCGGAGATCCTGCGCAGCCAGTGGCAGGAGATGTACAACAAGAGCCACGGCAACGGCGAGGAAGGCAATTCCATCGGCGGGTTCGTCTTCGAGTGGCGTGACGAGTGGTGGAAGTACCTCCAGGAAGAGCGCCTCGACATCCAGGACACCAATGCCTCCTGGGCCAATGGCGGCTACCCCCACGACTTCGTGGAGGGCAGGAACAACATGAACGAGGAGTGGTGGGGCATTGCCGCGCTCGGCCCCATCAATTCCGACGGGGTCACCACGGTCCGGCCGCGCATGGCGGTGGATGTGTTGGCGGAGGTCTGGCGCATCGACCCCTACCAGTACAAGAAGGCCGCGATCAACCAGGCGATCAGCGGCATCAACATGGACTACTACGCCCTGAAGAGCGAAGTCCGCGAGCTGAAGGCCGAGAGCGAGAAGGACCGGATGCTTAGCCTCACCGGGGGCAGCGTCAAGGTGGAGTTCGCGATGAAGGCCGCGGAGGCCGACCTCGACCGCTTCGGCGACGCGGGAGACGAGTTTACCGACGGCGATATGGTGTTCGTGGACTTCGCCTTCAAGCCAACGGACCGGATCGACGGGCAGTTCACTGTGAACCTGCTGGCCAACGTCGCCAACCTCGAGCCGCTCGAGATCCAGTACGGTCGGCGGGGCGCCCCGGTCGAGGTCGTCGTGGACGACCCGACGGACAATCCCAATCTCGCGCCGGACACCACCGTGACATTCGAGGACCGGGAGCGGATCGAGCTCTACGACTTCAGTGCCACCTACGAGGGTGAGCTCGCGGACGTCGAGGTTTTCTACCACACCCCCCGTTACCACTGGAAATACGAAGGCGACTTCTTCGGACTGATCCGCGAGGCCACCGACATCGAGGGCGAGGACATCTGGAATGCCAAGGCGCCGGAGGGCGTCGAGTTCGCCGGCAAGGGCGTGATCGATGGCCTGAAGCTCGTGGTGGGTCCCGAGGTCTACTGGGGCGCCAACCCGAAGGCCGTACTGAAGTACAGCTCCACCATCAACAAGGCGCTGCCCTTCCTCGGCAGCTCGCGCCTGGGCAACACGGACTTCACCGTGATCCTGTCGGAGGACCTCGACCGGCTTGGCGAGAGTGCATCGGCGACCGCAGCCACCGTGCGGGAGTCCCGCCAGGCGACCCTTTACACGGCGACCGACCTGACCGATGACATC
>CALGMY010000111.1 GCA_937958785.1 uncultured Gammaproteobacteria bacterium | reverse complement strand
CCCGCCGCCACCCAGCCGTACTGGGTGAGGCTGGGTTCCGGCCCCCCGGCCTCGTAGGCCGCCTTGAGGCTGGCGAGGCCATCGGCAGGAATGGCCTTGCGGGCCTCCCCGACGTCGATGCCGAAGAGTCGCGCGCTGTTCAGGCCGAAGATCTGCTCCCGGTCGCCGGCGGAGAGCGGCTGGTAACCGAACTTCTCCTGCAGGGACCCGGGAATCTGGAAGCGGCGGAACGCCTCGATCTGCCACTGGGGGGAGCCCCACCAGATCGAGTCGGTGCCCCAGATCACGTGGTCGGCGCCCACGGCCGCGATCACCTGGCCGAGCAGGTGGCCGCAGACCTCCGGGTGGGTGACGACGGAGTGGCCGAAGACGGCGCCGAGCTCGAGGTAGACGTTCTTGAGGCCGGCGGCGCGGATCTGCCGGCAGAACTCCGTGGTCCAGGGGATGTTGCCATCCGCGTCGATGCCGCTCTCCCCGGCGGGCACCTGGGTCATCATGTGCTTCATGCCGGAGTGGAAGATGATCCAGTTGATGTCCGGCCAGTCCTTCGCGGCCTTGATGATGTCGTCGGGGCGGAAGAACTCCTTGCCGGGGCCCGGGATCGGCAGGCCCTTGTGCGTGCAGATGTTCCTCATGCCCAGCTTCAGGGACCGTTCGTAGAAGGGGTAGGCGATCTTCTCGTCGTCATGGCGCCAGGGGAACGCCGGGTCGCCCGTGTAGAACTTCCAGGCGTCGATCTTCAGCTCCTTCACCTGGCGCTCGGCGTCATCGAGCCAGTCCGGGTTCCCGGGCGTGCCGATGCCGTGGCAGAGCATGCGGCGGGAGCCCGCGAGCCCGTTGACGAAGTTCCGCGTGTTCGCCATCTCCTCGGAAGGCAGTACCCAGGCCTTCGGCGGGCCGATGGCGGCCCCGCTGATGCAGGCCATCACCGTGTCGCTGTCGAAGAAGATCTCCTTGACGTAGTTGGCCCGGTGCAGGCTGTCGGGCCCCGGCTTCACGCCGGTCAGCGCCGGGTTCAGGTTGTACTTGCCAGTGAGCGTCCGGAAGCCGAGCGGGCCCGGCATGGAGTCCTTCACGTGGTGGGTCTGCAGGTCGAGGATGAATTCCTTCTTGGGCCATAGCTCCCGGGCGGCGGCCGGCTCGGCCGCCTCGGCCTCGCTCACCAGGAAGGCCGGGCCGAACACCTCGTTCATGGCCATGAACGACACGGCCATCCCGCCGCTGGTGCGCAGGAAGTCGCGTCGCGACATGCCGAGCTTCGCGCCGTAGTGGTCAGCGAGCTCGAAGATGCGCTGCTCCACCCGCCGCTGGTCGGCGGTCTGGGGCATGGGGTCGAACTCCTCGTTGCCGACGATCTGGGTCGGCACGGGGGTTCCGCCGCCGGCGGCCCGGTCCTTGTCGCTCTTGCGGATCCACATGGTCGAGTAGCCTCGCTTGCCCTGGCGGGACGGCCAGTGACCGGAGCGTAACCGGTTGCCAGGGGCGGTGGAACGGGGCGGGGCTTAACCGGGGGTTTAGCTTTGCTGAACAGCGGGGAGATCGCATAATCCCGGCAGTCCCGGAGGGTCTCCCATGCGCCTGCACTACACCGCCGTCGGCATCCAGAACGTCTCGCGGATGGCCGTCACCCGCGCCGACTACATGAAGGACATCGAGAACCTGGCGCTGTCCATGCGCTACGCGGTCTGGAACTGCAGCCTGGACCTGCCCGTGAAGCTGATCGCCGTGTCGGAAGGCGGCATCGGCGGCTGGTGCCTGGGCGGCGGCGAGGAGCACCTGCGGATCTACCGGGAGGTGGTGCCCGAGATCCCGGGGCCGGAGACCCGCGCGCTCGGTGACCTCGCGCGGGAGCTGAACGTGCACATCATCGCCCAGATGGTGGCCAAGGACCCGGCGCTGATGGAGGACCGCATCTTCAACATCGCCTTCGTCATCGACCCGAAGGGCGAGGTGATCCACAAGCACTACAAGACGGCCTTCTACCAGCGGGAGCCCAACGTGGCGCCCAGCGACATCTGGAACGTCTACCTGGAGAAGTACGGCGACGACCCGGTGAAGCTGTTCCAGGCGGTCTTCCCGGTGGCGAGGACCGAGATTGGCAACATCGGCACGCTGATCTGCGCCGAGGGCAGCTTCCCCGAGGCGGCCCGCGGCCTCGCGCTGAACGGCGCCGAGATCATCTGGCGCACCCAGTACCCGGAGCCCTGGATGGGCAATGGCATCGCCGAAATCCAGAACCGGGCCCACGCGGTCTTCAACAACTGCTACGTGGTGGCGCCGAACATCGGGGCCATCTACTTCCCGGGCGGCACCCACCAGATGAGTTGCGGCAAGAGCCAGATCATCGACTACCGGGGCAACGTGGTCTCCGAGTACCTGGGGGGAGGGGAGACGCTGGTAAGTGCCCTCATCGACATCGACGGCCTCCGGGACTTCCGCGTCCGGGCCCAGTGGCAGAACCTGGTGAAGGATTTGCGGGTCGAGGAATACAAGACCATCTACGACGCGGCCATGGCCCGCGGCGGCATCTACCCCAGGAACCTCTGCCTGGACGAGCCGCCGCTCACCGAAGCCAATCAGCTCGAGCTCGTGAAGCACCAGATCAACAAGATGGTGGACTGGGGCGTGTTCACGCCGCCGGAGGGGTGGGAGAAGTACGAGGTGAGCCCCGAGGTCACCGCCCGGGTCACGAAGGCCGCCAGGCTGTAGGCGCAGCTCCAGCCGCAATACGGCTGCGCCCGGTGTTATGTCATGCCGATCGAGTCGACCGCCACGCGGCCAGCGCTCGCGGTGGCATCAGGACCCCCGGCCGGCCCTGCTGACCCGGGCGCACCCGGGCGTAGACTCTGGTCACGACCATGTTTCCGAAGGGGCACCGGGAGCCGCCCCTTCACACCGGCAACAACCAAATACTGGGGGAGTCACTCACCATGAAGATCCGGTTTACCCGATCCATCACGGCACTTGCCGTCGCCGCGGGGCTGCTGGCCGCCTGGGGTACCGCCAGCGCGGCCCCCTACGTCCTCGTCGGCGTGTATTCGCGCAGCGCGCCCAACGGCAACCATGCTGCCCAATTCTTCAAGTCGGGAACGGCCCAGGGATGTCCGGCGGCAGCCCCGTTCCGGCAGCCCTGCTACAACCCGGCCAATGCGTGGGTCAGCACGGTGCCCACGCTCATCTCGGACGTCCAGGCGAATCCCGCCAGCTGGGACTGGAACGGCACGACCATGACGGGCACCGGACTGCTGTGGACCACCGCGTTCAACGGCTCGAACGCCAACGGTACGGCAGTGCTCTCCTTCCGGACCACGAACCTCACCATCACGCCCTCGACCACCACGTCCACGGCCGGGAGCTTCCAGTGCTATGAGGGCACCTTCCTCGGCACCGTGAATGTCAATGGCTGCTCCAATGTCGACCTCGGCACCAACGGCCTGTTCGAAAGCCCGGTCGTGGCCTACAACATCGGTGGCGACGCCAATTGCATCGACCGGAACCTGAATGGCGACCCGCAGGACCCGCCGAATCCGGCCGACGACGTCCCCCTCGGTGAGGTACGTGGCGTTGCCACGGCGGCCGGCGGCGGTGGCTGTGATCCGGTCGAGGGTACCTACGACGTCTGGTTCCAGGTCCCCAACCCGCGCTTCGTGATCCTGTCCAACCTGCCCACGGTCTACGGCAGCGACGGCTGCTACCTGTTCGGCCGCGCCTCGCAGCTGGCCACGACCCCGTGCGCGCCGGATCCGGCCCTCTCGGACATCAGCTACTACGTGTTTGCCCCGCAGGTGGACACGGACGGCGACGGGGTGGTCGACGCCCTCGACAACTGCCGGCTGGTCTCGAACGCCACCCAGGTCGATTCCAATGGCGACGGCTACGGCAACCGCTGCGACGGTGACCTGAACAACAACGGGTCGACCAACGCCCAGGACACCGTCCTGTTCCGCCAGCAACTCGGCCAGCCCAGCGTGGCACCCAACTTCAACGCGGCGGACATCAATGCCAATGGCTCGGTGAATGCGCAGGACACCACGCTGTACCGCCAGCTGCTGGGGGCACAGCCCGGGCCGTCGGGCATCTGCCTCAACACCTATCCCTGCGCGGTCAATCCCTGACCGCAGGGCAAGGCCAGCACCGGCCTGTCTGATGGAGCCAGCCGGCCCGGAGAGTCACCGGGCCGGCTGGTATACCAGCATCCCGTCGCCCACCTCGCCGCTGTCGTAGCGCCGCACCAGTTCCTCTGGCAGCCGCGCGTGGTCCGTGGCGCGCATGAAGTCCCGCAACGCGGTGCCGGTGCAGGCGGCGTCCACGTTGGGCGCGCCGAGTCCCGCTTCCAGGTCGTCGATGTTCACGACCCGGAAATCGATGGAGAACCGGGTCCTGCCTGACGTGTTGGCCAGGCTCCCGTGCAGCTGGGCCGCGGCGAAGATGGTGAAGCCGCCGCAGCCCGTGACGAAGCGGATGTCCGACGGGGGCAGGGGCTCGGTGGCGCCGGGGGCGACCCGCGTGTTGGCGGAGCCGATCATCGCGGCGGTCTGGTCCCGTGTCTTGTTCCACTGGTAGTAGTTGTAGGTCCCCGAGTTGTTGGCCACCGGCCGGTCGATGTAGCCGGGCCAGAAATTCATGCCATTGTCGGCCGTGATGTCGTAGACCGGCGTCCAGAAGTTGATCTGGGCATGCGGCGCGGAGTACCAGGTATCCCGGTGGGGCGGGAACGCGAGGGCAATGCCGGTGGTGAGGTAGCCGTCGCTGGTCGACGAGCGCAGCTTCGGCACGTCGAAGTAGGTCCGGGTCGGATCCGCCCCGTGCTCCTCGATGATCTCCCGCAACAGCTGCTTGCAGCGGGGGTGGTGGATGAAGGCCGGCTTCACCCGGCCGAGCAGGGCCGCGTAGTCCGCGACGGCCATGTGGTACTGGGCCGTCTCGGGGGCGTGGGGTGCGAACGCCTCCTCGAGCATGGACCGGGCGTGCCCGATCAGCGCCTGGCCGGCCCGGGAGGCTGAGGTGATGTACAGGTCGCCCCGGTACAGGCGCGCGCGGCGCGCGTCGTCCGCGTGACCGCTGTCGATCCAGACTCCGGTCATGGCTGGCTCTTCTTACTGGTGTGTCCGGGATGATGCTGCATCCGCTGTCCGATCCCGTCTGTACGTAGTTCCCCGGCCGTTCCCCGTATACTGCGCGCCCCATGCTCACCTTCCGGAACCTTGCCCTGAGGCGCGGCGAGCAATTGCTCCTGTCCGGCGTCGACCTGTCACTCCACGCGGGCGTGCGGGTCGGGGTGGTCGGGCGCAACGGCTGCGGCAAGTCCAGCCTGTTCGCGGTCGTCCAGGGCGACCTGGAGCCGGACCGGGGCGACATGGAGCTGTCCGGCCGGGTGCGGATCGCGAGCGTCGCGCAGGAGACGCCCCACCTGCCGGATCCGGCCATCGATTTCGTGATGTCTGGCGATGCCCCCGTCTGGTCGGCCATCAAGGCCGAACGGGATGCCATGGCCGCCGAGGACTACGAGGCCGTGGCGGTTGCCCACCAGCGGATGGCCGAGCTCCGGGCCTACGATGCCGAAGCCAGGGCCGGCCGCCTGCTGCACGGGCTGGGCTTCCCCCCCGCGACCCACGACAAGCCCGTGGGGGAGTTCTCCGGCGGGTGGCGCGTGCGGCTGAATCTCGCCCGGGCCCTCATGACGCCCTCGGACCTCCTGTTGCTCGATGAGCCCACCAACCACCTCGACCTCGATGCCGTACTGTGGCTCGAGGACTGGCTGCTCAGGTACCCCGGCACGCTCCTCATGATCTCCCACGACCGGGAGTTCCTGGACGGCGTGACGAGCCATACCCTGCACCTCAACGACGGCACGGCGAAGCTCTACACCGGCGACTACACCGCCTTCGAACGCCAGCGGGCGGAGCACCTCCGCCTGCAGCAGATCGCCTTCGAGAAGGAGCAGGCCGAGCGGGAGCACCTGCAGAAGTTCATCGCCCGATTCAAGGCCAAGGCCAGCAAGGCGAAGCAGGCCCAGTCGCGCATGAAGCGCCTCGCCAAGCTGGCCGGCACCGAGGCCGTGCGGGCGGAGCACGCGCTCCACATCAATTTCGACCCGCCCCCGAAGCTGCCGTTCTCGCTGCTCCGCCTCGATCACGTCGACGCGGGCTACCGGGCGTCGGCGGCCCGGGACGGCGAGGACCACCTGCCCGGCGACACGCCGGCCGACGGCGGCGATGCCCGCATCCTCGCCGACGTCTGCTTCGGCCTCGAGGCCGGCGACCGGGTGGCACTGCTCGGGCCGAACGGCGCCGGCAAGTCGACGCTGGTGAAGACGCTGGTGGGGGAGCTGCCCGCTCTCGCCGGCGAACGCACGGCCCACTCCGACCTGCGCATCGGCTACTTCGCCCAGCACACGGTGGAGAGCCTGCGTGCCGGTGCGACGCCGATGGACCACCTCCGGGACATCGCGCCGGAAGCCACCACCCAGGACATGCGCAACTTCCTGGGCCGCTGGTACTTCCCGGGCCAGCGCGCGTTCCAGGACGTGGAGGTCTTCTCCGGCGGGGAGCGGGCCCGGCTCGCCCTGGCCCTGATCGCCTGGCGCAAACCCAACGTGCTCCTGCTCGACGAGCCCACCAACCACCTGGACCTCGACATGCGGGAGGCGCTCGCCGAGGCGCTGGCGGATTTCGACGGCGCCATCGTGCTCGTCTCCCACGACCGGCACCTGATCGGCCTCGTCAGTGACACCTTCTGGCGGGTGGCCGACGGGCGGGTGGAACCCTTCGCGGGCGACCTGGACGAGTACGCCGCCTGGCTGAGCGCCCGGGCCGGCAAGCCTGCGGACGCCATGCCCGCCGGGACGCCGGCCACGGCCCCGCCGCCTGCCAGGCCCCCGGCGCGTGCCCCGAGGCCCGACGCCCGCGCCGTCCGGCGCCAGCAGCAGCTCGCAAAGCTCGAGGCCCGGATGGCGACCGTCGCCGCGGAGATCAAGTGTCTCGAAGCCGAGCTGGCGGAACCCGCGGTGTACGCCGCGGAGGCGGGTCAGCTGGCGGCACTCGCGGGCCGGCACGCGGCCGCGCGGGAGGCCCACGAGGCGCTGGAGAGCGAGTGGCTGGCGATCTACGGGGAGCAGTCCCCGGCCTGACCGGACGCCGGCGGGGTCAGGCGGTTGGATGCGACTTGCGACCCGCCCGCCGGTCCCGCGTCTTGGCCCGGCGGTTACCACCCGGAATGGACGGCGCGAACCCACCGAAGCTCCCCCAGCCGGAGCGCCGGTCCTCCGCGTCCCGCCGGTCCGAGTGGTGCCGGTAGGCGCACTGGCACTGGCGCTGGTCGCAGCCGGCCAGGGGCAGGGGTGGAGCGTGCTCCGGCAGGAAGCGCCGGTCGGCAAGGGCTGCCACTGCCGCGCAGGGCTGGCTGCAGGGCTGGATCGTGACGCCATGGAACTTCTGCACCCGGGCCACGGGGCGGGGCGGGGGCGGGGACGGGAATCCGGATCATGCGAGGGCTTGTGCAAGCC
>CALGMY010000110.1 GCA_937958785.1 uncultured Gammaproteobacteria bacterium | reverse complement strand
ATGATCGCCGCCGCCGCCTTCTACGTCTTCGCGGCCATCCTGCTGGCCTCGGCCCGTCAGCGGTACCCCTCGGCCTGGAGCAGGAAGAGCCGCGCGTAGGTGCCCTCCCGGGCCAGCAGCTCGGCGTGGGTGCCGTACTCGATGATCCGGCCGTGCTCCAGCACGGCGATCCGGTCGGCCTGGCGTACGGTCGAGAAGCGGTGGGAAATGAGGATCGCGATGCGGCCCACCGTGTGCTCGCGGAAGTACTCGAAGAGCTCCGCCTCCGCCGCCGCGTCCATGGCCGCCGTCGGTTCGTCGAGCACCAGCACGTCCGCGCTCTGGCGCATGAAGGCGCGGGACAGGGCGACCTTCTGCCATTGGCCCGTGGATAGTTCCTTGCCCCCCTTGAACCAGCTGCCGAGCTGGGTACCGAACCCCCGCTCCAGGGTGCGGATGAAGGGCAGTGCCATGCCCTTGCGGGCGGACGCCTCCCAGCGATCCTGGTCCGTGTAGGCGCTGATGTCGCCGGCACCGATGTTCTCGCCGACGGTGAACTGGTAGCGGTTGAAGTCCTGGAAGATCACCGCGATCTGGCGCCGGAGCGCCGTCGGGTCCCATTCCCGGACATCGAGGCCGTGCAGCATCACCTGCCCGGAAGTTGGTTGATAAAGTCCGCACAAGAGCTTGATAAGAGTTGATTTTCCGGCGCCATTCTCGCCGACCAGAGCGAGACTCTGGCCGGGCCGGATGTGCAGGCTGATGCGCTCGAGCGCCGGCGCCCGGGCCCCCGGGTAGGTGAAGGACACGTCCGTGAAGCGCACGCCGTCCGCAGGGTCGGGGCCCCGGGGCGCCGCGCCGCGGGTCTGGACGGGGGCCTGCTCGAGGAACTCGTAGAGGTTGCTGAGGTAGAGGTTGTCCTCGTACATGCCGCCGATCGAGGCGAGGCTCGCGGCGACCGCCGACTGGCCCTGCTTGAAGAGCAGCAGGTACATGGTCATTTCGCCGAGGGTGATGCCCCCCTGGACTGCCGTCACGGCGATCCAGCCGTAGGCGCCGTAGAGCATCGCGGTGCCGAACAGGCCGAGGGCGAGGCCCCAGGATTCCCGGCGGATCGTCAGGGCCCGGTCCTCCCGGTAGATCTTGTGGAAGATCGACTTGTACCGGTCGAGCAGCATGGGCCCGAGCTGGAAGAGCTGGACCTCCTTCGCATTGTCCTCCCGGGCCATCACCGTCTCGAGATACAGCTGCAGGCGCGACTCCGGCGCCCGCATGCGGAACAGCCGGAAGGCATCCCCCGAGAACTTGGTCTCGGCGACGAAAGCCGGCAGGCCCGCGAGGATGAGCAGGCCCATGGCCCAGGGCGAAAAGGCGGCCAGCAGCACCCCGAAGCTCACCAGGGACACCACCTGCTGGAAGAGCGCGAAGTTGCGCATGACCAGGCTCAAGGGGCGGCTGGAGGCCTCGCGCCGCGCGCGGGTGAGCTTGTCGTAGAACTCGGCATCCTCGAACTGGGTGAGGTCGAGGGTGAGAGCCTTCTCGAGGATCATCTCGTTCACGCGCTGGCCGAGCTGGGCCCGCAGCAGCGACTGGCAGGCCGTGATGCCCCGCTGCGCCCCACCGAGCAGGGCGATGATGGCGGCCTCGAACGCGACCAGCTCGAGGACCGGGCCGTAGGCCGTCATGCCGCCGGCGCTGAACGCGCCCATCCCGGCAACGACCGCATCGATCACCAGCTTGCCCACCCAGGCGGCGGCAGCCGGCAGCAGACCGGCGGCCAGGGTGAAGAGCGACAGCAGCAGGGTGAGCGTGCGGCTCGTGGACCAGAGCAGGGCCACGGCCCGGCCGCTGAAGCGGAGCACGCCGAAATCCAGCCCGAGCCGGCCGAGCAGGCCGGGCGGGGTGACGGTGGGCCCGGAGGGCATCGCGTGTGGGGGCAGGGCGCTCAAGGGCGGCGATTATAATCGCGCCGGATGCCTGCGCCCGACATCACCCGCTTTGCCCCGAGTCCCACCGGTGACCTGCACCTGGGCCACGCCCTCGCCGCCTTCACGGCCCACGACGCGGCCCGGGCCACGGGCGGCCGCTTCCTGGTGCGGATGGAGGACCTCGACCGGGTCCGCTGCACCAGCGCCTTCGAACGATCCATCCTTGCGGACCTCGCCTGGCTGGGCCTCGTCGGCGACGACCCGGTGCTGCGCCAGTCGGAGCGCCTGCCCGTCTACCGGGCGGCCCTGGACCCGCTGGCAGCCCGCGGGCTGCTTTATCCCTGCTTCTGCACCCGGGGCGGGATCGCCCGCGAGATCGCGTCCATGGCCGGAGCACCCCAGGGCCCCGACGGACCCCTCTACCCCGGCACGTGCCGGCAGCTCACGCCGGCCGGGCGGGCGGCGCGCCTGGCCGCCGGGGACAACCCCGCCCTGCGCCTGGACGTGGCGGCGGCGCTACGCGCCCTGGGCGACACCCCGCTGTCCTTCGTCGAGTCCGGCCGCGGTCCGGCCGGCGAGACCGGCGTCATCCCGGTGCAACCCGCGGCGCTCGGCGACATCGTGCTCGCCCGCAAGGACACCGGCGTCAGCTATCACCTGGCGGTGGTGGTGGACGACGCGGCCCAGGGCATTTCCCTCGTGACCCGGGGCGAGGATCTCTTTGCGGCGACCCACGTGCAGCGCCTGCTCCAGGCACTGCTGGGCCTCCCCGTACCCCGCTATCG
Source organism: uncultured Gammaproteobacteria bacterium (assembly GCA_937958785.1). GTDB lineage: Bacteria > Pseudomonadota > Gammaproteobacteria > Steroidobacterales > SHZI01. The sequence goes on along the minus strand of CALGMY010000110.1, from coordinate 9,773 downwards.
CCATCACGCGCTGGTCCGGGATCCCACTGGCCGCCGGCTGGCCAAGCGCGACCGGGACGAGACGCTGGCCGCGCTCCGTGCGGCGGGCCTGACCCCGGCCGGCATCCGCCAGCGCCTCGGCCTGGGATAGCATTCGACGCATGGAAACCTCCGATCTCACGCCGCGCCAGTACTGGGCGCAGGTCAAGGCCAGCCCGGCCCGGGCGCGCTTCGGCTTCGGCAGCAAAGCCGCGCTCATCAACATCGACCTGCAGCGGGCCTACACGGACACCGCACGCTTTCGCACGGCCTACGAGACGGATCCCCGGCAGCTCGAGTACATCAACCAGCTCGCGGGACTGACCCGTGCCCGGGGCTGGCCCGTCATCTGGACCTACGTGGCCTACCTGCCCGATGCCTCGGATGCCGGGGTGTGGGGCACCCGCACCAACACCGAGGACTCCCTGCAGAACATCCGGGAGGGCTCGGAGCGCGCCGAACTCGATCCCCGGCTGGACGTCGACCGGCAGCGGGACGCCGTCTTCAACAAGCGGATGGCCAGCGTCTTCCACGAGACGCCGGTCGGCTCGGTGCTGAACTGGCACCGGGTGGACACCGTGATCCTCACGGGCGGCAGCACGTCGGGCTGCGTGCGGGCGAGCGCCGTGGACGCGCTGTCCCGGAGCTTCCGGGTGATCGTGCCCGAGGAGTGCGTGGCTGACCGGCACGAGATCCCGCACTTCGCGAGCCTGTGCGACCTGATGCTGAAGTACGCCGACGTGGTGCCCTGGCTGGCCGTCAGGGACTACCTGGAGGGTCCCGGCGCAGCGCGCTGAAGCCGCGCCGCCAGGCGTCTGCCTTCGCCGCGTCGTCGTTGATCACCTCGAAGGTCTTGCCCAGCGCGTCCGGATTGTCGAGGACGGCGACGAGCACCGCTGCCACGTCGGCCCGGGAAATCCGCCCGGAGCCCTCGTCACCCTGCTGGAGCGCAATGCCGCCCTGGCCGCCTGGCCCGTCGGTCAGGCCACCGGGCCGCACGATCGTATAGGGGACCCCGCTCGCGCGGAGATGGGCTTCGCCCTTCGCTTTCCATTCGAGGGCATCCCCGGAGATCAGGTTCAGCAGCAGGCCGAGCAAGCCACCGCCGCTGCCCACGCCCATGGAGGACTCGAGCACCACCTGGCGCACGCCCGCGGCCCGGGCCGCGTCAGTGAGGTGTCTCACGCCGCCGAAGTCCACGAACTCGGGGCTGTTGGGCCCCGAGCGTTCGGTGGCCCCGATGGCGATGACCACGAGGCTGACACCGGCCATCGCCCGCCCGAGGGTCTGGGGCTTCGTCACGTCCCCTTCGACCCAGGCGTAGTCGGCGCCGACTTCCCGGCGGGCCAGGGCCACGTCCCGGGCCAGGGGCCGGATCGCGAAGCGGGGATCCCGGCGGAGCTGGTCCAGCACCAGGCGGCCGGTGCGGCCCGTCGCCCCCGCCACCAGCACGACGGCCGGTCCGCTGCCCCGGGGCCGCGGCAGTTCGCCCGTGAGGGTGTGCTGGGCGGCGGAGAGGCCGGGAAGGAGCGCGACCAGTGCCATGAAGCCTGCGCGTCGTCTGGAGTGGCGGTGATGCATCGGCCTATGATGGTCCGACCGGCCGCGCCTGCCAAGCCAACGGGGGGTCCTTGCCATGCTCACGCTCCAGGGGGGCTGCCAGTGCGGCCGCCATCGGTACACGGTCAGGCTGGCGACGCCGGAAGGCTACTTCTGCCACTGCCGGATGTGCCAGCGGGCCTTTGGCAACATCTTCGCCACCTTCATCAACGTGCCGGTCGCGGACGTCCGCTGGGAGAACGCAGAGCCCGCCTGGTACTCCTCCTCGCCCATTGCCCGCAGGGGCTTCTGCGCGGCCTGCGGTACACCACTCGCGTTCCACTACCACGACAGCGACCGCATGGACCTCGCGGTAGGCAGCCTCGACGATCCCGGACGGGTGCACCCCACTGAGCACACCGGCGTCGAGAGCCGGATTGCGGCCTGGACTCACACCGGAATCCTGCCGGAAAGCCGCATGGACGAGAATCCCCGGGTCCAGGCACGCTGGCAGGCTGCGGGCGTGGATCAACGCATCGTGTAGTCGCGCCAGACGGCGATGCGACCGTCCCGGACGATGAACAGGCCGGCGATGTGGGGATGGTTGTCGTACTTGCTGTCGTGGGCGTAGAAGTGGTCGATCCGTTCGTTGATCACCATGGGGCCTAGCGCCTGGGACCGGACGACGACCCAGTCCACGGCCTTGAGGCGGGTGAGGAACGGCCCCATCTGCTCGATGAATGCTTCCCGGCTGGTGATCACCGGGCCGCCCTCCCAGACCATGTATTCGAACTTGTCGGCGAAATAGCCGGCCAGCAGCCCGGCATCCCGGCGGGCCCAGTCCGCGCAGAAGCGGTTCACGAGGTCCTCGTTGGCCTGCTCGGTCTCGGTGTACATGCAGTTCTCCAGCTCAGAGGCGGCCGCGGCAGCGGGCGGCACCGCATCGGCACGGCAGCCGGCCCTCGTGGTGGCTGAGGCCGTAGTCGACCGTGAGTTCCTCTCCCCGGCGGATGGCCCGCAGGGCATAGAACTCGGCGCGATCGCGGGTCAGCCGCGTGAAGGTATTGGGGTCGCAGGAGTGGTTAATGTAGCGGAAGCCCCGGCCAGTGCGCGCGGCATCGATGGCCTTGCGCTCGAGTTCCACGATGGCGACCACCTTGCGGCCGCGGGCCCGGCGCCGCGCCTCCCGCAGGGGGATGACCTCGCCCTCGAATTCCCCGATCTTGGCCCGGGGCGGGATGTCGCAACCGGCGAAGAGCCCGAGTCCTGTGATCCGGCTCCTGCGCACCCGCAGCTTGTCGTAGAGCGGTGATGAATAGATGATGCGCGGCACCGGCAGGATGCTAGTCGAGGTTCGGGTTTGGAGTCGATCATTTCGGTGCGCGGGCTATCGAAGTCCTATGCCTCGGGCTACCAGGCCCTGGCCGACGTCAACCTGGAGATCGCCCGGGGCGAGATCTTCGCCCTGCTTGGGCCGAACGGGGCGGGCAAGACCACCCTCATCAACATCATCTGCGGGATCGTGAACCCGGGTTCAGGCACCGTCCGGGCCGCCGGCCACGATGTCGTCACGGGGTTCCGGGAGGCCCGCTCCGCCATCGGCCTGGTACCCCAGGAACTGCATACCGACATGTTCGAGTCCGTCTGGGCCACGGTGAACTTCAGCCGGGGCCTGTTCGGCAAGCCCCGGGACCCCGCCCGCGTGGAGCAGGTCCTCCGGGACGTGTCCCTCTGGGACAGGAAGGACGCGCGGATCATGGAACTCTCCGGCGGCATGAAGCGCCGGGTCATGATCGCCAAGGCACTGGCCCACGACCCGTCGATCCTGTTCCTCGACGAGCCGACTGCCGGCGTGGACGTCGAGCTGCGCCGGGACATGTGGGCCATGGTCCGCCGCCTGCGCGACAGCGGCGTCACCATCATCCTCACGACCCACTATATCGAGGAGGCGGAGGAGATGGCCGACCGCATCGGCGTCATCAACCGGGGCCGGATCGTGCTGGTCGAGGACAAGACCGTGCTCATGCGCAAGCTCGGCACGCGCCAGTTGCGCATCCACCTGCTGGTTCCGCTGGACGCCGTCCCGCCGGCACTCGGGACCTTCGGCCTCGAGCTGGCGGCAGGCGGCACCGAACTCGTCTATGCCTTCGACGCCCACGCCGAGAGCGGCAGCGTCGCCACGCTGCTCCGCCGCCTCGGTGATCTCGGGATCGAGTTCCGGGACCTGCATTCAACCGAGAGTTCGCTGGAGGACATCTTCGTGAACCTGGTCCGGGAGCGGCCATGAACCTCCACGCGGTACGCGCGATCTACGGGTTCGAGATGGCCCGCTGGTTCCGGACCCTCGGGCAGAGCATCGCCTCCCCCGTGATCTCCACCTCGCTCTACTTCGTCGTCTTCGGCGCCGCCATCGGCTCGCGCATGGGCGCCATCGACGGGGTGAGCTACGGGGCGTTCATCATCCCGGGCCTGGTCATGCTGAACCTCCTCAGCGAGAGCATCTCGAATGCGTCCTTCGGCATCTACATGCCGAAGTTCGCCGGCACCATCTACGAAGTCCTGTCCGCACCGGTGTCCGCCGTGGAGGTGGTGCTCGGGTACGTGGGCGCCGCCGCCACCAAGTCGGTGCTGCTCGGGCTGCTGATCCTCATCACGGCCCGCCTGTTCGTCCCCTACGGCATCGCACACCCGCTCGTGATGGTCGGCTTCCTGGTGCTCACGGCCATCACCTTCAGCCTGTTCGGCTTCCTCATCGGCATCTGGGCCGACGGGTTCGAGAAGCTGCAGGTCATCCCGCTCATGATCGTCACCCCGCTCGCGTTCCTCGGCGGCAGCTTCTACTCCATCAGCATGCTGCCCCCGCTCTGGCAGAAGATCGCCCTCTTCAACCCGGTCGTGTACCTGATCAGCGGCTTCCGCTGGAGCTTCTACGGGGTCGCCGACATCGGGGTCGGCGTGAGCCTCGCCATGATCCTCGTGTTCATGGTGGCCTGCCTGCTGGTCATCGCCTGGATCTTCAGGACGGGTTATCGGCTCCGGAACTGACCGCGCGAGGACGCCTTAAGGCATCCTTCAGGATCCTGGCCCACGCTCGCTGGCGGGAGGAACTGCCCGGCATGTACCTGTTGCTGGTGGAAGACGACCTGAACCTCGGCAAGGCGCTGCACAAGCTGCTCCAGCGGCGCTATCGCGTGCACTGGGTGCGGACCCTGGCCGCGGCCCGCAGCCACCACGAGGCCGCCACCCACGACACGATCCTGCTCGACCTTGGGCTGCCGGACGGGGACGGGATGAGCTGGCTCAGGTCCCTGCGCCAGGCCGGCGACCGGACCCCCGTGCTGGTCATTTCCGCACGCGACCAGCTGGATGACAGGGTCCTCGGCCTGGACACGGGGGCCGACGACTACCTGGTCAAGCCCTTCGAGCCCGAGGAACTGCTGGCGCGCGTGCGGGTGCTGCTCCGGCGCCAGTCCGGTTCGGGGGACTCCCGGCTGCGGGTCGGCGCCCTCAGCTTCGCGGCGGACACCCACCAGTTCTACCTGGATGAGCAACCCCTCGGCCTCTCACCCCGGGAACACCAGGTGCTGGCGACGCTCATCCAGGCGGGCGGCAAGCCCGTGAGCCGGGAGAGGCTGGTCCAGCAGCTCTACGGGCTCGGGGACGCTGCGGCCTCCAACACCCTGGAGGTCCACGTACACGGCCTCCGCAAGGTGCTGGGCAGGGAACGCATCGAGACCCTGCGGGGCTTCGGCTACCGGCTGGTGGCCCTGTGAGGATCCGGCTCGTCCACGTGGCATCCGTCATCGCGCTGGCGACCCTCGCGGCGTCAGTCACCGGCGTTGTCGTCACCTATCGCGTGGCGGGTGAGGAACTGCGGGACGTCCTGGACGACGACCTGGAGCAGCAGGCCGGTATTCTGGCCCGGGTCCTCGCCTCGGATGCGGTGGCGCTCACCGACGCCGGACTGGCGAGGCTGCTCCGGCGCTCCTTCGAGGTGGACGACGAGGACACACTGTGGGTTACCGTCCATGACCTCGATTCCGGGGCCGTCGCGAGCAACCAGGCCCCGGCGCTTCCCCTGGCACGGCGGTCAAGCGAAACCGTCGAGCTGGAGTTCGACGGCCACGCCTGGAGCGGCTACCAGCACCGGGAGCAGCACATCGTGGTGCAGCTGCTCCGGCGTGATGACCTCTACGGCGACGTGGAGGAGGAAATCCTGGAGCACATCACGGCACCCGCGCTGGCAGGCAGTGCCGTGACGCTGCTGCTGCTTGCCGGCTTCGTCGCGGGGCTGCTGCTTCCCCTCTCCCGCCTCGCGCGCCAGCTCGCCAGCCGTGGCGCAGACTCCCTCGTGCCCGTCGACGTGCGGACCCCCCTCGCCGAGGTGCAATCCGTGGTCGATACCCTCAACGGGTTGATGGCGGGCGTCGGGACGGTATTGCGTCGGGAACGCCAGTTCGCGAGCGACGTTGCCCACGAGTTACGCACGCCGCTGACCACCCTCAAGGTGGAGCTGGCCGACCCGGAGCCCGACCTGTCGGCCCTGCGGGGGGAGGTCGACCGGCTCGCCCGCCTGGTCGAGCAGTTGCTCACGCTGGCGCGGCTGGAGGCCGGCCAATGGTCCCGGGCCTTCCCGGCCGTGGATCTCGCGTCTGTCTGGGCAGCCGAGGCCGGGCGACTCGCGCGGGTGCTGGCCGATGCGGGCATCACCCTCGCGACCTCGATCGAGTCGACCATGGTGCGCGGTGAACCGGCGCTGCTCCAGGCCCTGCTCGGCAACCTGGCCGGCAACGTCGCCCGGCACTGCCCGCCGGGAACGCGGCTCGAGATCGTCATAGGCCGGGACGGGAAGGGGCCCCGGCTCACCGTCACCGACGACGGCCCCGGCATCCCGGCCGCACTGCGCGAGGGCATGAACACCGCGTTCACGCGCCTCGACAGCCGGAGCGGAGGCCTCGGCCTCGGTCTTGCCATCTGCCGGCGCATCGCCGAGGTCCACGGCGCGACACTGGCCTTCCTGCCGCGGGCCGACGGTGCCACGGGCCTGCGGGTGGAAGTGACCTTCCCGCCTTAAGGGACCTTTAAGCAAGTACCGCCAGACTGGCTTCGTTCCTCCCATCCAACCCAGGAGTCCACGAATGAAGCCATGCGCACACCGCCTTGCCCTCACCGCCCTTGCGACCGCCCTGGTGGCCGCACCCGCTCTCGCCAGCGATGCCAGCGGGACGGGGGGCTTCACGGGCCCCGACAACGTGCAGAAGTCCAGCGTCGCCGAGGCCATCAAGCTCGCCGACGACAGCCTCGTGAAGCTCGAGGGCTACATCGTGAAGTCCCTTGGGGACGAGAAGTACGAGTTCCGGGACAACTCCGGCACGGTCACCGTCGAGATCGACGCCGACGACTGGCGTGGCATCGACGTGACCCCGGAGACGAAGGTCGAGCTGGTGGTCGAGGTCGACCGGGACCTGCGCCGGGTCGAACTCGACGTGGAATCAGTCCGGCTGGTGCCCTGAGCCTTCCTCGGCCGGGGGCGCGGGCACGCCGGTGCCCCCGGCCGCCAGGGCGGCACGCACCAGCACGAACAGTTCCCGGTAGGCACGGCCATGCCGCCCGCCGGACGCCATCGCCCGGGCATCCTTGCGGGCCTGGCGGATCAGCGCCCGCAGCTGCTGGGCGTCCGTGCCGGGAAAGGCCACCACCCACGCGCCACAGGCCGCGTCCCCCGCCACCAGCGCCTCCCGCCACTTCTCCGCCAGGTGCAGGCGCCGGGCCTCGTCGGCCGACCGGTGGTGCTGGATGGCGAGCGCGGCGTCCACGGCCGACAGCTCCTCCGCCGTCAGCCGGTGCATCAGCCGGCCGATGAACTGCAGCTGGCGACGCCGGGCCCCGAAGGCGGTGATGCGGCGGGCGTCCAGGATGGCATCCTTCAGCTCCTCCGGCAGCGGCAGCGCCTCGAAGAGGTCGGCCCGCAGGTTCAGCAGCTCCTCCCCGAGGTCCTGCAGGCGTTCGCTGGCCGCCTTGAGCTCGGTGCGGCTGGGTGCGTCGGGGGCCCGGGAACTCATGGGGCGAGTATACGGGGCCCCGCTGCCCCCCGGAAAAAGCGGAGGCCGGGCCCCTTCCGGGACCCGGCCTCGCTATTCGTCCGCGTCGACGGCGGCCGGATCAGGCGGCCGCGGCCGTCCGCCGGCGCAGCCCGCCCAGAACGGCCAGGGCGCCGCCGAGCAGCCACACGGCGCCCGGCACCGGAATCGGCACGAGGTGCAGGGTGTAGAGGCCGCTGATGCCCGTGGCGTTGGCCGTACCGCCGGCAAACACGTCGGCCACGACGCGGGCGGTGATGGTGCCGCCCACGCCGTCCACGAAGCCGCTGAGGTCCCAGGTCACCGGGGCATGGCCACCGGCGCCGGAGATCTGCAGGCCGCCCGTCGAACTGGTGCCCGTGGCGGCGTGCCAGGGCAGCGTCTGGCCGTCACGCACGATGTAGTTGGCGCCCATGCCCGTCCAGTTCCAGATCGACTGGCCGATGGTGGTTTGGCCCAGCTCGCCGCTGGCGTCGATGGCCGCCGCCAGCTGGCGGCACTGGCCGCTGATGCCGGTGCCGACCCCGGCTGCGATCACGGGGACACAGGTCGCGATGCTCGCACTGGTCAGTGCCGTGCCGCCGCCCGCCTGGTGATTCAGCTGGCCGGTACCCGAGTTGAAGGTCCAGGTCATCGGCACCGACTGCACGCACTTGGCGTTGACCGGCGCCTGGGAGATGTTGTCGCAGTTGAGTACCGTGGTGTCGCCACTCACCAGATTGTTCTGCACCGTCGCACTCTGGTACGTCGTGTAGCCGAGTCCCCCCAGCTGGTTGATGATCGCGCCAGTCACGGTCCCCGCCACCACGCTGATGCTGCCATCAACGTTGATGTTGTTCAGTTCGATGCCCACCGCCCGCGCGGGATTCAGCGGATCCGCGTAGGGGAAGGTGGTGAGGTCCTTGTCCAGCAGCGGCCAGGAGGCGGGATCGGTGGGATCCAGCGTGCCGCTGCAGGTGGAAGGCGCGAGGCAGCTCGAATACTGGTCGAGCTCGGGGATGTTGGCACCACCGATCTTCCGGATGTCGTTGAGTGTGGACGTGGCGACGATGTAGTACTGCGTCGCCTGGGCGCCGTGGGCCGCGAACAGGGCTGCGGCGGCCAGCAGGACCGGTAGCTTGCGCATCGTGTGTTCCCCCAGAATTTAGGTATCGGCGGTTATTGGAATGATCGTGTGAGTCATTTATCACGTCCGGCGCCGGACTGGGCCCCCGAATGCCTGCATTCTGTCAAATTGCGTCAATTGGCCGCACCGCAGGCCCGGTGTCGCCGCCGGTGACCCCGACCCGCACGGTCACCCTGCTGGGGGCCCTGTACCTGGCCCAGGGGCTGCCCTACGGGTTCTTCACCCTGGCCCTGCCCGTCCTGCTGCGGGACGCGGGGCTGTCCCTCACCGCCATCAGCGCGCTCAGCCTGCTGGCCCTGCCGTGGGCGCTCAAGTTCCTGTGGGCCCCGGTGCTGGACCGCACGGGGACGCCCCGGCGCTGGCTCCTGGTCCTGCAATCCCTGGCACTGGGGCTGGCCCTCCTGCTGACCGGCCTGCCCCCCGACGGCAGCTACGCGCTGCTCTTCGCCGCCGCCCTGGCCTTCAACCTGGTGGCGGCGAGCCAGGACGTGGTGACGGACGGGCTGGCGGTGCGCCTGCTGGACGACCGCCAGCGGGGCATCGGCAGCGGCCTGCAGGTCGGGGCCTACCGGCTGGGCATGGTGCTGGGCGGGGGCGTTTTGCTCTGGCTCTATGCCCGGTCGGGCTGGCCCGTGATGTTCCTGGCCATGGCGGCCCTGCTGGCCCTGACCCTCCTGCCGGTGGCGGGGCTGCCGCCCGGTCCGTCGCCGCGCCCGGTCGGCCCCGTCCCCGGCCCCGCCACCCTCGCCCTCGGCTGGCTCGACCGGGCCCGGACGCCAGGGATGCTGGCCATGGCCGGGCTGGTCTTCTGTTACCGCTTCGGGGACCAGCTGGTCGCCTCCCTGCTCGGCCCGTTTCTCACGGACCAGGGGCTCGACCTTGCCACCATCGCGCTCATGAAGGGCGCCGTCGGCTCCGGCACCAGCCTGGCTGGCGCGGCCCTGGGCGGGGCCTTCCTGGTCGCGGTGGGGCGGCGCTCCGCCCTGCTGCTGGCGGGGCTGGGCCAGGCG
>CALGMY010000109.1 GCA_937958785.1 uncultured Gammaproteobacteria bacterium | reverse complement strand
TGTGATGGTCGCGCGGCCACCCACGCGCATCATGGGAATCGCCTCCGACCAGCAGGCGATGACCTTGTCGAGCCTCGTCTCGAGGGGCTGGTTCCTGGACCGTGAGCTGTCGAACACCGTGCCGTCGCGAAGTGTGCCGGTGTAATGGACGATCACCCGGGACTCACCCGTTGGTTCGGCGCCCCTGCCGGCAAGCGTCTCCCGGAACACGAGTCCACTCGAAGTCCTGCGCGCACCCTTCTCGGCGGCCATGGCGTCCACGTACTTCCCGGAGAGCCCGGCCTCGCTTTCGGCCGCGGCATTGCGCCGCCGGAGCAGATAGTTGCTAAGCAGAGAGGGATACTCTTCGTCGAACTGTGGCGCCTGCCCGGCCACCGCTTCCTGCAGCCCCTGCAGGACCCACTGCAAGTCCCGGGAGTCGCGGATTCCGGCAGCGCCAAGCTGCTCGCCGAAGGTCGTTCCCCAGTAGTAGAGGTATTTGTGCTCATCACTCTCGAATTTGCGGTCCCCGGCATCACCAACGGCTGGATGAGATACAAGCCATGCCAGAGTTCCCAGATAGACCAGGATCCTTGGCAATCGGCCTGGATGATGCCGATGCGGGCGGGGCGGCGATGTCCTGACTGGCATGCTGGTATTGCTCCGGTATGCACTGGATCGAAATAGGCGGCAGACCATACCGGACAATCGTGAAGGAAATGTTGCGCCGTCGGGACAACGGTTTCGTTACGTTGGGCTAGACTCAGGAGCCCTCAGCCGTTGGTGAGAAGCGACCATGCAGTGCCGGGACTTCGTCGTGCGGACGGCAGCCGTTGCAAGCGTCTTCGTTTCGGGCTGCGGTTCCTTGTCGGGTGACAGCGAAGTCGTCGTCATAGACCTGGCTGCCGTTGCCAAGGCAACTGGTCAGGACAAGGCGATGGCCGAGCAGCTCGAAGCGGCCCGCCGGGAGCTCGGCACCCAGCTGGCGCAGGTCGCCGGCGACCTGGAGAAGCAGCTCCAGGTGGAGCAGACCCGGCTGGGTGGGGCGGTCGCGGCCTCCCGGGAAAAGGAGTTCCAGCAGCTCACTGCCCAGGCGCGACAGCAACTTGCCGATACGCAGGCACTTGCCCAGCAGAAGGCCCAGGACTTTCAGGTCGAGCTTGCCGCGAATTACCGGCGTGCCGTGGAGCCGGTCGCAGCTGAAATCGCGAGGTCCAGGGGCGCAGCGGTCGTGCTCGTTGCTGACGCCACGATGCTGTGGTTTGACTCCGCCGCCGACATTACCGACGAGGTCATCGCCGACCTCCGTGCCAGACCAGCTGCCCTCGCACTGCCGTCCGTTGCCGCCCCTGAGCCCGTACCCCCGGCGCCGGAGAAGGCCACTCGATAGGCCAGGAAAGCCATAAATAACAACAGATTAATCGTTGTCATTAAAGCTTCACCGGATAGTCAACGAACTGTCAGCCAGTCGGCCGATGATGCGCCCGTCGACGGAAACGACGGAGCGCTGCACGGATGCACTACCACAGTCTTCCCGCCGCGTTCGCGCGGCTCGACAGCCTGGAAGTTCGGCTCTGCCTGCCGGTCAACTCGGCGGCCCGGGTGCCGGCGATCCGCAACTACTTCGCGGTGGTCAGCCGCCTTGGTGACGGGGTTGCCTGGTACACCCTGCTGGCGATGCTCCCCCTCGTCCTCGGTGCCGAGGCGCTCTGGCCGGCCCTGCACATGGGACTTACCGGGCTCGCGGGCGTCGGGGTCTACAAGTTCCTGAAGCAGCGGCTGGTGCGCGAGCGTCCCTTCCACTCTCACCGGGGCGTCCGGGCACTGGTCAATCCGCTGGATCGTTACAGCTTTCCCTCGGGCCACACGCTGCATGCGGTCTGCTTCACGGTGATGCTCGCCCAGTACTACCCGGCCCTGCTCTGGCTGGTCGTGCCATTCACCCTCAGCGTGGCGCTTTCCCGCGTCGTCCTCGGGCTGCACTATCCCTCGGACGTGCTGGCGGGCACCCTCATCGGCTGGCTGCTGGCTACCACCAGCCTGGCGCTGGGTACCTGAATCAGGCGGCGAAGCGTCCCCAGGCCACCGTTCCCCAGACCAGGGCCGCCAGCAGCAGGCTCAGGAATACAGCCGCCGATCCCAGGTCCTTCGCCGCGCCCGACAGACGGTGACGCTCGTCGCTGATGCGGTCCACGGTGGCTTCAACCGCCGTATTCAGGATCTCGACGATCATCACGAAGAGCCACGACGCCACCAGAAGCAGTCGCTCGAGGCGGTCCTGGCCCAGCCAGAGGGCGAGGGGGACCAGCATGACGCCGAGGACCACTTCCTGCCGGAAGGCTTCCTCGCCTCGCCACGCGACCGCGAGTCCAGCGGCCGAATAGCCTGCCGCGTCGACCAGGCGGCGCAGGCCGCGTTTACCTTGTTTCGCCATGTCAATGAAATTGCTCTGAAAAATCCCGCAATCGCTTGCCGCCGTGCCGGCGGCGCCCCCTGCTAGACTGGCGAATGACGGGGCCGAAGCATACCAATCCGGCGGGACACGGCGCGTGGCATACCTGATGACCAGAGACGAGCGGGCCGACGACGCCGTCCGTCGCGTATTCCGGGAGCAGAACGCCCGGGTGCTGACCCTGCTCGGTACCTGGACCGCCGATCCCGCCGTTGCAATCCATCGGGCCCGTCAGGCGTGCAAGCGGGCCCGGGCCGTGGCCCAGCTTCTGAAGCCCGCGGCACCTTACGTCGCGCAGGTCGAGAACGCCTTCTACCGGGAGATCCAGCAGCGGGTGGGGTATGCCCGTGACGCGGAAGCCATCGTCGAGGCGATCGACTTCCTGGAGATCGGTGTTGCCGAACCCCTGCTGGCGGAATCCGTGGGCATGCTGCGCGAGTCCCTGGCCGTGCGGGCCGTTCGGGAAATCGAACAGCACCGCGCCAGCCTGTCACAGCAGATCGACGGCGCCTGCACGCTGCTCGCGGCGGCGGACCGACGACTGGCCTGCATGCCGCTCGATGCCCTGCGCTGGCGTGACCTGCGCCGGGGTGCTGCGCGGAAGTGGCGCCGGTGTGCCCGGGAATACGCCACCCTGGAGGCGGGCTCTCCGTCCGAGGCGTACCACGCCTGGCGCCGGCAGGTTAAGTACGCGTCGAACCAGGCCCAGTTGCTTGCGGGCATAGAGCCGGCCCGGAGTGCCACGGTAGGCCCCAGGCTGCGTGAACTTGCTGCCCTTCTCGGCCACGTCCAGGACCTCGAGTTGCTGGAAGACCTGCTGCGCCGGCAGCCCGATGCCCTTCGCATCGACACCCACGTGCAGCGGCTCCGCCGGCTGCTGGCGGACCGGCTGGAAAGCCTGAGAGACGGCGCGCGCCGGGCTGGCGGAGCGCTGTTCTCCGGCGGTCCGGGGGTAACACAACAGCAATATTCCGGTAAACCGGCTGCAACGGTCCGTGCCGACGATGCAACGTCCAGTTTGAGGCCCGATAGCCCCGATCGTGACCCGGATACTTCTCGTCGACGGCAGTTCGGATGACCGCGATCGGACCCGTGATCGACTGAAGTCCGCAGGCCACGACGTCGTTTGCGCGGGGGACGCCACCACTGCCGTGGAGCGCATCGACCAGCGCTCCTTCGACATGATCATCACCGACTGGATGCTGAGGGACATGTCCGGCCTGGAGCTGGCCCATTACGCGCGCCGGCATGCCCATGGCCGGCACTCGCGTATCGTCATCCTCACCGGACGGAATGACCCCTCCGCCGTTGCCCAGGCTCTGGATGGGGGCATCGAGGACTACCTCGTCAAGCCCGTCGAGCCGGCCGAACTGGTGGCCCGGATCAACGCGGTACTCCGGCGCCCGGCCGCCTTGGCCGTGGAGTCGGTCCTCGAGGTGGGTCCCGTCCGGCTCGACAAGGTCGGCCACAAGGTGACCGTGGGGACCGGGGAACTGGACCTGGCGCCGGTCGAATTCCGGCTCATGGCCTATTTCATGGAGAACCGGGGCCGAGTCCTGGCCCGGCGTCACCTGCTGGAGCATGTCTGGCAGCGCCGGACCGGCATCGGCGAGCGGACCGTGGACGTGCACGTGCGGCGCCTCCGCGCCGCCCTGGAACCCCATGCCTGCGCGGACCTGCTGCAGACCGTCCGGGGATTCGGTTACCGTTTCGGGTAACGGTCCCCAAACACGGGGCCGGCAGTGTCACAATCACCCCGTCCGGGGTTGAGCCCGTAACCACTTTGTAATAAAAGCCTGTTGCAATACCTCGCAACAGGTTTGCGATGGAACGTCATGAGCGCACGCAGGATTCTGGTGGTCGAGGACGAGGCGCCGATCCGGCAGATGATCGCCTTCAATCTCAGCCGGGCGGGCTTCGAAGTGGATGAGGCCGAGGACTGCTCCTCAGCGCGTCTCCGCATCGCGGATACCCGCCCTGACCTGGTGCTCGTGGACTGGATGCTGCCCGACTCCAGCGGCCTCGAACTGACCCGGACCCTGCGCCGGGAGGAGGCCAACCGGGAGATGCCCATCATCCTGCTCACCGCCCGGGCCGAGGAGCGGGACAAGGTCATGGGCCTCGACGGTGGCGCCGACGACTACATCACCAAGCCCTTTTCGCCCCGGGAACTGCTTTCCCGCATCAACGCCGTGCTCCGCCGGGCCGCCCCGCCGGCCGACGAGCCGCTGGTCGCCGGGGACCTGCGCCTCGACCCCGTCAGCCACCGGGTGTTCGTTGGGGCGCGGGAGATTGCCCTCGGCCCCACCGAGTACCGGCTGCTCAAGTTCCTGATGGAGAACCCTGATCGGGTGTACACCCGCACCCAGTTGCTGGATGCCGTCTGGGGGCAGAACGTCTATGTCGAAGAGCGCACCGTGGACGTCCACGTCCGGCGGCTGCGCAAGGTCCTCGAGGAGTTCGGCGTGGACCAGTACATCCAGACGGTCAGGGGTTCGGGCTACCGGTTCTCCAGTCGCTGAGCGCGATGCCGAAGGTCTGGGTCTGGACCCTGCTCTGGCACGGCATCGCCCTCGCCGGCGGGGGTGTCATCGGCTACCTGTACGACCGACCGACGCTGGGCGTTCTCGCGGTCAGCCTCGCCATGCTCGTCTGGCACCTGTACAACCTCTACCGGCTCGAGCGCTGGCTTGCTGTCGGCGAGGTCGCCGAGATTCCGGATGGCAATGGCGTATGGCCGCCGGTTTTCGCCAAGATCCAGTTCATCAAGAGCAAGGTGAAGCGCCGGGGAAAGCGCTTCCGCAAGCTGGTAAAGGATCTGCGCGCGTCCACCGAGGCCTTCCCTGACGGCGGCGTGATCCTCAATGCCGACCACGAGATCATCAACTACAACCAGGCCGCCCGCCTGCTTCTTGGCCTCAAGAACAGGCGGGATCGTGGCCAGCGCATCGAGAACCTCCTGCGCTACCCGGATTTCGTGGACTATCTCAACAAGCCCGGTGAACGTCAGGCCGTCGAGATCCCGTCGCCGGTGGGTGGGGATACCTGGCTGTCCTGCCGCCTCATACCCTACGGCCCGGAGCAGATGCTGCTCCTCATCCGTGACGTTAGCCAGCGCGTGAAGATCGAGCGCGTGCGGCGCGACTTCGTGGCCAATGCCTCCCACGAGCTCCGGTCACCCCTGACGGTGATCATGGGGTACCTGGATGCCCTGGTGGAGGACGAGCGGCTTCCCGTCAGCTGGCGCCAGCCCATCGGCGTCATGCAGGACCAGGCGGTCCGCATGCGCCGCCTCGTGGAGGACCTGCTCCAGCTCTCCCGCCTGGAGTCGGGCCAGCCCGTGTCGAGGGAACGCGTGGTGGACGTGTCTGCTCTCATAGCGGCGGCCCGCAAGGAGGCCCTGGCGCTGCCCGACCATCCATCCACCATCGACGTGGATGTGCAGAGCCCTGCCAACCTGCTCGGCGAGGAGACGGAGCTTCAGTCGGTCGTGTCCAATCTGGTGGCTAACGCGGTTCGCTACACGCCGCCCGACGGTCGGATCGCGATCCGGTGGTCTGCCGACGCCGAGGGCGGGCACCTGGCGGTGCAGGACACGGGCATCGGCATTGCCGAGGAGGACATTCCGCGTGTCACCGAGCGCTTCTACCGGGCCGACGGTGGGCGGGCGCGCCAGAGGGGTGGCACTGGCCTGGGCCTTGCCATCGTGAAGTACGCCCTGCGGCGGCACGACGCGGAACTCGAGATCCAGAGCCAGCTGGGCCAGGGCAGCCTGTTCGTCTGCCATTTCCCGCGGGATAGGCTCACCGTATCCTGATACCCTTGGCGGCCTGCACGGGCGGTCCGCCCCGTCGCCTGGCGAGGACCCTGCACCATGGAATCCGAAAGCTTCAGCCACCACATCTCGCGGCGCTTTAACGCGGAGCTCGAGCACCTGCGCAGCGAGGTTCTGCGCATGGGCGGCCTCGTGGAGCAGCACCTGGACACGGCGGTGGAGGCCATCACCGCCGGCGACAGCGACATGGGGCTACGGGTCTCCAACGAGGACCACAAGATCAACAAGCTCGAGGTCACCATCGACGAGGAGTGCCGCAAGCTGCTGGCAACCCGGATGCCGGCGGCCGCGGACCTGCGCCTCATCGTGATGGTGATCAAGACCATCACGGACCTCGAGAGGGTGGGGGACGAGGCCGCGAAGATCGGTTACCTCGCCTCGCACCTGGCGACCGACCGGGAGCCCTACGCGTCCTACACCGAGCTCAAGGCCCTTGGCGAGCACGTCCAGGAAATGCTCCACGACGCCCTGGACGCGTTCTCCCGGATGGACGTGGACGACGCCCTGGCGGTCATCGAGGAGGACAAGCTGGTCGACGAGGAGTACGACCAGATCACCCGCCAGTGCATCTCGATGATGATGGAGGACTCCCGGACGATCCGCCGGTTCATGGACGTGAGCTGGGTGGCCCGGGCGCTGGAGCGCATCGGCGACCACGCCAAGAACATCGCGGAGTACGTCGTCTACCTGGTGCACGGGCGGGACATCCGCCACACCGAGCGCGAGACCGTGCTGCAGGAGCTGGCGGCCAAGGCCGACCGGCCTGCGTCCGGCTGACCTCTCCGGCTCGGCTGAAATAATTCCTTAACATGCCGGTCATAAGCTGCGCCACGTCGAAGACCTACCGTCCAACCATCCCCTGGAGGTTCACGTGAAGCACATCGTTCCGCCCGCCGGCCTGCTGGCCGCTGTGGCCCTGGCCGCACTGGCTGCCGGCCCGGTGGCCGCCCAGTCTGCCCGTGACTACATTTCCATCGTCGGTTCCTCCACCGTCTACCCGTTCACCACCGTGGTGGCCGAGCAGTTCGGCCGCAGCACCAAGTTCAAGACCCCGAAGGTCGAATCCACCGGGTCCGGTGGCGGTATCAAGCTCTTTTGTGGTGGCGTCGGCGTGCAGCACCCCGACATCGTGAACAGCTCACGGGCCATCAAGCCCGCCGAACTCGCCACCTGTGCCACCAATGGCGTGAAGGACGTGGTCGAGGTCAAGATCGGTTACGACGGCATCGTGCTGGCTGAGTCCAAGGCCGCGCCCGGCCTGCCGCTTACCCTCCGCGACGTCTTCCTCGCGCTCGCCAAGCAGGTGCCGAACCCCAACGGCACGGCGACGCTCGTCCCCAATCCGTACAAGACCTGGAAGGACGTGAACCCGAAGCTGCCGGCCGAGACGATTGAGGTCCTTGGCCCCCCGCCGACTTCCGGCACGCGTGACGCCTTCGTGGAACTTGCCATGGAAGGGGGCTGCAAGACCTTCCCCTGGATCAAGGCCATCAAGGACAAGGATGAGAACCGCTTCAAGCAGGTCTGCTACACGATCCGCGAAGACGGCCGCTTCATCGAGGCTGGTGAGAACGACAACCTGATCGTCCAGAAGCTCAAGTCGAACCCGAACGCGGTTGGTATCTTCGGCTACAGCTTCCTCGAGCAGAACATGGATGCCGTCAAGGGCTCCGTCGTCGACGGCCAGGCGCCGACCTTCGAGAACATCGCGAGCGGCAAGTACCCGGTGTCCCGGCCCCTCTACTTCTACGTGAAGAAGGCCCATGTGGGGGCAATTCCCGGCATCAAGGAGTTCGTCGCGGAGTTCACCAGCCGCAAGGCGATGGGCGAGGAGGGGTATCTGGCCGACCGGGGCCTCGTGCCGCTCCCGGCTGCCGAGTACCAGGTCGTGGCGAAGAAGGTGGCGGCCATGGAGGTCATGCCACCGGCGAAGTAGCAGGTCGCCCGCCGGTCGGGTGACGTGCGCGGGAATGAAATGGGGCGGCGACCTGCGAAAGCGGGTCGCCGCCTCGCTGTCGATAACCTGATTGTGAACGTCTCCAGATGCGGCTGACGACCCTTGTCTTGATCCTGGCGGCCATGACGCTGGCCGCCTACTTCGTGGGAAGGCACCGGGCCCTGGCCATCGGCGGCACCGGAACTGCTGCCCGTCGTCTCCATTCGCTGCCCAGGTACTACGGTTACTTCACGTCGCTCTGGTGCCTGTTACCCGGCCTGCTGGTCCTCGCGGCCTGGGCGGCGTTCAGTGACACCGTCATCACCGGGCGCGTCGTGCAGTCCCTTCCGGAGGCGCTGCGCAACCAGCCCGAGGCGCAGCTCAGCCTCGCCCTGAACGACATCCGCAACCTGGCCGCCGGGCAGATGGTCGATGAGTCCCGGCAGGCAGAGATTTCAGTTGCGGCCGACCTGTACAACGAACTCCGTGCCATTTCGCAGCGTGTGCTCTCGGGCCTCATGATCGCGGCAGGATTCGTCGGCTTCGCCGTGGCCTGGACCCGCCTGCGACCGCAGTTCCGTGCCCGCAACCACGTCGAGACTGCGATCAGGCTGGCCCTGGTGGCGGCATCCCTGGTCGCGATCCTGACCACGCTCGGGATCCTGTTGTCTGTCACGTTCGAGGCTGTGCGCTTCTTCGGCCAGGTGCCGTTCACGGAATTCCTGTTCGGCCTCACCTGGAGTCCCCAGACGGCCATCCGGGCCGACCAGGTGGGCTCCTCCGGGGCCTTCGGTGCCGTCCCGCTGTTTGCCGGCACCCTCCTGATATCCGGCATCGCCCTCGTCGTGGCCGTGCCGATCGGCCTCATGATCGCCATCTTCCTGTCCGAGTACGCCCGGCCGGCGCTACGCCGGGTGGTAAAGCCGGTACTCGAGGTGCTGGCGGGTATTCCTACGGTGGTCTACGGCTATTTCGCGGCCCTCACCGTGGCCCCCATGATCCGGGACCTCGGCGATCGGCTGGGTCTCGACGTGGCCTCGGAGAGTGCCCTGGGGGCCGGGCTGGTCATGGGCGTCATGATCATCCCGTTCGTCTCGTCCCTTTCCGACGACGTGATCAACGCGGTGCCGCGCGCCATGCGCGAGGGCTCCTACGGCCTCGGTGCCACCAAGTCCGAGACCATCAAGCGCGTGATCCTGCCCGCGGCCCTGCCGGGCATCGTGGGCGGCATCCTGCTGGCAGCCTCCCGGGCCATCGGCGAGACGATGATCGTGGTCATGGCCGCCGGCCTCTCCGCCAACCTCACCGCGAATCCGCTGGAGTCCGTCACCACCGTGACGGTGCAGATCGTCACCCTGCTGGTGGGTGACCAGGAATTCGACAGCCCCAAGACCCTGGCAGCGTTTGCCCTCGGGCTGGTGCTCTTCGTGGTTACCCTGGTGCTCAACATCATCGCCTTGCAGGTGGTCCGGCGTTACCGGGAGCAGTACGACTGATGGCCATCCTCACGCCCGCCGAGACCCGCCGCCGGGTCGATGCCAGTCTTCGCCGCCGGTACCGCACCGAGCGACTGTTCCGCCTTTACGGCCTTGTCTCGGTGCTGCTCGGCATCGGGTTCCTGCTGGTGCTCTTCACCACCATCGTGGCCAACGGCTACGGCGCGTTCCAGCACACCTACCTGCGCCTCGAGATCCGCTTCGATCCGGCGGTCATCGACCCGGATGGGACGCGCGATCCCGAAGTCATTCTCGGTGCCGACTATTCCCAGCTGGTGAAAGAGGCGCTACGGAGCCTCGTCCCGGAAGCGGACGACCGGGCATCGCGACGGGAGCTGAACGCACTCCTCAGCACCGGGGCGCCCTATGAGCTGCAGCAGATGGTGCTCGCGAACCCTGGGCTGGTGGGCCAGACCCGTGAGCTGTGGCTGCCGGCAGACGACGAGGTCGACCTGTACGTCAAGGGCGACGTGCCTGCCGATGCCGATGGCCAGCGGCTGTCGGGCCGGCAGCTGGCCTGGATCGGGCAGCTGGCCGAGGCCGGCCGCCTGGACCGGCGCTTCAATGCTGCTTTCTTCACCCAGGGGGACTCCCGTGAACCCGAGATGGCCGGGATCTGGGGGGCAACCAAGGGCTCCTTCTTCATGCTCCTCGTCACCCTGGTGTTGTCATTCCCGCTGGGCGTCGCGGCGGCGATCTACCTCGAGGAATTTGCGCCCCGCAGCTGGCTTGTTGATGTCATCGAGGTCAACATCAACAACCTGGCGGCGGTACCTTCCATCGTGTTCGGGCTGCTGGGCCTTGCGGTGTTCATCAATTTCTTCGGCCTCCCGCGCTCGGCACCGCTGGTGGGCGGCCTTGTCCTTACCCTGATGACCCTGCCGGTCGTCATCATCGCCTCCCGGGCCGCGATCAAGTCCGTGCCGCCCTCGGTCCGGGAGGCGGCGCTCGGCGTCGGGGCCTCCCAGATGCAGATTGTCTTCCACCACGTGCTGCCGCTGGCCATGCCCGGGATGCTGACCGGTGCCATCATCGGCATGGCCCGGGCGCTGGGCGAGTCGGCGCCCCTGCTGATGATCGGGATGGTAGCCTTCATCGTCGAAGTACCAGGCGGGCCTCTCAGCCCGGCCACAGCCCTGCCGGTGCAGATCTACCTCTGGGCGGACAGCCCGGAGCGTGCCTTTGTCGAACGGACCTCTGCGGCGATCATGGTCTTGCTGGCGTTCCTGCTGGTGATGAACGCCGCGGCCGTGTGGTTACGGAACCGTTTCGAGCGCCGCTGGTAGCCTATTGCCCCGGAGATTGCGGATAATGCTGCTCATGGACAAGGAAGAGGGTGCCGTCGCGACGCCCCGGGAGCCGGTCGCAGAGCGCCGGCCCGTGGCGGAAGCCCCCACGAAGGTGGCGGACGCGGCCGAGACTGACCGCATCGCCGCTGATACGGTCGGTGATGTCACTGCCCGGGATCCGGTCATCTGCGTAAGGGGTGGCAATGTCCACTATGGCGAGACCCACGCCCTGCGGGGCATCAGCCTGGACATCGGTCGCAACGAGGTCGTTGCGCTGATCGGCCCGTCCGGCTGCGGCAAGTCCACCTTCATCCGGTGCCTGAACCGGATGAACGACACCATCGAATCCGCCCGCGTTACGGGCGATTTCCGGCTCGACGGCCAGGACATCTACGCGCGGGACACGGACGTGGTGATGCTGCGCGCCCGGGTGGGGATGGTGTTCCAGAAGCCCAATCCATTCCCCAAGTCCATTTACGAGAATGTCGCTTACGGCCCGCGGATACACGGCCTCGCCAGCAACCGGGCGGAACTCGACGACATCGTCTACGGCAGCCTCGAGCGCGCAGGCCTCGTCGACGAGGTCAAGAACCGCCTGGACGAGCCGGGCACCGGGCTTTCGGGTGGCCAGCAGCAGCGACTCTGCATCGCCCGGACCATCGCCGTGAATCCCGAAGTCATCCTGATGGACGAGCCCTGCTCGGCGCTGGATCCCATTGCCACGGCCCGCATCGAGGATCTCATCGACGAGCTGTCGCAGAAGTACGCCATCGCCATCGTCACCCACTCGATGCAGCAGGCAGCGCGGGTCTCGAACCGCACCGCCTACTTCCACCTCGGCCGCCTGGTCGAGGTGGGTCCCACCGACAAGATCTTCACGAACCCCTCCCACAAGCTCACCGAAGACTACGTCACCGGCCGGTTCGGCTAGGCTTCCGAGTCACTTCCCCGGCCGGCATTCGCCTGGTTACGGGTTCATTGCCAATCGGTGCGGGTTTCATGAACCCGTAACAAAGCCGTAGCAGACTGCGCCCGTCCGCCAGAGCGGCCCAGCCGCATCCGGCGATCAATGCGCCATCAACCGAGGACGAGGTGACCTTCATGAAGAGTGCCCTGACTGTACTGGCACCGGGACTATTCGCCGGGCTGACGCTGCTCATGCCCGTCGCCCACGGCGCCGTGACCGAAGAGCAGGTCCAGGAGCTGCTTGAGCGGATCGAGGCCCAGGACCGGCGGATCGCCGAGCTCGAACAGGCGAACAAGCCGGCCGCCCCGCCGGCGCCTGCTCCCGCCGCCACGACTGCCGCGCCGGCCAAGTCACCGGCAGCCTGGGCCGAGAAGGTCTCCATCCAGGGTGATCTTCGTTATCGCTACGAGAACATCGACGCCGAGAATGCCGACGACGAACGCAACCGGCAGCGGCTGCGGGCCAGGGCGGCCATCATCGCCAAGCCCCAGGACAACCTCGAGGTTGGCATTGGCCTGTCCACGGGCCAGGACGGCGATCCCGTCTCCGGTAACCAGACGATAGGCGACGGGGGTTCCCGCAAGGACATCTACCTGGATCTGGCCTACTTCAACTGGGCTGCCCTTCCCGGCCTTAACGTCACCGGTGGCAAGTTCAAGAACCTGCTGTACAGGCCGGGTAAGCATGCCCTGCTCTGGGACAGCGACTGGAACCCGGAGGGCTTCGCGGCCAGTTACGTGAACGGTCCCTTCTTCGTCAATGCCATCGGAACCTGGCTCGAAAGCGACAGCAACGACACCGAGGAGTTCGCATATGGTGCCCAGGTGGGCATCGCCCAGCCGCTTGGCGACATGCTCAGGGTGACCGGTGGCGTCGGCTATTACAGCTTTGGCACCGCGGGCAAGGGTACGTTCTACGGCGATGATGATGCGTTCGGCGACAACAGCTTCGACCCCCTGACCAATCTCTACGTGTATGACTACGACGAGATCGAGGCCTTCGCCGAACTGGCGTTCAAGGTGGCTGGCCTGCCTGCCAGCATCTTCGCGGACTACGTCCAGAACACCGACGCCGACGAGTTCGACACCGGCTGGGCTGCGGGCGTGTCCGTGGGCGCCGCCAAGGCCAAGGGGACCTGGGAGGCCAGCTACGCCTACCAGGACCTGGAGCCCGACGCCGTGCTCGCGCTGCTGACGGACTCCGACTTCGGCGGTGGCGGAACCGACAACGAGGGGCACGTGCTCCGGGGCGCCTATGCGGTCAGCGACAAGTGGAACCTGGCGTTCAGCTACTTCATCAACACGATCGACCAGAACACCGGGACGGAGCAGGACTACGACCGGCTCCAGCTGGACGTGAACTTCAAGTACTGAGTGACTTGGCGACGGAAGCGGGGCGGCATCCACCGGATGCCGCCCCGCTCTCGTTCAGCAGTCAGGCGGCCTCGCGGCCCACGCCCCAGCCGCCGGCCTGGTAACCCTTGGGCAGGCCGGAGTCCGGGGTGAAGCCATACAGTTCGTCGCCCGGAAGTGCCTCGCGGAGGATGCGGCGCACCTCCAGCAGCCGGGGCAGGTCGATGCCCGTGCGCAGGCCCATCGCGTCCAGCATGAAAACGAGGTCCTCGGTCACGATGTTGCCGCTCGCGCCGGGCGCGTAGGGGCAGCCACCCAGCCCGCCCAGGGAGCTGTCCAGCGTGGTAATGCCTTCCTCGAGGGCCGCCAGGGCATTCGCCAGGCCGAGACCGCGGGTATTGTGCAGGTGCACGCCACTCAGCCGGTCCTCGCCGACCTCCTTGCGGACCAGCCGGATCAGCCGGCGGACCTGGGCCGGATTGGCGTAGCCCGTCGTATCCGAGAGACCGATGTCATCGCAGCCAGCCTCCATGAGCGCGGCGGCGAGTTCGACGACCTTCCGCTCGGGAACCGGCCCCTCGAGCGTGCAGCCAAAGGCCGTCGCCACGTTGCCCTCGAAGCCGGGCCGCTGGCCCGCGGGCAGGGAGCGCACCAGCTCCGCGATGCGCCGCACGTCCTCGATGACCTCCGCGTGGGTCTTGCGCAGGTTGGCCTTGCTGTGGGTCTCGCTCGCCGAGAGGGGCAGGGCGATCTTGTGGGCGCCCGCCGCGATGGCATCCTGGGCGCCCCGGAAGTTGGGTACCAGCGCCAGCACGGTCAGGCCCGGAATCGTCCGGGCGTAGGCCACGATTTCGGCAGCGTCGGCCATCTGGGGCAGGAGCTTTGCCGGAACGAAGGAGCAGACCTCGATCTCGCGGACACCGGCAGCGGCCTCCGCGGCGATCCAGGCCTTCTTGGCAGCCGTGGGCATGATGGATTTGATGCTCTGGAGGCCGTCCCGGGGGCCCACTTCGCTCACAAGGACGTCGATGTCACGCGCACCGGTCATCGGGTTCTTCCTGCAATTCGGAGGCCGATATTCTATATGGGGGCGGGGTGGGCGATAATCCACCGCTCGATACGGGCCGGCGTTCCTGGCCCTTCGCAACTAGACCGTTAAGTAAAGGTGGCGGAATGGCTGGTCGTCAGGGGCTGCCCCTAGCCGGGGTGCGGGTCATCGAATTCACCCACATGGTCATGGGGCCTGCGGCAGGGCTCATCCTCGCGGACCTCGGTGCCGACGTGATCAAGATCGAGCCGGTCGAGGGCGACAGCACCCGCCGGTTGCCCGGCTCCGGCTCCGGCTATTTCCCCATGTACAACCGGAACAAGCGCAGCCTGTGCGTCGACCTCAAGGCCCCCGAGGGGCGTGAACTGGTCCTGAAGCTCATCGGCGGCGCCGACGTGCTCATCGAGAACTTCCGGCCCGGCACCATGGACCGGCTGGGCTTCGGCTACGAGGTCCTCAGCGCCCTGAACCCCCGCCTCATCTACTGCAGCGAGAAGGGCTTCCTGAGCGGTCCCTACGAGCACCGGACGGCCCTCGACGAGGTCGCCCAGATGATGGGCGGCCTCGCCTACATGACCGGGCCGCCGGGACAGCCCCTGCGGGCAGGGACATCGGTGATCGACGTGCAGGGCGGCATGTTCGGGGCCGTTGGGGTGATTGCGGCGCTGTTCCAGCGCCAGACCACGGGCCGCGGACAGAACCTGGTCGCGTCCCTGTACGAGAGCACGGTGTTCCTGGTGGGCCAGCACATGGCCCAGTTCGCGGTCACCGGCAAGGCCGCCGCACCCATGCCAGTGCGTGTTTCGGCGTGGGCGATCTACCAGGTCTTCGAGACGGGTGATGGCCAGCAGGTGTTCGTGGGTGTCGTGAGCGACAAGCAGTGGAAGGACTTCTGCGCTGCTTTCGAGCTGCGTGAGCTTGCCGCCGACCGGACGCTCGACACCAACAACGACCGGGTCGCCCACAAGGAGCGGCTGGTTCCCATCATCAAGGATGTCTTTCGGAAGTACACCAAGCAGGCCCTCATGGCCAAGCTGGAGAAGACCGGCCTGCCGTTCGCGCCGATCGCGAAGCCCGAGGAGCTTTTCGATGACCCGCACCTGGCGGCCAACCAGGGGCTCCTGGAACTGACCGTGACGGACGGTCCCCGGGCCGGGCAGAAGACTCGCCTGCCCGCCCTCCCGCTGGAGATGGGCGGTGCCCGCTTCGGGGTCCACCAGGATGTGCCCCGGGCCGGCCAGCACACCCGGGAGATCCTGGAAGCTGCGGGCTACGCGGCCGGGGAGATCGACCAGCTCATCGCCAGGAAGGTCATCGCCGCGGCGTAGGAGCGCCTTGAGGCGCGACGGGCCGGAATTCCCTTCGCTCGCTAGATGAACACGCTCGCTCCGGGAATTCCGGCCC
>CALGMY010000108.1 GCA_937958785.1 uncultured Gammaproteobacteria bacterium | reverse complement strand
GGAGTGTGGCGGTCCGGAACATGATCTCCACGCCCCGCATGGCGAAGGCCGCAAAGACGAACGGGTCCAGCTGCACGGTGCTGACGGCAATGTTGCCGTACTCGGTCTGCAGCACCGGGAACTCGGCCTCGATGCCGTAGCGCGCGCGGTACTCGTCCCGGACATTCTCGATCGTGGTGGTGGGAATCTCCTCGCCCGGGGTCAGGCGGGTGATGTTGCGGGTCTTCCAGTACTTCTGCGCGACGTTGCCCTGCCGGTCGATCACCGTGTTGATGCTGAGGATGTGCCCCGGCCAGTCCGCGTCCCGGGCGTAGCTGCCGAAGATGAGATAGGTGTCACACTCCCGGGCCAGCGCCCCGAGCCGCTCGGTCTCGGGGCCGGGGATCTCGATGGTGAACTTCAGCTTCTCGTCCCGCGGCCCGGCGGAGTAGCCGGTGAGGGGAAACTCGTTGAACAGCAGGAAGTCGGGCTTCTTCCCGCTGCTGCAGGCCTGCTGCACCAGGGACTCCATCCTGGCGAGGTTGGCCGCGAGCCCCGCCTCGATGCTCGGGGCCTGCTGCAGGTTCTGCACCCCGTGCTGGATGACCTTGACGACGACCACCTCCTTCGCGAGTGGTGCCACCGGGTAGGTGCCGTCGGCCCGGACCAGGGCTGGCAAGGTGGTCACGGCGGCCGGAACGGCCGGCGCTTCGGCTGGCGGCGGGCTGCAGCCACCGGCGAGGAAACCGACGGCGAGGGCGGGGAGGGCTGCGCGCAGTGCCATGGGGTGGTCCCGATGTCATGGGTAAGGGCGCCACTCTATACTCGTTCGGCCATGGATTCGCCCAGTGCACCACCGGAGCGTCCCATCCCGGCCTGCGGCGTGCCGGGGGCACGGGACGATGCCACCTACCTGCGCCGCGCCCTCGAGCTCGCGCGCAGCGCGGAGGCAGCGGGGGAAGTCCCCGTGGGCGCGGTACTGGTGCAGGAGGGTATCGTCATCGGTGAGGGCTGGAACCGGCCCATCGGCAGCTGCGATCCCACCGCCCACGCGGAGATCGAGGCCCTGCGGGCCGGCGCGCGCCGGCTCGGCAATTACCGCCTGACCGGCAGCACCCTCTACGTGACCATGGAACCCTGCCCCATGTGCGCCGGCGCCATGGTCCACGCCCGGGTGGCCCGGGTGGTGTACGGCTGCGAGGATCTCCGCGCCGGCGCCACGGGGACCGTGATCGACGTGCTCGGCAGCCTCGCGGTCAACCACCGGGTCGCGGTGACCGGCGGCGTGCTCGCCGACGAGTGCCGCGCGCTGCTCCAGCAGTTCTTCCGCGCGCGGCGGCAGTAGGAGCGCCTTGAGGCGCGAGCGCGGCCTGGCGTCCCTTGGTCGCTAGATGAACACGCTCCCGCCGGGACGCTAGGCGGCGCTCGCGCCTGAAGGCGCTCCTACCCGCGCTCGCGGCTGAAGCCGCTCCTACCCGTGGCCCCTTCACGATTGTCCGCCGTCACGGGCGGCGTGCCGGGCCTGCCGGGCTCCTGGTAATCCTCGGGGCCGTCCTCGAGCCAGACGAGGATGTCGTAGTAGTTGCGGATGTTGCGCACGTAGGCCCGGGTCTCCCGGCCCCGGGCGTAGCCCCAGCGGGCCTGCGTGTACCAGCGGCGCTCCATGAGCAGGGGCAGGACCTCCTTCACGTCGACCCAGCGGTCCGGGTTGCCGCCGTTGGCCCGGGTGACTTCCCGCGCGTCGAGCAGGTGGCCGAAGCCCATGTTGTAGGCGGCGAGGGCCATCCAGGTGAGGTCCTGGTCGGGGATGTCCCCGGACAGCTTCGCGATCCGCCGCTTCATGCGCCACAGGTACTTCGAGCCGCCGGTGATGCTCTGCACCGGGTCGAGGGGGTTCTCGATGCCCATCAGCGAGGCGGTGTCCGGCGTCAGCATCATGATGCCCTGGGCACCCTTCGGTGAAATGGCCGCGGGGTTCCAGTGGCTCTCCTGGTAGCC
>CALGMY010000107.1 GCA_937958785.1 uncultured Gammaproteobacteria bacterium | reverse complement strand
GAGCTGGCCGAGGACGCACTCGGCGGTGCTCACCTTGAATTCCCGTGGCGCCTCGACGTTGAGTTCCTTTACGACGCCGTTCTCGACGACCATGGAGAAACGCTGGCTACGGTGCCCCATGCCGAACCCGGAGGCGTCGAGTTCCAGGCCCAGGGCCCGGGTGAACTCGCCATTGCCATCGGCCAGCATCAGCACCTTGTCGCCGACACCGCGGTCCCGGCCCCAGGCATCCATGACGAAGACGTCGTTCACCGACATGCAGGCGATGGTGTCGACACCCTTGGCCCGGATCTCCGCTGCGTTCTTTACATAGCCAGGCAGGTGGCTGTTCGAGCAGGTGGGCGTGAACGCTCCGGGCACGGAGAAGAACACGACCTTCTTGCCGCCGAAGAGCTCGTCTGTAGAAATCGATCCGGGCCCGTCCTTCGTCATGATGCCGAACTTGCCGGCAGGCAGCCGGTCGCCAACCTTGATCGCCATGGCTGAATCCCTCTGTGGTTTGCGGATGTACTCGGGTGAGCGCGTGCAGGTCATTGTACAGGGCCAGCGCCCGTATTGATCCGGGCGCAGTAACCACGAAGTGCGCGGCGCCTTGCCTGGGCCGGGGCCCGGACTTATGCTGCCGGCCCTTGCACCCGGAGGATGGTCCATGAGCGCCGCTGCCCCGAACCTGACCGGAAGCCCCGAGGCCCGGGCCTTCCTAGCCCGCGAGCACCGGCTGCTGATCGGTGGCCAGTGGGTCTCCGCGGCATCCCGTGACAAGATCGAGGTCTTCGACCCGGCCACCGAGGCCCACCTTGCGACCGTTGCCGGTGGTGGCGCCGAGGACATCGACCGGGCCGTGCAGGCCGCCCGCAAGGCGTTCCGGGGCGAGTGGTCGAGGCTCACCTCCTACGAGCGCACCCGCCTGATCTGGAAGCTTGCCGACGAACTCGAGGCCAACCTGGCCCTCGCCAGCGAACTGGAGACCCTCGACAACGGCATGCCGCGCATGGTGGCCCAGTATTCCATCGCCTCGTTCGGCGCCGAATTCCTGCGCTATTACGCCGGCTGGGCCACCAAGATCACGGGTGACACCATTCCGGTATCCCCGGGTGGCGTCCGGAACGGCGAGTCCCTCACCTACACCCGGCGTGAGCCCGTGGGCGTGGTCGGCGCGATCATCCCGTGGAATGCCCCGCTGATCATGGCCACGCTGAAGCTCGGCCCCGCCCTGGCGGCGGGCTGCACCGTGGTGCTGAAGCCTGCGGAGCAGACGCCGATCACCGCCCTGCTGCTCGGCGAACTGGTCAAGCGGGTGGGCTTCCCGGACGGCGTGATCAACATCGTTCCCGGCATGGGCGAGAGCGCCGGTGCCGCCCTCGCCGCCCACCCGGATGTCGACAAGATCGCCTTCACGGGCTCCACGGAGGTCGGCAAGAAGATCATCTCGGCCGCAGCCGGCAACCTGAAGCGGGTCACGCTCGAACTCGGCGGCAAGTCGCCCATGGTCGTGTTCCCCGACGCGGACCTGGACCGGGTCATCCCGGGAGTGACCCGTGGCGCATTCTTCCTGCAGGGACAGAACTGCATGGCCGGCACCCGGCTGTTCGTCCACCGGGACATCTTCGACAAGGTCGTCAGCCGGGTCGCCGACATGGCCAGCCAGTTCCGCATCGGGCCAGGACTCAGCCCCGACAGCGATCTTGGCCCGCTGATTTCGGCTGAGCAGCGCGAGCGGGTGATGGGCTACGTGGCGTCCGGCCGCAAGTCCGGCGCAGAGCTCGTGTGCGGCGGCGAGGCCCTGCCCGGTCGCGGCTTCTTCGTGAAGCCGACTTTGTTCGGCAAGACCAACATGGACATGCAGATTGCCCGCGAGGAGATCTTCGGGCCGGTGCTCTGCGCACAGTCCTTCGGCGATTCCGAGCTGCAGGCGGTGGCCGATGAGGCCAACCGGAGCATCTACGGCCTATCTGGCAGCGTGTGGACCCGCGACGTCTCCGTGGCCCACAGAATGGCCGCCATGATCGATGCGGGCCAGGTCAGCATCAATTGCCACGCCGCCGTGGACCCGGCAATCCCCTTCGGCGGCAACAAGCAGTCCGGCTGGGGCCGGGAATTCGGCAAGGAAGGCCTGGATCCTTACCTCAAGACCAAGGCCACCACCGTCATCTACTGACGGCAACTTCGGCCCGGCCTCAACCGGGTAGGGAGCTCACCAGGCCACGGTGGCGCCGAAGCGGTCGATGAACCGGCCGCTGTCCGCCGGGGTCAGCCGGGCGAAGGTGTCTAGCTGGGCCGCCACGCTCTCGGCGGGGTCGATCTCGGCCTCGGCGCCGCCGAGCTCCGTACGACACCAGCCGGGAGCCATCGAGACGATGGTGATGTCCCGCCACTCGTTCGCGATTCCCTTGGTGAGCATGTTGAGCCCTGCCTTGCTCGTGCGGTAGGCATGGGACTGCCCGAGCCGGTTGTTGGCAATGGAGCCGAGGTCGCTGGAGAGCATGACCACCACGGGCCGATGCGACCGCCGCAGGGCCGGCGCCAGTGCCACGGTGAGCCGGAAGGGGGCCAGCAGATTCACCTCCAGGACGTCCCGCCAGACGTCGTAGTCCATGAACGACAGGCTCTGGTAGCGCATTCCACCCGGGGAACCCTCGGGGCCAAAAGTGCCTGCGTTGTTGATGAGGAGGTCGAGGGGCTGGGCCGCGAGTCCCCCCGCGAGGCGGGCAACGTCGGCTTCGGACGTCACGTCGAGCTGCTCGAGACGGAGACGGCCAGGGACTCTGGCGGACAGCTCCGCCAGCGCCGTCGTCCGCGCCGGATCGCGGCAACCGGCCAGCACCTGCCAACCGGCCGCCACCAGCTGGCGGCAGTACTCGAGACCGAGTCCGCGGTTCGCCCCGGTGACCAGCGCGGTGCCCGCGGGACTTTCAAGTTCCGTCATGAATTACGCTTCCAGCCCCGCAGGGCGTCGTAGTGCAGCATTCGTAACACTGTGTAACAAATGAGGGGCCGGCATTGGCACGGCCCCAGGCGTTGACTACCATCGTCCGCCTGCCGGTCAGGTCAGGATACTGCAAGGTCATGACTTCCACCCGCCCAATCCGCGCCCTGCTGCGCGGGCTCGAAGTACTCCACGTGCTCAACCAGCACAACGGCGCCACCGTATCGGAAGTGGCGGCGGCTATCGACCTCCCGCGCACCACGACTTACCGGATCCTCGAGACGCTGTGCCACGCCGGCTACGCCTATCGCGCGGCCAGCGACGAGCGGTATCGCCTCACGATCCTCGTGCGCGGCCTGTCCGATGGCTTCGACGACGAGGCCTGGGTGACCCAGATCGCGCGCCCCTACATGTACGAGCTGTGCAACGAGCTGGTGTGGCCCATTGCGATCGCCACCCTGTCCGGCTCGACGATGCTCATCCGCCAGACCACTGACCACCGCAGCCCCCTCGCAGTCGAGAAACGCGGTCCCGGATTTCGCGTGGCGATCCTCGGCTCGGCCTCCGGCATCGCCTACCTCGCCTGGTGCCCGCAGGAACAACGGGACGCCCTGCTCGACCTGCTCGCCAAGTCCCGGCGCCCCGAAGACCAGCCGGCCAGCAACCGCCGGAAAATCGGGGAACTGCTGCAAGAGACCCGCAACCGGGGCTACGCGACGTGGCGGCGCCCCCGCCGGGTCTCGGAGGAACTCAGCCTGTCCGTGCCGATCCTGGCCGGCGAGCGGGTCCTCGCGGCCCTCACCATCCGCTTCTCGAGCACCGCCGTTCCCGAAGGCGACGCGATCCAGCGCTTCCTGCCCAAGCTCCGGGCCACGGCCCAGCGCATCGAGGCCGAGTTCCTGTCCCAGGGGGAGAGCCAGGCGCTCGCCGTGGCGGGCGAGGCGATGTCGCCGCCCAGCGACGACTGAAACCAGGCCGGAACACCGGCCGGAAAGTAAAGGGCCCCGGGGCAGCGCTGCCCCGGGGCCCTGTCGTCCGCGCCGCTGGCTGGCTCAGGCGACCTTGCGGCTCGCCTTCCGGCCCTTGGGAGCGGCAGCCTCTGGCCGCGCCCAGGTCTGGAACACCGGCTGCTTCGGCGCCTCGAGGCCCGTTTCCTTCTTGCAGGCCTTCTTCAGCTCGGGGATGGTGCCGCCGAAGTCGAACAGCTTGGTCTTGCCACGCTTCTTGGCCATGCGGGCCCGGAGCGCGGCCGTGGCCTTCTCGTCCACCGCCCCGTTCGACTTGATCACCACGCCATAGCGCTTGGCGCCCTCGCGGCTGACGAGGCCTGCATCCACGTCGAAGGCGACCTTCTCGGCGGGCCGCTTCAGCGGGTCACCCCAGCCACCGCCGCCCCAGGTGTCGAAGTACAGCAGATCGCCCTCGGCCACGGGGATCCGGTCGCACTTGGACGGCAGCAGTTCCTTCTTGCCGTTCTTCCGGACCAGTATCTTGCGGCTGCGGGAGCCGGGCAGGCCGCCGTTGACGCCCCACGGGTAGGTCAGCCAGCGGTCGTCGTGGATGGAGATCTGTCCGGGCTCCAGGAACCGGTAGCCCACGCGCAGGGCGTTTCCACCCCGGTGAAGGCCGGGACCTCCGGAGTCCGCCAGGGTCTCGTAGGCCTCGATGCGCAGGGGGAAGTAGCTCTCGAGGAACTCGTTGGGAACGTTGGTGAAGCTCGGCCACAGGGAATGGCCGTCCGGGCCATCGCCGAACGGCTTGCCGGGAATGCCACCGAAGCCGATGCTGTAGAGCTGGTACCACTCACCGGTCTTGCGGTAGCCCGAGTACATGAAGTGCGGGCTGTCCGAGAAGCCGGCGGCACAAAGGAAGTCCGGGTTGCCCTGGCCCAGCAGGCCGCCCAGGATGTCGAAGATCCGGCCAAGGGCGTGCGTGCGACACGAGAGGGCAGCCGGGAAACGCGGCTTCAGCAGCGAGCCCTCGGGGATGCGGACTTCCATCAGGTCATAAAAGCCGTCGTTGAACATGATCTGCGGGTCGAAGACCATGATCATGTAGACCCCGCAGAACATCTTGAACATCTCCTCGTTGAGGTAGAAGTTCACGGAGCCCGTTGACTGGGGATCGGTGCCCTCGAAGTCGAAGATGACCTTCTCGCCCTCGCGCCACATCGCGCACTTGATCTTGTAGGGCCCCATGCCCATGCCGTCGTCGCAGATGTAGTCCTCGAAGTACTGCTTCTTGGTCGGCACGGCGGCAGTGATGAGCTTGGACATGGCCCGCTTGTTGCGGTCGAGAAGCTCCTCGAGGGCTGAATAAAACACGTCGTCGCCGAAGCGGGTGGACATCTCGATGACCCGCTTTTCGGCAGTGCGGATCGCCGCGATGATGGCGTAGAAATCACTGCGGTTCCATTGAGGCATCCGGCAGTTGTGCAGGATGATCTCGAGGATGTCCTCCTGCAGCACGTCCTTCTTCATGATCTTTGTGACAGGCACGCGGATGCCCTCCTCGAAGATGGACTGGGCATCCGTTGGCAGGCTACCCGGCACCTTGCCGCCGATGTCAGTCATGTGGCCGAACATCGCTGCATAGGAGATCAGCCGGCCGTCCTTGAAGATGGGCCGCAGCAGCAGCCAGTCGTTGGCATGGCTCACTGCGCCGTTGCAGGCATAGGGGTCGGAGGTGAGAAACATGTCCCCCTCCTCGATCGTCCCGTCGTAGGCGGCCTTGAATCCGTAGATGAAGCTGCCGAACTGGCCGACGACCATCTTGCCATCGAGGTTCGCGATCATCGGGAACTCGTCGTGCTGCTCCCGGATACCGGGGGACATGGCGGTGCGGAAAAGCACCGTGTCCATCTCGTGCCGGGCATTCAGCATCGCGTTCTCGATGATGTCGAGGGTAATGGGGTCAATTTTCAGCCGCTTGAACGGGCGGGGCCGGGTCTCTACGATCTTGGCTGGCATTGGGTTACTCCTGGATTCCTTCGCTGTCTGCGCCGGGCACTCGTCGTGCTCAGCCCACGGGCGTGATGAGGATGTTGCCCCAGTCGTCGACCTTGCCGACGTGGCCGGGGAGGATCAGCGTGGTCGAGTCCATCTCGAGCACGACCGCGGGGCCATGCACGGCGTTGCCCGACTTGAGCTTGGACCGGTCATAGAGGGTGGCCTCCTGGTCCTTGCCATCGACATAGACGGTCAGCTTGGCGGTCGCCGCGGCGGAGGGGCTCTCCCCGCCCTTTTCGACGCGCTGGGCCCGGACATTGGTTGGCTTGCCCTGGGCAACCGCCCGCAGGTTCACGATTTCCTTCTCCAGGGGCAGGGCGAACGTGAACAACTGGCGGTGCATCTCGTCGAAACGCTCGCCAATCACCTCGAGACCCCGCCGGTCGAACTCCTCGATCTCGAAGTCAACCGTGAGCAGGAGGCCCTGGCCGTGGTAGCGGATGTCGACCTGGTAGCTGGCGGACTGGTCGCCCTTGGCAATGCCCTCGTTGTCCAGCGCCTTGGAAGCATCGGCTGCCAGGCTGCGGAAGATCTTGGCGACCTCCTTGTCGGTCGTTTCGCCGAACCGGCGGATGAAGGTCCTGGAGGCCTCGTCACGCACACGCGTGGTGGCATCACCGTAGGCACACAGGACGCCCGGGCCTGGCGGGATGATGACCGGCCAGGAATTCATCAGCTTGCCGATCGCATTGGCATGCAGGGGACCTGCGCCACCGAAGGCGATCAGCGCGAAGTCCCGGGGGTCGTAGCCCTTCTCGACCGAGACCAGCCGGAGGGCGCCGTACATGTTCTCGTTGACGATGTCGATGATGCCCGCCGCAGCCTGCTTGAGGCTGAGGCTGAGGGCGTCGGCGATCGACTTGACCGCGGCCTCGGCCAGGTCACGGCGGACCTTCATGTCGCCGCCCAGGCGTACTTCACCGCTCGGCAGGTAGCCAAGGACCACGTTCGCGTCGGTCACG
Source organism: uncultured Gammaproteobacteria bacterium (assembly GCA_937958785.1). Lineage (GTDB taxonomy): Bacteria > Pseudomonadota > Gammaproteobacteria > Steroidobacterales > SHZI01. The sequence goes on along the minus strand of CALGMY010000107.1, from coordinate 11,147 downwards.
GTGGGCAGCGTGCCACCCCGGTTGTAGGCCGCCGGGCCCGGCACGGCGCCGGCACTCTCGGGGCCAACGCGCAGGGCCTTGGTCAGCTCCGGCACCTTGGCGATGGAGCCGCCACCGGCGCCGACGGTACGCACGTCGACCGATGAGGCGCGAACGACCACGTCGCCCACGGTGGTTTCCCGGCGAAGCTGGGCCTTGCCATTCTCGACCAGGCAGACGTCAGTCGACGTGCCGCCCATGTCGAAGGTGAGCAGGTTCTTGAAGCCGGCCTGCTGGGCGACCCACACGGCGCCCGAAACACCACCGGCCGGGCCGCTCATGAGCAGGTTGACCGGATAGGACTCGGCGGCCTTCGCCGAGGCAAGACCGCCATCGGACCGCAGGATGTGCAACTGGACCTTGCTCATGGTCTTCTGCAGCTGGCGGTGCAGGTTGCGGACGTAGGTCTCGACCTTGGGACGGACGTAGGAGTTGGCGACGGTGGTGATGGTGCGCTCGTACTCCTGCATCTCCGGCACGATCTCGGACGAGAGGGAGATGGGGATGCCTGGCAGGACCTCGCGGGCGATCCTGGCCACCTGTGCCTCGTGCTCGCCATTCGCGAAGGAATTGATCAGCGAGATCGTCAGGGCCTCGATGCCCTTCTTGCCGAGGGCCTTGAGGTCGCGACGCAGCCGGGCCTCGTCGAGCTTCCTCACGACCTCACCCCGCGCGCCGATGCGCTCGTCGGCCTCGATTGTGAGGCCCAGCGGGGCCAGCGGCAGGCTCTTGTTGTAGATCACCCAGCCGCCCAGGCCGCCCGGCACGAAGGAACGGGCGATCTGGAGGACCTGGCGATATCCCTTGGTGGTTACCAGGCCAACCTTGGCGCCGGAACCCGTAAGGACCGTGTTGGTCGCCACCGTCGTCCCGTGCATGAAATGGGTGATCTTGTTCGGGTCGATGCCGGCGTTCTTGCAGACTTTCTCGATGCCGTTCAGCACGCCGACCGATGAGTCGTGCGGAGTACTCGGGACCTTGGCGGTGAAGATGTCCCCGCTGGACTCGTCGATGAGCAGCAGATCCGTGAACGTTCCGCCAACGTCAACCCCTAGTCGGTAGCTCATACAGGCCTCTCAGGTGTTCCAGTGCTTGAGTTCGTGGGGATCGTGGCCGACTCCCGCCACGATGATGAGTCTCGCGCCATGCCAGTCGTTCAACCCGCCAGCCGGGCCCGGTGGGCCTCCGCCACCTGCGGGAACATGCCCGCCTTGGGCAGCATGGCGGGCGTGCCGCGGCCCAGCTGCCCGATCAGCCACTGGCTGGTGGCAATGATCTTCTCGAGCGACACGCCGGTCACGACGCCGGAACGATCCAGCAGGTAGAGCAGGTCGTCGGTCGGGATGTTGCCAGTGGCGGCGGGCGCGAACGGGCAGCCGCCAATGCCACCGATGCTCGCGTCCAGCGACGCGACGCCGGCATCAAGGGCGGCCTGGGCATTGGCAATGCCCGTGTTGCGCGTGTTGTGGAAATGGCAACGGATGGGCACCCCGGGGGCCCGCTCACGCACGGCACCCACCATGTCCCGCACCTGGGAAGGAACGCCGACGCCGATGCTGTCGGCAAGGCCGAGTTCGACAGGCTCGCCGTCCATGACCTGATCCACCAGGTCGAGGACCCGCCGCAGGGGGACCTCCCCCTCGAAGGGACAGCCGAAGGCCGACGAGATCATCACGTTGGCCCGCATCCCCGCCTGCTTCGCGGCCCTGGCAATCTCGACCCAGGCCTTCACCGACTCGGTGGTCGGTACTCCCTGGTTGCGCTGGTTGTAGGTGTCACTCGCCACCACGGCCATGCCGATCTCGGGGATGCCCGTGGCCTGGGCACGCTCGAAGCCCTTGCGGTTCAGCACGAGGCCGATGTAGGTGACGCCGTCGATCCGGGGCAGCCCGCGGATCACGTCTTCCGCATCCGCCATCTGGGGGACCCGCTTTGGATGCACGAAGCTCGTGACCTCGAGCCGGCGGATGCCCGCGTCCACCGCGCGCCGGATGAACTCGATCTTGGTCGCCGTCGGCAGGACCTCGGGCTCGCTCTGGAGGCCATCGCGGGGACCGACTTCGATGATCGAGACGTGGCGGGGTGACTGGCTCATGGCCTTACAGGAGGCGGGAAAAACGGTATTCTATACGGCCCGGACAGCGTTACAAGAAGTAAGGGATGGCAAACGAACAGACGAAGGGCAGTGGCCCCCTGGCGGGGCTGCGCCTCATCGAGATGGGCACCCTGCTGGCCGGCCCGTTCTGCGGCCAGCTGCTCGGGGACTTCGGCGCCGAGGTCATCAAGATCGAGCCACCCGGGCAGGGTGATCCCATGCGGGAGTGGGGCCGGGAGAAGGCCCACGGCATGTCGCTCTGGTGGCCCGTTGTGGCCCGCAACAAGAAATCCGTGACCCTCAACCTCCGTGAGGCCGAGGGCCAGGCCATCGCCCGGGACCTCATCGCCAAAGCCGATTTCCTGCTCGAGAATTTCCGCCCAGGCACCCTCGAGCGCTGGAATCTCTCCTATGCCGAACTGCAAAGGATCAACCCGCGGCTCATCATGATCCGCGTGTCGGGCTTCGGCCAGACCGGGCCTTATGCCAAGCGGGCCGGTTTCGGAGCCGTCGGCGAGGCCATGGGTGGCCTTCGTTACGTGTGCGGCGACCCGGCCACGCCACCGAGCCGCATGGGCATCAGCATCGGCGACTCGCTCGCCGCGACCTTCGCCTGCATCGGCGCCCTCTCCGCCCTCCACTACCGGGAGCGGACGGGCGAGGGTCAGGTCGTCGACTCGGCCATCTACGAGGCTGTGCTCAACATGATGGAATCCCTGGTCACCGAGTACGACAAGACCGGTTATGTCCGCGAACGCACGGGCGCCATACTCCCCAATGTCGCACCCTCCAATGTCTATCCCACCCGGGATGGCGGCATGATCCTGATTGCCGCCAACCAGGACACCGTCTTCGGCCGATTGGCCGAGGCCATGGGCCGGCCTGAACTCGCGAAAGACGAGCGGTATGCCACCCACACTGCCCGGGGCGCCCGGCAGAAGGAGCTTGACGACCTGATCAGCGACTGGACCCGTACCATGGATGCGGGCCCCCTCGAGGACCTGATGGAGAAGTTCGGCATACCGTCCGGCAAGATATACCGCACCCCGGAGATGCTGGAGGACGCCCACTTCAAGGCCCGCCAGGCCATCGTCAAGACGATGCACCCCAAGTTCGGCGAGCTGCGCATGCAGAACGTCGCACCGAAGCTCTCCCGCACGCCGGGTGGTATCCGCGCGCCGGCCCCGGAGCTCGGCGAGCACTCCGACGAGATCTATCGGCAACTCCTGGGCTTCGACGCGGCCCGCCTCAAGGACCTCCGGGACCGGGGGATCATCTGAGCCCGGGCGAGGCCCGCCTCGGGCCGATCGCCTGCGTCACGATCCGCACCCCGTCCCTGCGGGATGCGGAGGCCGCCTACAGCCGGTTCCTGCACTACCGCCCCGTGGACCGGGGCAAGGTCAGTGCGGCGCAGGCGGCCCTCTGGGGCGTCCCGCGCGCCGCGGGTGCGCCCTGCCTGCTGATGGCGCCCGAGACAGCGACCGACTTCATCTTCCGCTTCATCGAGCTGCCCGCCGAACCCGGCTATCGCGCCTTTGCGCGTCACGGCTGGCACGCGGCCGAACTGATCGTGGACCGGGTGGACCCGCTCGCCGAACAGCTCCGCGACTCACCGTTCGAGATCGTCGCGCCGCCACTCGACCTGTCGTTCTGCCCCGACATCCGCGCCATGCAGGTGCGGGGTCCGGGTGGCGAGATCATCTACCTCACCGAGTTCAAGAAGCAGGTCCCGGGTCTTGCCTCTCCGGCAGCCCGCTGTACCGTGGACCGCACCTTCATCGTGATCGTCGGCGGGGCCTCGCTGCAAGGGATGCAGCAGTACTACCTCGACCACTTCGGTGTCCCCGTGACGCCGGCGATGGAGTCCCGTGTGCAGACCATGGCGCTCGAATTCGGTCTTTCCCGGGAGCACCGGTTCCGGCTCGCCGCGCTGCCGCTGCGGGAGCGTTGCTACATCGAGGCCGACGAGATGCCGGTTTCAGCCAGCCCGTTGCCGGAAAGTCTCGAGACCCTGCCCTCGGGGATCTGCATGGTGACCTTCTGCATCCCGGAAGCGGGTGGCGCGATGGTGCCTCCGCCTGACTCGAACCCGCCTTACACGGGGGTCACGGGCGCGGCGTGCCTGCGGGGAGCGGCGGGCGAACTCATCGAGCTGGTCCACGCCCCCGTGCCCCGCTGAGGCGTCAGCGGCGGCGAAGCAGGGTCAGCCCGTCGCCGACGGGCAGCAGCGAAAGATCGAAGCGATCGTCATCCTTCAACCGGGAATTCAGCTCGCGCAGGGCGACGGTGTCCTCGTCCTCATTGGCCGGATGCGCCACGCGCCCGCTCCACAGCACGTTGTCAATCACGATGAGACCACCGGATCGCACCAGGTGCCAGCCCTGTTCGACGTAGTCGGCATAGCCGGTCTTGTCGGCGTCGATGAACATGAAGTCGAAGCTGCCGTCCGCACCCTCCCGCCGCATCTGGCGCAGCGTGTCACCGGCCGGCCCCAACCGGAGGCGGATGCGACCGGCCATTCCCGCGGACTGCCAGAAGCGGCGACCGATCGACGTCCACTCCTCGCTGATGTCGAGGGCCACCAGTTCGCCATCCGGTGGCAACGCGAGCGCGCAGGCCAGCGCACTGTAGCCCGTGAATGTGCCCACCTCCAGGCACCGACGGGCACCCAGCAGGCGGACCAGGAGGGCCATGAACCGGCCCTGCTCCGGGGAGATCTGCATCCGGGCAAGGGGCAGGTGGGCCGTCTCGGTGCGGAGCTCTCCGAGGACCGGGGGCTCACGCAGGGAGACTTGCTGCAGGTACGCGTACAGCCGGTCATCGAGGCTGAGCGTGCGGTTGGCCAAGGCGCTCAGCTTCCGATGGTGAAGCGCAATTCCAGCCCACGCTGCAGCGAGAGCACAACGGCGCTACCCGGGGGCAGTTCGTACTCGCCGTTCGCGACCGGCAGGCCAACGATGTCCCCCGGCCGAAAGGCGTAGCGGGCCGACAGCGCAGCCACGCTGCGGGTGAGGTCAGTCAAGGTGCGCGCGGGGGCCGCCGTGGCCATATCACGGCCGTTCACGCGCAGGGCGACGGGCCAGCCGTTCCCGCCGGCGAATTCGTCGAGCGTCACGAGGGCCGGGCCGATGACGCAGGCGCCCGGAAACTGGCGGGCGTCGGCCTGGCCGCCCCCGACGCTGGTGCCGGCGCCGGCGGCAAGCCGCGCGGCGCCGAGATCGGCCACCAGCGTCAGGGCAGCGACCGCCCTGGACGCCTGGACCTCGGTGGCGCGGAACAGCGGGCGCCCAACGACGGCGCCCAGCATGGGCAGTAGGAACAACGCCGTTCCCGGCACGGGAGGGGCGACGGCGACCTCGGGGCCGACGGCGGCATTGGGGTTCTTCACGTAGCAGGCACCGGCCGCGTCAGTGACCATGAGCAGCAGGCCTGGCCGGCGGATGGGCGGCATAAGGCGGGTGCCCGCGGCTGGCAGCAACCGGCCGTTGCGCCGCCATTCCTGCCGCTGGGCCTCGGGCGCGGACTCGAATTCGGCCACCAGGCGACCAACCCGGGCGGCGCCTTCCTCGCCCTCGGCGAGAACGCTCACCACAGACTGGGGACGCCACTGGGCCGCCGTCAGCCCGGAGGGCGAGGCCGCCAGGTCCAGGATCTCACCGGAGGACAGGCAAAGTGCCGGTCGGCCCCCGGCTTCCCGGCTGTCGAGGGTCACGAGGCGCATGCGACGTTCACTCCCCGGATCCGGCGACGAAGACCTCGAGGCCATCCAGTTCCGGGGTCAGCTCGATCTGGCAGAGCAACCGGCTGGCCGGGCGACGGCCGGCAGCGGCGTCGAGCATGGCATCTTCCACGTCGTCCGCAGGCAGCAGCCGGTGCAGCCAGGGATCGGCCACGAAAGCATGGCAGGTCGCGCAGGCGCAGGCCCCGCCGCACTCCGCCAGGATACCCGCGACCCCGCTGTCGAGCGCCGCCTCCATGAGGGTGTGACCCGCCGGCGCGTGGGCCTCGACCCGTCGCCCCGTGGCTTCGTGGAAGATCACTCGTGGCATGGCATTCATCGTTGCAGACCGCCCTGGAACAGGATGCGGCGACCCGCGGGAGGATAGCATGGCCCCCCTTCCCCGCGGTTGACTTCCCCTGGCGGTTCACCGACCATTCCACGCATGTCCAAGCCCCAGCGCCAGTCGGCAATCCAGCTTGCACCCCAGGTGCCGCAGCGGCTGTCCGGCGGCCTGGTAGAGCCCTGAGGGGCGGGCGTCGGCGCGGCTGATTTTTTTCACGAGTCACCGAGACCCCGCACCCGCCAGGTGACGGGGTCTTTTTTTTGACGCGCCCTATCCGGCCCACCAGGGCCGGCGCGGGCCACGGGGCAGCGACATGACAGACAGGGTCTTCATCTTCGATACCACGCTCCGGGATGGCGAGCAGGCCCCCGGCTGCAGCATGACCCTGGAGGAGAAGCTCCGGGTAGCCGCCGCCCTTCGCGACCTGCGGGTCGACGTGATCGAGGCGGGGTTCGCGGCGGCCTCACCCGGCGACTTCGAGTCCGTGCAGGCCATTGCCGCCGGGATCGCCGGACCCACGATCTGCAGCCTCGCCCGGTGCCACCCCGTGGACATCGAGCGGGCGGCCGCCGCGCTGAAGCCAGCGGCGAGCAAGCGCATTCACGTATTCCTCGCCACCAGCGAGATCCACCGCACCTTCAAGCTCAACATGGCGAAGGAGGAAATCATCCGCCGCGCGGTCGAGGGCGTGCGCATGGCGCGCGAGCACAGCACCGACGTCGAGTTCTCCGCAGAAGACGCGTCGCGCACCGAGCCCGCCTACCTCGCCGAGGTTGTCTCGGCGGTGATCGAGGCGGGCGCGCGCACCATCAACGTCCCGGACACACTGGGATACACCGTTCCGGAGGAGTTCGGCAACCTGTTCGCCTACTTGCGCGCCCACGTCCCCGGCATCGACCGGGTCGTCCTCAGCGTGCATTGTCACGACGACCTCGGCATGGCAGTGGCGAACAGCCTGTCTGCCGTGGCAGCGGGCGCCCGGCAGGTTGAATGCACGATCAACGGCATCGGCGAGCGGGCCGGCAACTGCTCGCTCGAAGAGGTGGTGATGGCCCTGCGGACACGCTACAACCACTACGGCCTGGACACTGGTATCGACACCCGCAAGCTCTATCCCGTGAGCCGGCTGGTATCGAGCATCACCGGCATGCACGTGCCGCGGAACAAGGCCGTCGTGGGTGAGAACGCCTTTGCACACGAATCGGGCATCCACCAGGACGGCATGCTGAAGAACGCTGCGACCTACGAGATCATGAACCCCGAAGACGTCGGCATCAGCCGGTCGAACCTGGTGCTCGGCAAGCACAGCGGCCGCCATGCCTTCCGGGACCGCGTCCAGCAGCTGGGCTTCACCCTCAGCGACGAGGAACTGAACACGGCCTTCGCCGAGTTCAAGAAACTTGCCGACCGCAAGAAGGAAATGTTCGATGGCGACATCGAGGCCATCATCATGAATGCCGAGGCGGGCGGCGACGGGCCCTGGGAGATGGTTGAACTGCACATCTCCGCGGGCACCGGGGCAATCGCCGCGGCCGCGGTCCGGCTACGGCATGCCGACGGCCGGACGGTGGACGAGGCCTCGGTAGGAGACGGCCCTGTGGAGGCGTCCTTCAAGGCCCTCGAGCGGGCCACGGGCGTCAACCTCGACCTGCGCAACTTCGAGGTGCGCAGCGTGACCGTGGGCGAGGACGCCCAGGGCGAGGTCACCGTCACGGTGGACTATAATGGACAGAGCCATCGCGGCCATGGCGTCAGCACCGACATCGTCGAGGCCGGCGCCCTCGCCTACCTGGAAGTCATCAACCGCGTCACCCGGCAGGCTGCGGGCCGTTTGGCCCCGGCGGATCCGGCTGGCGAGAACGTCGTACGCCTCTGAAGGACCACCCATGGCCATCAAGTCCACCGAATGGATCTGGCACAACGGCAAGCTCGTGCCCTGGAAAGACGCCACCGTCCACGTGCTCAGTCATGCCCTCCACTATGGCTCGTCCGTATTTGAAGGCATCCGGGCCTACGCGACGCCGGCCGGGACCCGCATCTTCCGCCTCGCGGCCCACACCCGCCGGCTCCTGGACTCGGCAAAGATCCACCGCATCACCCTCCCCTGGACAGCCGGGGAGATCGATGCCGCGTGCAAGGAAGTCGTGCTGCGCAACGGCCTCAAGAGTGCCTACATCCGCCCGCTCGCCTACCGGGGTTATGGCGAGGTCGGGGTCGTGCCCAAGGCCGGACATCCCGTCGAACTCGCCATTGCCGCCTGGGAGTGGGGCACCTACCTCGGTCCCGAGGCCCTTGAGAACGGGGTCGACGTGTGCGTCTCCTCCTGGCAGCGCGTGGCGCCGAATACCCTGCCGGCTCTTGCCAAGGCAGGCGGCAACTACCTGTCGAGCACCCTCGTCGGCTTCGAGGCCCGGGACCGGGGCTTCGCGGAGGGCATTGCACTGTCCGTGGATGGTACGGTCAGCGAAGGCGCCGGCGAGAACCTGTTCATCGTGCGGGACGGCGTGCTGATCACACCCCCCGCGGCCGCCTCGATCCTGCAGGGGATCACCCGCGACAGCGTGATCGTGCTGGCCCGGGACCTCGGCCTAGAGGTCCGCGAGCAGACCCTGCCCCGCGAGATGCTCTACATTGCCGACGAGATCTTCCTGACCGGCACCGCCGCGGAGCTCACCCCGGTCCGTTCGGTGGACCGGCTCGTCGTCGGCAGCGGCTCCAGGGGGCCTGTGACGCGGGCCCTGCAGGAGGCGTTTTTCGGTCTGTTCAACGGCCGGACCGCCGACCGGTGGGGGTGGCTCGAGCCCCTCGAATCACCCGCACCGGGCCAACGGGTCGGCGGCTGACCAGGCACCCGGCTTCAGTATCCCAACAGGAATCTCACACCATGAGCGGCAAGTCACTCTTCCAGAAGGTCTGGGACGACCACGTCGTCGTACCGGAGTCCGCCGACACGCCGGCAGTCCTCTACATCGACCTTCACCTCACCCACGAAGTGACCTCTCCCGAGGCCTTCTCGGTACTGCGCTCCCGAAAGCTGCCTGTACGTCGTCCGGACCTGACGCTCGCCACGCTCGACCACTCCACGCCGACGGTTCCGGTGGCGTCCCTCAAGGACCTCGACGTGGTGTCCGAACCGGCCGCCGCCGCGCAGATCCGGGTGATGATCGAAAACTGCCGTGAGTACGGCATCCGGCTGCTGGGCTTCGACAGCGACGCCCGCGGCATCGTGCACATCATCGGTCCTGAGCTCGGCATCACGCAGCCCGGCAAGACCATCGTCTGCGGCGACAGCCACACGAGTACCCACGGCGCCTTCGGTGCGCTCGCCTTCGGCATCGGGACCACCGAGGTGGGCCACGTGCTCGCGACCCAGTGCCTCCTGCAACGACGCCCGAAGACCCTTGCCATTACGGTGGATGGCCAGCTCGGCCCTGGGGTTACCGCCAAGGACGTGATCCTCGCCATCATCGGACGCATCGGCGTCGACGGGGGCACTGGCCACGTGATCGAGTACCGGGGAAGTGCCATCCGTGCGTTGGGGATGGAGCAGCGGATGACCATCTGCAACATGTCCATCGAGGCCGGCGCACGCGCGGGCATGATTGCCCCCGATGACACCACCATCCAGTACCTGCACAACCGCCCGATGGCACCCCAGGGCGCGGATTGGGAATCCGCGGTTGCGAGGTGGCGCTCCCTGCCCTCCGACCCGGATGCCCGGTTCGACCGGGAAGTGGCCCTCGATGCCGCCGCGATCCGGCCGATGGTGACCTTCGGTACCAATCCCGGGATGGTCGTGCCGATCACGGAACCCGTGCCGGCAGCTGCCGACGCCAGCGCCCGCAAGGCACTAGCGTACATGGGGGTCGAGGAAAACCGGCCGATGCTCGGCATGCCCGTCGACGTCGTGTTCGTGGGCAGCTGCACCAACGCCCGGCTCTCCGACCTGCGGGATGCTGCCAGCCTCCTTCGCGGCCGCCAGGTCGCGAAGTCCGTGCGGATGCTGGTGGTACCCGGGTCCGAGCAGGTGAAGCGCGCGGCCGAGCGCGAGGGTCTGCACGAGATCTTCAAGTCTGCCGGTGCCGAATGGCGTGAAGCTGGCTGCTCGATGTGCCTTGGCATGAACGGCGACGTGACGCCGCGCGGCCAGCTCTGCGTCAGCACGAGCAACCGCAATTTCGAGGGTCGCCAGGGCATAGGCGCCCGTACCGTGCTGGCCAGTCCGCTGACTGCGGCGGCCTCTGCCATCGCCGGCCGGATCGCCGACCCACGGCCCCTCCTGGCCCACTGAGAGCACCGCCATGGAAAAAATCACCGTCGTGAAATCCCGGACGGCCGTCCTGCCCCAGTCCGACATCGATACCGACCAGATCGTGCCCGCACGCTTCCTGACCACGACCACGCGGAAGGGGCTAGGCAAGGCCCTCTTCGCCGACTGGCGCTATGACAGCGCCGGCAAGCCGCGGCCGGAATTCCTGCTGAACCGTCCCGAGGCCGCAGGCTGCGAGATCCTCGTGGCCGGCAACAACTTCGGCTGCGGCTCGTCCCGAGAGCACGCGCCCTGGGCATTGCTCGACTTCGGCATCCGCGCGGTCATCAGCACGGAGCTGGCCGACATCTTCCGGGGCAACTCCCTCAAGAACGGGCTCCTGCCCGTGACCGTGGACAAGGCCACCCACGGCTGGCTGCTCGAGAACCCGGGGGCCCTGGTCACCATTGACCTTGCCGCCACCACGTTGACGCTGCCGGACGGTCGCTCGGTCAGCTTCCCGATCGACGGCTTCGCGCGGTACTGCCTGCTCAATGGCGTCGACCAGCTGGGATACCTGCTGCAGCAGTCCCCGGCCATCACGCGCTTCGAGGAAAGCCGTTCGTGGAAGCCCTGATAGGGGTACTCGCCGGCGACGGCATTGGCCGTGACCGCAATCAGCCAGGGACGTCGGGGCGGA
>CALGMY010000106.1 GCA_937958785.1 uncultured Gammaproteobacteria bacterium | reverse complement strand
GTCCCTGCCCCGCCGGCACGCCGGGGCAGGGACATCGCCGTGCGACCACTCGGCGCCGGTGATCCCGCCCTCGCCGTCATCACGCGCCTGCCCGGGGAACTGGCCGACCGGTTTGCCCAGGGGGCGCGCTGCCTCGGCGCGTTCCGGGGCCATGAACTCCTCGGTTGGCTCTGGTTCGTGACGGTCGAGTACCGCGACTTCACCCACCCGGTCGACTTCGAGCTGCACCCGCAGGCCACGACGGCCTGGGACTTCGACGTCTACGTGCGCCCGGACGCCCGGCTGACCGCCGCCTTCGCCCGGCTCTGGGAAGTCGCCTGCGACGAGCTTCGGGCGCGGGGCGTCCGGCAGAGCCTGAGCGCCATCTCCGCCTATAACCCTGCGTCCCTGCGCGCCCACCGGCGCCTGGGCATGCGCCCGTTCGGCAGCCTGCTCGTCGTGCAGTTCGGCCCCCTGAGGGCGGTACTCAGCCGGCACTTCCACCCTCGCATCGCGTGGTCGCTGCGCGCCGGCTTCCGGACACGCCTGCGCGTCGAGGCGCCCCCGCCAACTGAATGATTGCTTAACTCATCAACGAGTTGCGCGATTATGTTCGCTTCGCGCCGAGGCCACTCCCGACTCCACTAGACTCGTCCCGCCGACCAGGGCAAACCCGTCGCGAGGCGGGGACGCAAAGCCACCGGTCTGGGGGACAGGATCTCCCACGACAGCGGGGTTGCCGGTGAGGTCGCCCGTCCGCGGGCGGCGTCGACCTTGCGTTCCTCCCAGCGCCACCCGGCCGGCGACCCTCAAGTCCCACGGTGGAGGAAACCATGCGTTCGAAGCTGCTTGCCGTCCTCGCGTTCGCCCTGCTGCCCGTTTCCCTGGCGCAGTCCGTTGCCCCGAACTGGATCGAGGAATACCTGGTGGTCCGTGCGCCCCAGACCAAGGTCGTGCGGCACCCCGTCGACAGGACCCGCTACTACCTCTGCTGGCAGGAGGGCACCAACCGCTTCGGCATGGCCTTCCGCCGCGGCAGCCTCGAGGACAAGCTGAAGGCCATGCGCCCCGGCGCCAGCACGAGCCTCGCGACGATGGTGTCGGCCAGCCGCGCCACGTGGACCGCGGCCGACGAACGCATCTGCTGGGGCAAGACGGGCTGACCTAGCCCGCGTCGATGCAGGCGAGCAGCTCCCGGGTGCGCCGGTCGAGCAGCACAGGATCGGCGCGCGTCTCGACGTTGAGCCGGATCAGCGGCTCCGTGTTGGACAGCCGCAGGTTGAAGCGCCACTCGGCAAATTCGCAGCTGAGGCCGTCGGTCTCGTCCAGCGCGAGGGCGTGTGCGCCATAGCGGTCCCGCACCCGCTGTAGTACGCCACGGGGATCGGCCACCGCCCGGTTCAGTTCGCCGCTGCAGGGATGGGCCGCGATGCGCTCGGCCACCAGCGCGGAGAGGGGCTGGCGGCTGCGGGCCAGGATTTCCGCCACCAGCAGCCACGGGATCATCCCGCTGTCGCAGTAAGCGAAGTCGCGGAAGTAGTGGTGAGCGCTCATCTCGCCGCCGTAGACGGCGTCCTCTGCCCGCATGCGTTCCTTGATGAAGGCGTGCCCGGTCTTGCTCTGGACCGGCACGCCACCGTGGCGCCGGACCACCTCGATCGTGTTCCACGTGAGGCGCGGGTCGTGGATGACGCGCCCACCGGGCTCCCGGGCGAGCAACGCCTGGGCCAGCAGCCCGACGATGTAGTACCCCTCGATGAACCCGCCCTGCTCGTCGAAGAGGAAGCAGCGGTCGAAGTCCCCGTCCCACGCGATGCCGAGGTCGGCCCCGTGGGCCCGGACGGCCTCGGCGGTGACCTGCCGGTTCTCCGGCAGCAGGGGGTTCGGTACGCCGTGGGGAAAGGTGCCGTCGGGTTCATGGTGCAGCCGGACGAACCGGAATGGCAGCCGGGACTCGAGGCCATCGATGACGTGCCCTGCCCCGCCGTTGCCGGCATTGACGACGATGGTCAGCGGGCGAAGCCGGGGCACGTCCACGTAACCGAGGAGATGATCGAGGTAGGCGGGAAACGGATCGGCCCGGGCGCTCCGGCCGGCGATGGCCACCGCCGGGAAGTCCCCGGACTCCGCCAGCGCACGGACTGCACCAAGCCCGGAGTCGCCGCTGATCGGGCGGGACTCCTCCCGGACGAGCTTCATGCCATTCCAGTCGGCGGGATTGTGGCTCGCGGTGACCATGATGCCGCCACCCGCCTTGAGGTGGCTCGTGGCGAAGTACACCTCTTCCGTGCCGCACAGGCCGATGCGCAGCACGTCGGCGCCGCCGGCATTCAGGCCCGCCGCCACCGCGTCGGCCAGCACGGGACTGGACAGCCGCACGTCCTCTCCCACCACCACCGGCCCGGCGAGACCGCCGTCGCGGGCGAGAAAGGTGGCGAAGGCACGGCCGATCCGGGCCGCGATGTGCTCGTTGAGGTCGTCCGGGATCCGCCCCCGGATGTCATAGGCCTTGAAGCAGCGGAGCGGCGTGCCGGACATGCGCCTAGTCCGTACGACCCTGGCGGCCATAGCGATCCTCGAAGCGGACGATATCGTCCTCCCCCAGGTAATCGCCCACCTGCACCTCGATGATGCGGAGCAACTCCGTGCCCGGGTTCTCGATGCGGTGCCGGGCGCCGACCGGGATGAACGTGTGCCCGCCCACGCCAAGCTCGAACACCTCGTCGTCACGGGTGATCCGCGCGGTACCCGTGACGACCACCCAGTGCTCCGCCCGGCGGCGGTGCATCTGCAGGGAGAGGACTGCGCCGGGGAGCACCGTGAGACGCTTCACCTGGAAGCCCGGCGCGGCGTCGAGCCCGTCGAAGCTGCCCCAGGGCCGGAACACTTCGCGACCGAGGCGGGTCTCCGGACGGCCGCGCCGCTCCAGCTCATCGACGATCTTCTTGACGTCCTGGGCGCGGTCCCGGGGTACGACCAGGACCGCGTCCGGGGTCTCGACCACGACGCAGCCCTCGAGGCCGGCGACGGCAACGAGCCGGCTCTCAGCCCGCACGTAGGAATTCGCGCAGTCCACGGCGACCACGTCACCGACGAGCGCATTGCCCGCGGGATCCTTCGGGGCCACGTCGAGCAGCGACGCGAAAGACCCGACGTCGCTCCAGCCCGCTGCCAGCGCGACCACCGCCGCGGCGGCGGTCCGCTCCATCAC
>CALGMY010000105.1 GCA_937958785.1 uncultured Gammaproteobacteria bacterium | reverse complement strand
CCCGGGATCCGGTGCAGCTCACGGCGTTCGCGGTGATCTTCGGCCTCGGCTTCGGTGGCAGCTTCACGCTGATCCAGCTCGTGGCGGTCGAGAGCTTCGGCCAGCTGGCGCTCGGCCGCATCCTGGGCATCGTGACCTTCGTCGACACCATGGGCGGCGCGGCGGGCACGCTGCTCGCGGGCCAGCTCCGCACGGCCACCGGGGACTACTTCGTGACCTTCACGGTGGTGGTCGTGGTGGCCCTGGTGGCCCTCGGCAACGTCCTCCTGATCCGGCCGGTGGCACGGATTACGAACGCTTAATCCGGCTTGCGGGCCGGCGCGCCGCATGGACAATACCGGCGCACGAGGGGATTCACTCCCCAACGGAAACTTGCGCCGAATGAGTTGCGCCGAATGATCAGGGCAGACGGCCTGGTGAAGACCTTTGGCAGCCGCACGGCGGTCGACGGCATTTCCTTCGCCGTCGCGCCCGGCGAGGTGCTGGGCTTCCTCGGGCCCAACGGGGCCGGCAAGACCACCACCATGCGCATGCTGGCGGGTTTCGTGCCCCCCACCGCGGGGCGGGCGGAGATCTGCGGCCACGACATCGGCGAGGCCCCCGTGGCGGCCAAGCAGAAGCTGGGCTACCTGCCCGAGGGCGCGCCGAGCTACGGCGAGATGACCCCGGGCGACTTCCTGGCCTTCATCGGCCGCATCCGGGGCCTCTCGGGCGCGAACCTTTCCCGGCGGCTCGCCGACGTCACCGGCCGGCTGCAGCTCGGAGATGTCCTGCACCAGCCCATCGAGACCCTGTCGAAGGGCTTCCGGCGCCGGGTGGGCCTCGCCCAGGCGATTCTCCACGACCCGCCCGTGCTCATCCTGGACGAGCCCACCGACGGCCTCGATCCGAACCAGAAGCACGAGGTGCGGGAGCTCATCCAGGCCATGGCACCGGGCAAGGTGATCGTCATCTCCACCCACATCCTCGAGGAAGTCGATGCGGTGTGCACCCGGGCCATCATCATCGCCAACGGGCGCATCGTGGCCGACGAGCAGCCCGCCACGCTGATCCACCGGTCCCGCTTCCACGGCGCTGTCACCGTGCGCCTCACCCGGTCGGCCGACCTGCCGGCGGTCGCCGCGGACCTCGCCGCCCTAGCCGGGGTGCGCACCGTGGAGACCGACCCGCACGAGTTCGCCGTTACCGCCTTTCCCCGGGAGGGTGAGCGCCTGCTCACCACGGTGAGCAGCCTCGCCACCGAGCGTCGCTGGCCGGTGGAGGACCTGCGGCTCGAGGCTGGTCGCCTCGACGAGGTGTTCCGGGCGATCACCACCGGGCCCGCGCCGGCCGGAGGCGCGTGATGGGCGTGATCCGCACGATCGCCGGCCGGGAACTGCAGAGCTACTTCGCGACGCCCCTCGCCTACGTGTTCATCGTGATCTTCCTGGCCCTGACCGGGCTGTTCACCTTCTACCTCGGTGGGTTCTACGAGCGCGGCCAGGCCGACCTCTCGCCATTCTTCAACTTCCACCCCTGGCTGTACCTGTTCCTGGTGCCGGCCATCGCCATGCGGCTGTGGGCGGAGGAGCGCAAGAGCGGCAGCGTGGAGCTGCTGATGACCCTGCCCGTGACCCTCTGGCAGGCGGTCGTGGCCAAGTTCCTGGCGGCCTGGCTGTTCATCGCGGTCGCCCTCGTGCTGACCTTCCCCATCTGGATCACCGTCAACTACCTGGGTGACCCGGACAACGGGGTGATCGTCGCTGCCTACATCGGCAGCCTGCTCATGGCGGGCGGCTTCCTGGCCATCGGCTCCTGCATCTCGGCAGCCAACCGCAACCAGGTGGTGGCCTTCATCATCACCGTGGTCATCTGCTTCGTCTTCATGCTGGCCGGCTTCCCCCTGGTGCTGGACCTCTTCTCCGCCTGGCTGCCCGGGGCGCTGCTGGATGCCGTGGCGAGCCTGTCCTTCCTCACCCACTTCACCGCCATCAGCAAGGGCGTGCTGGACGTGCGGGACGTGCTCTACTTCCTGCTCGTGATCGGGGTCTGGCTGGTCGCCACGACGATCGTGCTGGACCTCCGGAAGGCCGACTGACATGCAGAAGCGCGGCAGGCTGTTCTTCGACCGCATGGGCCTGCTGGTGCTCGCCGGCGTGTTCCTGGCGGGCGTCGCGGTCATCACCCTGCTGCCGGCCGCCCGGGTGGACCTCACGGAGAACCGGCTCTACACGCTCTCCGAGGGCACGCGCAAGATCGTCGGCTCCATCCCGGAGCCCCTCAACGTCTACCTGTACTTCTCCGACAAGGCGACGGCCGACGTACCGCAGCTGCGCACCTACGCGGGCCGGGTCCGGGAGATGCTCGAGGAATTTGCCAACCGCTCCAACGGCCAGCTGCGGCTGCGGGTGGTCGACCCCCTGCCGTTCTCCGAGGAGGAGGACCGGGCCACGGCCTTCGGCCTCCGGCCCATCAACCTCGGCAACAACGCGGACCCGATCTACTTCGGCATCGCCGCCACCAACAGCGTGGGAGACGACGAGACGATCCCCTTCCTGGATCCGACCAAGGAGGCGTTCCTCGAGTACGACCTCGCCCGCCTGGTCTACTCGCTGGCCAACCCGAAGAAGCCGGTCGTGGGACTGCTCTCCACCCTGCCGATGACCGCGGGCTTCGACCCCATGACCCAGCAGATCCGGGAGGCCTGGGTGGTGACGGGCCAGCTGCGGCAGCTGTTCGACCTGCGGGTGCTGGAGTCCGGCCTCGAGAGGATCGAGGACGAGATCCAGGTGCTGATGCTCGTGCATCCGAAGAACCTGCCGGACGAGACGCTGTACGCGATCGACCAGTTCATCCTGCGGGGCGGTCGGGCGCTGGTCTTCGCGGACCCCTGGGCCGAGCAGGACCCGGGTGACGGGGCGGACCCCATGGCGGCCGCGATGGGCGGCGGTGGTGGCGGGCGGTCCTCTGACCTTGGGCCGCTGCTCCGTGCCTGGGGCGTGGACCTCGACATGGCGAACGTGGTCGGCGACGACCGCTACGCCCTCACCGTCGGCCGGCCGGACGGGGGCCCCGTCCGGCACCTCGGCATCATCGGCGTGACGGCGGATGGCATGTCCCAGGACGACGTCGTGACGAGCGGGCTCGATATTGTGAACCTGGCCTTCGCCGGCCACCTTGCCCGGAGCGCGGATGCCGCCGCCGAGCTCACCCCGGTCATCCAGTCCAGCGAGCAGGCGGCCCTGCTGCCCACGGCCCGGCTGGCGCTGGCGTCGGATCCGGACCTCCTGCGGCAGGACTTCAAGCCCACCGGCGAACGCTACACGCTGGCGGCCCGCATCACCGGCACGGTGCCGAGCGCCTTCCCGGGCGACGGCCGCCCCGGGCACCTCGCGACCTCGAACGGACCCATCAACGTCCTGCTGGTGGCCGACACGGACCTGCTGTCGGACCGGCTCTGGGCGCAGACCCAGGAATTCCTCGGCCAGCAGCTGACCACCGCCTTCGCTAACAACGGCGACGTCGCGGTGAACGCGCTCGACAACCTGCTGGGCAGCGGGGACCTCATCAGCATCCGCAGCCGGGCGACGTTCCAGCGGCCGTTCACCCGCGTTCAGGCGCTGCGCCGGGAAGCCGAGCTGCGCTTCCGGTCGGCGGAGGAGCGGCTGCAGGCGGAGCTGCAGGAGACCGAAGCCCGGCTGAACGAGCTGCAGGCGAGCCGGCCCGACCAGGGCACGGAGATCCTGTCGGCCCAGCAGGAGGCGGAGATCGAGCGTTTCCAGTCCCGCCGCATCGAGCTCCGCAAGGAGCTCCGGCAGGTCCAGCGGGGACTGGACCGGGACATCGAGCAGCTCGGCACCCGGCTCAAGGTGCTGAACATCGCCCTGGTGCCCGTGCTGATCTCGGTGGCCAGCATCCTGCTGGTGGCAGCCCGGCGCCGGCGGCGCCAGGCCGGTGCGGGCGCGTGAACCGGCGTTCCCTGCTCGGCCTGGTGGCGGCGCTGGGCGTGCTGGCGGTGCTCGCTGCGCTTGCCCTGCTGGCCAGGCGTCCCGCGAACCCGGCCGACGGCCCGTTTCTGCCGGGGTTCCGGGACGAACTGAATGCGGTGTCGCGCATCGTGGTCACCGGCCCCGGAAACGCGGAGGTTGCCACCCTGGAGCGGGGGGCCGACCGCTGGACCGTCGGCGGCCGGGACGGCTACGCGGCCGACGTGGCCCGCATCCGCAAGAACCTGCTCGCCCTAGCCGATGCCCGCATCGTCGAGCAGAAGACCGCGAATCCGGATTTCTACGCGCGACTGGGCGTGGCGGACCCGGGCGCGACCGATGGGGCCGGCACCCGGCTCACGATCACGGGTACGGGACGACCGGTGGACGTCATCGTCGGCAATGCCCTGCCGGGCGCCGCGGGGCAAACCTACGTGCGGCGCGCGGGCGAGGCGGAGAGCTGGCTGGTCGCTGCCCAGTTCGACCTGGGCAAGACCGCGGGCGAATGGCTGGACCGGGCCCTCACCGACATCCCGGCGGGGCGCATCGCCTCCGTGACCATCGACCACCCGGGCGTGGAGACCTTGCGGATCACGCGGGCGCCGGAGCCGGCGGCACCGGACGAAGGGGCCGCGGACGAGGCAGGGGAACCGGCGGACGACCTGGTGGAGTTCCGGGTGGCCGGGATTCCGGCGGGGCGCGAACTCAGCTATCCCGGCATTGCGAATGGCGTCGCGGGCACCCTCGCGGACCTGCGCCTCGAGGATGTCCAGACCCGGGAGGCGCTCGGTGCCGAACCCGGCAAGCCGGTGGTGGCCCGGTTCGTCACGACGGACGGCCTCACCATCGAGGCCAGCTCCTGGCGCCTGCCCACGGGGACGCGGGTGACCTTCAGCGCCTCCGGCACGGGCGGCGCAGCCAGCGAGGCCGAGACCCTCAACCAGCGCCTCGGCGGCTGGGTCTACACCTTGCCGAGCTACAAGTCCGAGCAGCTGACCCGCCGCCTCACCGAGCTGCTGGCCCCCAAGTAGGGAGATTCCCTTAGGGCGATCGCCGGCGGACTGGCCTAAGCTCGGCCCACGGTACCTGGTCGGGGATGTCGGGCCGACGAACCAGTCCCCCTGGAGGAACGGCGTTCCCGGTCAGGCACCGCCAGGGCTGCCGACCTCCCCCCCGGTGGCCAGTCGCCTGCCGCCGTCCGGCCGTGCCGGCCGGGCGGCCGTGGGCTACCCTCTGCGGGTGATCGGTGATTACCTCGAGCGGATCCTGAAGGCACGGGTCTACGACGTGGCCGTCGAGACCCCGCTGGAACCGGCATCCCGCCTGTCTGCCCGGCTCGGCAACCGGGTCCTCCTGAAGCGGGAGGACCTGCAACCGGTGTTTTCCTTCAAGCTGCGGGGCGCCTACAACCGCCTTGCCCACCTCGCGCCCGCCGAGCGCGCCGCCGGCGTGATCTGCAGCTCCGCCGGCAACCATGGCCAGGGGGTCGCCCTCGCCGCCCGGACCCTCGGCATCCGGGCCGTGGTGGTGATGCCCGTGACCACCCCCAGCATCAAGGTCGACGCCGTCCGGGCGCTGGGCGCCGACATCGAACTGCACGGCATCACCTACGACGACGCCTATGGCCGGGCCCAGCAACTGGTGGCCGGCCAGGGGCTGACCTTCATCCACCCGTTCAACGATCCCGCCGTCATCGCCGGCCAGGGCACCATCGGCGTCGAGATCCTGCGCCAGCGGCCGGGACCGATCGACGCCGTGTTCGTGCCCGTGGGCGGCGGCGGGCTGATCAGCGGCATCGGCCTCTACATCAAGGCGCTCTACCCGGAGATCCGGATCATCGGCGTCGAGCCCGAGGAATCCCCCACGATGCACACGGCCCTCGCCGCCGGCCGCCCCGTCCGGCTCGCGCGGGTCGGCATCTTCTGTGACGGCGTGGCCGTGCGGGAGGCCGGCGACGAGACGGTCCGGATCTGCCGCGAGGTGGTGGACGAGATCATCGTCGTCACCAACGACGAGGTCTGCGCGGCCATCAGGGACGTCTTCGAGGACACCCGCGCCATCATGGAGCCGGCCGGTGCCCTGGCCATCGCGGGCATCAAGCGCCACGTCGAGGCCAGTGGCTGCCGGGACCGCACGCTCGTCGCGGTGAACAGCGGCGCCAACATGAACTTCGACCGGCTGCGCTACATCGCCGAACGCGCGGGTATCGGCGAGCACCGGGAGGCGCTCCTCGCCGTCCAGATCCCGGAACGGGCAGGAAGCTTCCTGCACTTCTGCGAGACCATCGGCAACCGGCACATCACCGAATTCAATTACCGTTTCAGCGACCCCCGGAGCGCGCGGATCTTCGTCGGTGTCGGCCTGACCGGCGGCCTTGCCGAGCGGGAGCAGCTGATCGGCCAGTTGCAGCAACTCGGCTTCCCGGTGGCGGACCTGAGCGACGACGAGGTCGCCAAGCTCCACGTCCGGCACATGGTGGGCGGCCTCGCCCCGGGCCTCGGGGACGAGCGCCTGTACCGCTTCGAGTTCCCGGAGCAGCCGGGCGCATTGCTCGAGTTCCTGCGCGCGCTGGGGAGCCGGTGGAACATCAGCCTGTTCCATTACACCAACCCGGGCTCGGACCATGCCCGGGTGCTCGCCGGCATCCAGGTCCCTGCCGCCGACCTGCCGGCGTTCCGGGCCCACCTCGAAGCCACGGGCTACGACTTCGACGACGAGACCGGCAATTCCACCTGCCGCATGTTCCTGACGGGCTGAGCGGCGATTCCGGTCGAAGCCAGTCCTTTCTCCGGCTGCAATTCCCCCCCGGCCGGGCAAGGCTTGGCCAATGCCCGCAACACCGGTTTCCCGGCTGCGCCTCCGGGGCGCGATCCACCACGTCGCGCTCCGGGGCCGGGAGCGTCAGCCACTCTTCCGCGTCCCCGCCGACCGGCGGGTGCTGGACGGCCTCGTGGGGGAAGTGCTCGCCGGTTACCAGGCCCGGTGCCATGCCTTCTGCTGGATGACCAACCACCTCCACCTGGCGGTGGAGGTCCACCCCCGCCATGCCCCCGGCCTGGCGCTCGAGCTGGCGGACCGCTACTCCGCGGCCTGCCCCCACGCCGGCGACGGCCAGGGCCCGCTCTTCGCCGCGCCGGACCTGCCTTGCCGGGTGGACGCCGACGGCTACCTGCTGCAACTGGTGCGCTACGTGCACCTGAACCCGGTCCGGGCAGGCCTGGTCCGGGACGCCCTGGACTACCCCTGGTCGGGCCACCGGGCCTACCTGGGCCTGGGCGGCCCGACGTGGCTGTCCACGGACCTGTGCCTGCGGCTGCTGGGTGGCGACCTGCTGCGGGCCGTGGCGGCGTACCGGGTCTTCGTGGCGCCCGTCGGCGCACCGCCCCACCGGGAGTCGCTGGTGGACTGCCGCTGGTACCCGGGCCGGTACTGAGCCGATGGGATTCGGTAAGCTTTGCCCATGCAGGGTCCGCCGGGCATCACCATCCGCCGCGCCTCGGCCGCCGACGCGCCGGCCCTCGCCCTGCTCGCTGCAGAGACCTTCACCGAAACCTTCGGCCACCTGTACCGGCCGGAAGATCTCGCGACCTTCCTCGCCACCGAGCAGACCGCGGCCAACTACCGCCGGCTGATCGGCCAGCCGGAGGTCGGCGTGTGGCTGGCCGAAGCGGCGGACGCGACCCTGGTGGGCTTCCTCACCGCGGGGCCCTGCAAGCTGCCGGTCCCGGGGCGTGAACCGGCGGCGGGCGAGATCCGCCAGCTCTACCTGCGAAGCGCCATCCAGGGGCGCGGCCTCGGTTCCGCGCTGCTCGAGACCGGGCTCGCCTGGCTGCGCGCACAGGGCCACGCGCCGCTGTACATCGGCGTCTGGTCCGGGAACCACGGGGCGCAGCGGCTCTACGGGCGTCGCGGCTTCGAGAAGGTCGGCGAGTACGACTTCCCGGTGGGCAAGCACCTGGACCGGGAATACATCCTCAGGGAGCGGGCCTGACGGGTCAGGTCGTGGCGGTGGTCGTGACGGTGGCCGTGTCGGTGTCCGTGGCATCCGGCGCCAGGCGATTGCGGTAGGGAAAGGGCGCATCCGGCACCGGCAGGCCGAGGAAGGGACAGAGCTTCTCCCAGCCCTCGCCCGCCGGGATGTTGATCACCAGCAGGTCGCCCGGGCGGCGCGCGAAGTGGCGATCGAGGTCGGCCAGGTACTGCTCCCGGTGCTTCACCCACCCGGGCCGGTCCACATTGCGGAACGAGTAGTGGTAGTTGGGGCTGGCGAGGTTCTTCGCCACCTTGCGCTCGCGGCTGTCCAGCCAGGACTGCAGCTCCCGGGTGGTGAGGATGAACTTGCTGTAGGGGTACTGGCGGTCCAGCAGGCGGTAGAAGTCCTGCCCGCCGAAGTCGGAGAAAGCGTCGTACCGGTCCAGCCCGTCGAGTACCGGGCGGCGGGCCACGACATTGGCGCGCATGAGGTCGTAGAGCCGCACGCCCGCGTGCTTGTGGTGCACCGCCCGGAGGCCGAGCAGGCTGAGGGCCTCGGTGAGGGACGTGGTACCGGCCCGGTTCAGGCCGATATTGAAGATCCGGTTGCAGCGCGGCGCCATGACGGGCCGAGTATACGAGCGCGCCCGCGGCATAATCGAGCCATGGCCGAGTCACCCGGGGAATGGCGTCGGGCGGGTGCCCGGTTCCGGTGGGACGGGCACGACATCTTCGTGAGGCGCGGGGGCAACCCGACCGCGCCCGTCCTGTTGCTGGTGCACGGCTTTCCCACCTCATCCTGGGACTTCGCGACGGTCTGGCCCGCCCTGGCCGCCAGCTGGCGGGTCCTCACCCTGGACCTCCTCGGATTCGGCCTGTCCGGCAAGCCCCGGGGACACGCTTACAGGATCGGCGGCCAGGCGGACCTGATCGAGGCCTTCCTGCGCCATGAAGCCGTGGACGACTACCATGTGCTCGCCCACGACTACGGCGACACGGTGGTGCAGGAACTGCTCGCCCGTCGCACGGGCAGGCCCCGGCTGCGGAGCGCCTGCCTGCTGAACGGGGGGATCTATCCGGAGGCCCACCACCCGCTGCCCATCCAGCGGCTGCTCGCGTCGCCGGCAGGTCCGCTGGTGGCCCGGCTCGCCAGCCGCCGGCTCTTCGCCACCAGCCTGCGAAAGATCTTCGGGCCGGGCCGGCCGCCGACGCCCACGGAAATCGAGGGCCTCTGGACACTGCTGGAGGCGGGCGGGGGCCGGGCCGTGCTGGCGCCCCTCAGCCGCTACCGCCGGGAGCGCCGGGCGATGCGCGGGCGCTGGGCCGGCGCCCTGGCAGCGGCGGACGTGCCGCTCCGCCTCGTCGTGGGGACGGCCGACCCGATCGCCGGCCAGGACATGGCCGACCGCTACCGCACGCTCGTCCCCCGCGCCGACGTGGTGGAACTCCCGGGCGTCGGCCACTACCCGCAGCTCGAGGCGCCGGACCAGGTGATCGCGGCACTGCTGGCGTTCCACCGGGTCGCCGGCGCGTGAAGCCGCCGGCGTAGAATCCGGCCGACACTGTGCCCGGGAGCCGTCCATGAAGTGCCTGCCGTACGCCCTCTGCCTGCTCGTCACCCTGTTGGCCACCCCGGCGGTGACGGCCGCCGAATCCGGCGGCGGCGCCCCGACCGTGCTCATCACCGGTGCCAACCGGGGGATCGGGCTCGAGTTCGTCCGGCAGTACGCCGCCCGGGGCTGGACCGTGATTGCAACCACCCGCCGCCCCGGCGAGGCGGCGGACCTGCGCGCCCTCGCCGCGGAGCGGCCGAACGTCGTGATCGAGCGGCTGGACATCACGAGTGACGCGGACGTGGCAGCCCTCGCCGCCCGCTATGCGGACCGGCCGATCGACGTGCTGGTGAACAACGCGGCACTGCTCGAGAAACCCGACAGCCAGCTGCTCGGCCAGCTCGACTTCGGCCTGTTCGAGCGCTCGTTCGCGGTGAACGCCACGGGGCCCATGCGGGTCACGGCGGCACTGCTGCCAAACGTGGCAGCGGGCCGCCAGAAGAAAATCGTCACGCTGGGCAGCGCTGCCGCCTCCCACGGACTGCTGAATCCGCCGGTGAACTATTACCCCTACCGGGCCAGCAAGGCGGCGCTGAACCTGCTGATGCACAACCTGGCGCTGGAACTCGCCCCGCGGGGCATCCTGGTGTGCCTGGTGAATCCCGGCCTCGTGGATACCCGGGGCGTCATGGCGCTGAAGCCCGGCGAAACGCCGCCCGAGGAATTCGCCGCCCTGATGCCGCTGATCCGGGCGGGGAAGATCACGCTCATTACCCCCGCCGAGTCGGTGTCCGCGATGCTCAGGCTCATCGACGGCCTGACGCCGGCCCAATCCGGCGTCTTCCTGAACTACGACGGCGCCACCCTGCCCTGGTAGTTCCCGGAAAGGGGACCGGTCAGTTGTGGGCGCCGAAGTCGTGCTTGCAGGCCGGGCAGGCGGTTGCCTTGAACAGCGGCTTGTAGAGGGTGGCGTCGAGGGCCGCCGACCAGAACCAGCGGTTGCCGCAGGCCGGGCAGACGACAAACCACAGGCCGAACCCGTAGCCGACGAAGACGAGGATGGTGCCGAGGGTCCAGTCGATGCCGGACTGCTCCCACAGCGGGGCAAAGCTCCCCACGACCATCAAAATGATGGCGATGACCAGTTTCCAGGACTGGCCTGTCCTGCCGACGACGGAACTACCGAACATTCAACCTCCTGCGAGTACCCGTTTGGCGGCGACCGGCAGCCGCTTGATCGCCGCCTCGCGCCGGAGCGCGGCGCCCCGGTCGGTGGCCGGCTCCTGGTGGACCAGCACCACGGGCCTGCGCCCCCGGGTATAGGCGGCCCCGGTGCCCCTGTTGTGGCTGGCCACGCGCTCGGCCGGGTTGCGGGCGATGCCAGTGTACAGGGTCTCGTCCGCGCACCGCACGATGTACACGTACCAGGGCGCGTCGGGCAGTTGCTCGTCGGTCTGGCGGGCCTGGGGCATGGGATCGCAGCGTAGCGGATCGGGACAGTCAGGCGAAACTGCGCGCGCGGATGTGCCCGATCTTGGCGCCCTGGGGCAGCCGGAAGAATGCCCGCAGTTCGCGGAGCCCGCCGCCGGACGACAGCGCATCGGGGAAACGGGTCTCGAGGTCCGCGCAGTAGCGACCGGCCAACGCGCTGGCGGCCTGGTAGCGGTCGGCCTCCTCCGGATCGAGCGCGGGGTCGAGCGCCGGCTCGTCGAAGAGCCGCGCCAGCAACGGCGCGCCCAGGGTTGACCGGGGCTGCGCCTCGAGCAGGAGCCGCGTGCTCACGTACTTGTCCACCTCGGCCTGCATCTCGAGCTCGAGCAGGGTCACGGGCTTGTCGAGCGCGGCATTCCAGGCGAGGTAGTGAAAGTGGCTGACCCCCTCGAGCACGGTCCAGAAGTCAGCCAGGTTCGCCCGCGTCAGGCGTTCGCGGGGATCGGCGGCGGCCAGCCGCCCGAGGACGGCCGGATCGAGGTAGAGCGCCACGTCCAGCGCGTTGCCGGCCTCGACCAGGATCAGCTGCTCATCGGTTGTCCGGGGGGTGTGGCCAGGGACGAGGGCCGAAAGCATGCACCGGTCGGTCACCAGGTAGTCCCGGACATCCTCCGCGACGACGGTGTCATAGAGCCGCCCGAGGTCATCCTGCAGGGCACCCAGGAGCTCGGGGATGGCCGGCGCCATCGCTAGTGCTGGCGCGCGCTGCCCGGTTGCTGCAGGGGCTGGATGCCCTGCTGCCGCAGCAGGCGGGCCGCCCGCCGGCTGCCGGTGGTGAGCCAGGACTCGTAGAGGCGCAGCACCTCCTGGTCGCGGTTGGATGCACCGGCGCCGCGCACGTCGTTCAGCACGTCGACGACATCGGCGAACTTGGCCGCCAGCTCGGCGAAGACCGGGGCAATGGCCCGGCCGCGCGGACTGGCCGGCAGCGCCATGGACAGGGCCCGGTAGGCGCCGCCGCCCATGCGCACGTAGTAGCCGACGCCGACGGCCTTGCGATCGAAGCCGTCCGCCATGAAGCCGGCGAGGAAGAGCGCCACGTCACCCAGGCGCTGGAGCGCCTGGTTCCGGCTGTCGCCTGGCACCGCATCGGCGGCATCGGCCAGCATGAGCGCGAGCGGGCGGGTGCCGGGCCCCTCGCCGGCCTGCTCGTGCAGGGCCTCTGCCCGGGCGAAGAGCGTGAGCAGGTTGACGACGTAATGGGCGGTGTGGTCCTCGACCGCGACCTTGTTCGACGCCATGGCGGCGTCCACGGACTCGCGGAAGAACTCCCTGAGGCTCGGCACCGGAATCACTCCGGCATCAGCAGCGGAGATCGGCATGACCCGAGTTTATACCGCCACTGGCAACCTCCCAGCGTGATGGCCATCACGCCACGGTGCCGCAATCAGCCGTTAGCCAACGCCGCTCCCGGCTGCCAGGCGAGTTCGGTGACCCGGCTCTCGTCGGCTTCATGATCGAAGCGGAACCCGACGAACTGCCCGGGATGGGTGAGGGCCAGCCCCACGACCAGCGAGAGGCGGTCGCGGCCCCGGTTCGTGTCCTGGTCGCACTTGACGTAAAACGCCTGCCCGGCGCCGCCGGGTGCGAGCAGACCCGCCTCCGCACAGGAGTCCAGGTAACGGCTCACCTGGCTGGCGACGGCGCGCCAGGTGTCCGGCCCGGGCGACTGCACCGCAGCCCACCGCGTGCTGGCGCGGATCGTGCCGGTGATCAGCATGGCCCGGCGGCGGACGCTGAGCTGCTGCCACTCGCGGCGCGCGCCGTGGGACCGCGCCAGCGTGACATCGCCGCTGAAGGACAGGAAACCCGGCGACACGCCGCGCAGCACGTTCACGCCACGACGCGCCAGCAACGCCGCCTCCTCCTCGTCCGGTTCGACGGCCACCCGGGCCTTCGACCGGAGCAGCACTTCGTCGGGATTGCGGCCGGTCGCCAGCATGCCGGCGATGGCCCCGAGGGCACTCAGCGAACGGATCCGCCGGCCGTCGCCCGACGGCGCCGACAGGGGCGGGAAGTAGGTGATCACATTCGGGCTGGCGATGGCGGACTCCCGCTGGCTGCGCGCCACGTCCTCGACCCGGCTCCAGTGGGCCGGCGGGTCCAGCAGCAGCAACGCATCACGCCGGGCGCAATAGCGCTCGGCGGCGACGATCCCCACGGGCCCGACGTCGGACTTGGGCGCGCCGGAGAGCAGGCAGACCAGGTCGACCCGGGGGACCTGGTCGAGGGCATGGATCCCGGTGCCGTCCTCCGGCGACCCGATCAGGTCGTAGTCGCTGGGCGGGGCCGCCAGCCGCCAGTCGCCACGGCCCAGCACGTAGCCGACGGGACCGATGCCGCTGGCGCCCGGGGTGACGTGGGGTCGCGCGCGGGGCGGTTCGCCATGCAGGCGGACCAGCGCCGAGCCGGCCAGGACGTCACCGACGAAGCCCTCGTCATCGGGAGCCACGCTGAGGCCCCGCCAGAGTTCCTGCTCCTCGACCAGGGGGTTGGCCGGGGAACGGATGCGCTGCACGTTGAGGTTGAAGCGCCACAGGTCCGATGCCGGAATGCCGTCGTAATCGACGGCGGCGCGAAGGTACTCGAGGGGCCCCGGGTTCACGGCAATGAGATCGAGGGTGCCACCCGGCCCCGGGAGTGCGAGCCGGCCCGAACCGCCGGTGCGCGGCACGCGGACCACGACGGCCTGGCGGCCGCCGTTGTCGAAGAACTGGCCGAGGATCCACTCCATCCGGCTGCGCTCAGCGGGGGAACCGAAGCGCTGGCGGAACTGGTCGACGCTCTCGACGATGACCGGGATGTGGGCGGGACCGCGGGGCGCCGGGCCGACGAAGGCAGTGACCGCTTCGCGCCGGAGAGGAATGAGCTCCTCGCCGGGCGGCGATTCAATGACTCGAATCCCGGCTCGTCCGAGTTCGGGCAACGGGGGGCGCATCCTGCGACGACAACGCGATGAAGTGTAGCACCGGCGCCAGCAGCAGGCCGCAGGCGAAGCCGCCGACGTGGGCGCGGAACGCGGCGGCGCCGGCCACGCCCTCGAACCAGCCGACAGCGACGAGCTGCAGGACGAGCCAGGCCGCGAGCACCGCCCAGACCGGCACGCGCAGCGCCCGCCTCCCGGGCCAGGGCGGGTGGAACTCGTCGCGGGGATGGAAGTAGAGATAGGCGCCAGCGAGGCCCGAGATGCCGCCGCTCGCACCGACGACCGGTGCTGCGGACGACGGGTCGGGCCAGGCCTGCGCAAAGCCCGCCGCAACGCCGGTGATCACCAGCAACGCCGTCCAGCGTCCCGGGCCGGTGGTGGCCTCGAGGTTCGGCCCGAAGATACCGAGGAACCCGAGGTTGCCGATGAGGTGCAGCCAGCCCACGTGGAGGAACTGGTAGGTCACGAGGGTGGCCGGGGGTGCCACCAGCTGCAGCGCGCCGCCCGGGTCGGCACCGCCGAAGAGATGGCCCGGCACGAAGGCGAGGCCCGGGGGAATGGCGAAGGCCAGCACCCCGCCTGCCAGCACCTGGCCGACGGCGCCGAGGACGAGCAGGCCGGCAAAGGTCAGCGACGCGATGGGCAGTCCGCGGGTCACCGGTTCGCGGCGTCGAGGGGCGGGTCCCGCTCCACCGGGTAGGTGACGATGTTGATTGTGGGCCGGGCCCGCGCGGCGACGGTGGCCGCATCGGCGGCAGATTCCAGCAGGCGCACGGGGAAGCCCCTGCCCTCCCGGGCGGTGGCTGACACCAGGGACTTGTCCAGGCCGGGGGGCGTCGCGGCCGGGACCGGCGCCGGCCGCCGGCGCAGCGCCGCAGCAAGCTGCTGGTCCAGCAGGGCATCCAGGTTGCGCTTGTCGTCCTCCAGGGCGGGGTGGGCCTCGAACCAGAGGTTGCCGTCCTGCCAGCCGAAGAGTCGCGGCTGGTTGACGATGCGCACCGGGGTGCCGACGGCGACCTGTCCGAACAGGGACTCGATGTTCTCGGGGAACAGCTGGATGCAGCCGTGGCTCACCCGCATGCCGATGCCCGAGGGCTTGTTGGTGCCGTGGATGAGGTAGGACGGGAAGCCGAGCCGCAGCGCATAGGCACCGAGGGGATTGTCGGGGCCGGCCTTCACCCGGGCCGGCAGCGGATCGCCGGCTTCCGCGTGCTCGCGCCGGATGGACGCCGGCACGGTCCA
This sequence comes from uncultured Gammaproteobacteria bacterium, assembly GCA_937958785.1. GTDB lineage: Bacteria > Pseudomonadota > Gammaproteobacteria > Steroidobacterales > SHZI01. The sequence goes on along the minus strand of CALGMY010000105.1, from coordinate 7,929 downwards.
GACCGGGTCCTTGACCTTGCTCACGACCTTGGTGGTGCCGAGGGGCGTGGACCAGCCCTCGCGGCCGATGCCGATCGGGTGGGTGATCACCCGCGCGGGCTCGCCGGCCGCAGGCTTCGGGAAGTAGAACAGGCGCTTGGCGGCGATGTTGAGCACGATGCCGTCCCGCGGCGCATCCGGCAGCACGAAGCGCGTGGGCAGGACGACGGGCGTGCCCGCCCCCGGCAACCAGGGATCCACCGCCGGGTTGGCATCCACCAGCTCGTCGAAGCCGATGCCGTAGGCCCTGGCGATATCGACGAACGTGTCCTCGTAGCGGGCGCGAATCACCTGCAGTTCGCCCACCACGTCGCTGCCGGGCACGAGCACGAATTCATCGCTGGCGATGGGGGCCTGCTCCACCGGGGCGACGGGCGTCGGGGCCTGGCGGGCCCAGTCCGGGGTCTTGAACAGCGCACAGCCGCCGACCTGAAGGGCAGCGAGCAGGATGGTCAGGCGCAGGGTCGGGTGCATGCAGCGGATCCCTCCGTTCGTTGGCGAGGCCCGGCCTCCAGCCTGGACCCGGAGGCATTGTAGTCTCAGGGCAGGCGGCCGTCCCGGTCCCGCTGGGCCAGCCAGGCCGCCGCCTCGTCGGCGCCCGCCCGGACGGCTGTCAGCACCCGTTGCTGCAGCGTGGGACGCGCCCGGTAGTGGACCCGGTACAGGTCGGACGTTTCCGCCACCCGGTGCAGGTAGTCGTCGCTGGTCTCCAGCGCATCCACCAGCCGGAGGTCCAGGGCCCGCGTGCCATACCAGTGCTCCCCGGTGGCCACCGCCTCCACGTCCAGCCCCGGGCGGTGGGTTGCGACCACCTGCTTGAAGAGGGCGTGCACGTCCTCCAGTTCCTCCCGGAGCTTGGCCCGGTCGGCATCGGTGGTCCTCCCGAACATCGTGACGGTGCGCTTGTAGCGGCCGGCCGTGACCTGTTCGAAGTCCACGCCCCGGGCCTCCAGGGCCCGGTGGAAGTTGGGCAGCTGGGCGATCACGCCGATGGAGCCGATGACCGCGAAGGGTGCGGCGACGATGTGGTTGGCGACGCAGGCCATCAGGTAGCCGCCGCTCGCGGCGCCCTTGTCGACGATGGCAGTGAGCGGGATGCCCTTTGCCCGCAGCCGCATGAGCTGGGACGCGGCGAGGCCGTGCTCGTGGACCGCCCCGCCGAAGTTCTCGAGGCGGAGCACGACCTCGTCGGTCGGCCGCGCCACCCCCAGGATTGCGCTGATCTCCTCCCGCAGGGCCGCCACGGCCGTGGCCCGGATGTCACCCTTGAAGTCGACGACGAAGACCCGGCGGCGCTCCCCGCCGTCCTGCGCCGCGGCCTTCTGGCGCTTCTTCTCCTCGCGCTGCTCGCGCCGGCGGTCCGCCCGGGACAGGAGGGCATGGCCGAGCTGCAGCCGCAGGTGGCGGAAGCGGTCGTTGAGCTTTTCGACGGTCAGGCTGCCCGGTTGTGCCTCCCGGCGGCTCATGCCAACGCTGAGCGCGACGACGGCGGCCACCGCGGCGACGAGGGTCAGCGCCTTGGCGAGGAACAGCCCGTACTCGAGCAGGAATTCCGCCATCCCCGCGGCTCAGCCGGGCGGCCGCCCGATCGCCCGGCCCATGGGCAGGCCCGCGTTGTTGCGCTCGAGGGCACGCTCGGCCCGGTAGCTGGAACGCACGAGCGGCCCTGCCACGACTTCGACGAAACCCTGGGCCAGCCCCAGTTCCCGATAGGCGGCGAACTGGTCCGGGTGGACGAACTCGCGCACCGGCAGGTGGTTCGGGGTCGGACGCAGGTACTGGCCGAGCGTGAGCAGCGCCACCCCGGCGGCGCGCAGGTCGGCCATGGCCGACGCCACCTCGGCCGGGGTCTCGCCGAGGCCGAGCATGAGGCTGCTCTTCACCAGCACGTCCCGGCCGCCGGCCGCGGCCACCATGCCGGCATGGGCGAGGACGGCAAGGGACTGGTCGTAGCCCGCCCGGGCATCCCGCACCTCCGGCGTCAGCCGGCGCACCGTCTCCAGGTTGTGGGCGAAGACGCCGACACCGGACTCCACCACCGTGGCAACGGCCGCGAGGTCGCCGGCGAAATCCGGGGTCAGTGCCTCGACCGTGGTGCGGGGATTGGACTCGCGGATGGCGCGGACGCAGGCGGCGTAGTGCGCCGCGCCGCCATCGGGCAGGTCATCCCGGTCGACGGAGGTCAGCACCACGTAGCCGAGGCCCATGAGTGCCACGGTGCGCGCGGCATTGGCGGGCTCGGCGGGATCCAGCCAGCCGCGCGGATTGCCGGTGTCCACCGCGCAGAAGCGGCAGGCCCGGGTGCACACGTGCCCCATGAGCATGATGGTCGCCGTGCCGGCGTTCCAGCACTCCCCGATGTTGGGGCACATGGATTCCTCGCAGACGGTCGCCAGCCGGTGCTCGTGGACGGTGCGCTGGACGTCGGCAAAGCGGCCCCCGGCGGCGAGGCGGACCCGCAGCCAGTCGGGCTTCCGGCCCGCATCGGGATCGACGGGACCGCCGCGCTGCTTGATGCCATTGCGGATCGCGGTGAAGCCGGCGGCGGTGGTGTACTTCGCGCCGCTCTCGATGGGTATGCCCTTGAAGGTGGCCATGCGACCATTCTGGCACGGGGTCCCGGCACCGGGCGGCCCACCCCCAAAAAAAAGGCCCGGCGCAAGGCCGGGCCAATACAGGGGGAACCTGAAATTCAATCCACCACGTCAGCGTCAGACACCTAGTGAACCCGTGACCAGTTGAGCAGCTCCACTTCGTGCTCGTCGCGCTGGAAGTTCCGGGCGAGCAGTGCCTCGATCTCCCGGGGTTCCAGCACCTGGTCCACGGCGTGGTTCAGCTCCACCACGCCGCTGTATTCGTCCGCGAAACCCGGTTCCTCCGAGCGCAGCAGGAAGCGGGTGTAGTACTTCGCGCGCATGGGTGGAACGTTATGGAAATCCGCCGGGCCGTACTGTGAGCAGGCGCACAGTTCCGGCGGGTGGTCCCCCGGGCGGGTCGCGCCTGAAGGCGCTCCTACAGCGGGCCGGCGGGCGGCGGTGACCGCCACCAGCGGGCGATGGCCGCGCCGGTGCAGGCATTCACGAAATAGCCGTAGCAGCGGTGGACATTCAGCCCGTCCGGCCCCCGGAACGGATTGATGAGGTCCGTCCGGTCGGTGATCGACCCGACCAGGCCGAGCTCGCGCATGCCGGCGAAGTCCTTGGCGAAGCGGTGCCCGAGCGCCGTCAGGCCGCCGGTCGCCGCCAGGTTCTCCCAGCGCTGGATGCCGCGCGGGTACGCGGCCGCGCCGGGCAGCCCGGCACCCCTGAGCTGGCGGCGGATGTAGCGGGTGCCGAGCGGGCTTCCCAGGGTGAGGAACAATTCGACGGGCCCGGCCTGGCCGCGGAGTTCCCAGAGGGTGTCCCAGGCGATGACGGAGCCGAAGCTGTGGGCCATGAGGAGGACCCGGTCGCCAGCCTGCCAGCAGCGCTCGAGCTCGTCGCGCAGCAGTCCACGGATGCGATCGGCAACCCCGTCGGCGTTGGCAAAGTAGCGCGCCGAATCGGCCAGGTTGGCGCGGGTCGCCTCGCCGGCGAGCAGGCCGATGAGGCCCGGAAACCGGTCACCGAGCCGGTGCGTGAGGTAGCGCAGCCGGCCACGAACCGCCCGCACCTCACGGATGCTGCGCCGGGCAGGATGTTCATCCGCCACCAGTGCCTCGATGGCAGCTGCGTCCGCATCCGGGTCCCGGTAGTCGGGGTAGAACTCATGACCCCACAGCACCAGGCGCAGGCAGTCCGCCGCCGCCGCCAGGTCGCCGGCCACACGGGGGTCGGCACGCCGCACGCCCTCGATGAGGCAACGCCGCACGAGGGTCCGGTGCGCATCGGGCGGCGGCTTGGCGCGGATGCCCGGGACGTACAAGATACGGCGCACGCCCGGCAGGCTGGCCGGGGATACATCTGCCTCGCTGGTCGACATTGGCGGCATTCTAATGAAGTACCTGCACACCATGGTCCGGGTCTCGGACCTCGACGCGTCGCTCGCCTTCTACTGCGGGCTGCTCGGTCTCGTGGAACTCAAGCGTACCGAGAACGAGCGGGGCCGGTTCACGCTGGTCTTCCTCGCGGCCCCCGCCGACGCAGGTGGCGGGACTGGCGCCCCCTGCCTCGAACTCACCTGGAACTGGGACCCGGAACCCTACTCCGGCGGCAGGAACTTCGGCCACCTCGCCTACCAGGTCGAGGACATCTACGCGACCTGCGAGCGGCTGCAGGCTGGCGGCGTGACGATCAACCGCCCGCCCCGGGACGGATACATGGCCTTCGTCCGCTCGCCGGACGGGATCTCCATCGAACTGCTTCAGGCGGGCGGCCCGCTCCCGGTGCAGGAGCCGTGGCGATCCGCACCCAACGCCGGCACCTGGTAACGGCGCGCGGAGTCCACGGCTCAGGTAGCGGCCGTGATGCGCGCCGCCCGGAACCGGCCGGTCTGGATGTGGGCGCTCTTGGATTCCTTCACGAGGACGCGGTTGCGGCCCTCTTCCTTGGCCTGGTACAGGGCCTCGTCGGCCAGCTGGATGGCCCCCGCGAGGCTCCGCTCGTTGCCCGGGCTGACGATGGCCACGCCGACACTGACGGTCAGCCACGGACTCGTGGTGGACTCGGCGTGGGGAATGTGCAGGTCCTCGATGCTCCGGCGCAGCATCTCGGGGATCTCGCGACCGTAGTCCTGGGCGGGGCCGTAGAGCACCAGGGCAAACTCCTCGCCACCGAGGCGGGCGGCGAAATCCAGCGGCCGCTGGGCACACATGTCGATCACCTCCGCCACGCGCTTCAGGGCGTCGTCGCCGGCCTGGTGGCCATAGAGGTCATTGAAGTTCTTGAAGTGGTCGATGTCGGCCAGGAGCAGCGTCAGCTGGCCCTGGTCCCGCCGGGACTGGCGCCAGAGCTTGTCGATGTCCTTGTCGAAGCGCCGCCGGTTGTACAGGCCGGTCAGCCCGTCGCGCTCGGCGAGGTCGTTCAGCATGCGGGACTCGGTAAACGACTGGCGGATCGCCGTCTCGAGCTGGAAGCAGCAGTAGGCACCGATGAGGTTGACCACCAGCAGGGTGAGCAGGGAGAAGACCAGCTCCTCGAGCGGAAACTGCCAGGTCAGCATGCCCCAGGCGTAGGTCACCGAGATCGTCACCCCAACCAGGGCGGCGATGCCGAAATGCAGCCCGAGCACCAGCCAGACCACGAAGATCCAGGCCACCTCGGCGGCGAAGTAGTAAGGCGCGCCATGCAGGCTGGCCCGCAGGGTGATCGAGGTGGTGACCAGGCCGACACAGACGGCGGTCAGGGCCAGCAGCCACTGGTAGGCGCCGTGGGAGCCGTCCTTGTAGGACGTCACCAGCGTGGCCATCAGGGCTGGCAGCAGGACGCCCAGCATGAAGGCGGCCATCTGCCAGGACAGGTTCTCGTGCATGACGGCGAAGATCAGGGCGAGGAAGATCGCCGCCGCCGCCGTCATCAGGATGGGTCGGGTCTTCGGGTAATTGGACTCGGCATAGACTCGGCGGAATTCGGCCTCGACGTGGCTCCCGAAATGCAGGCCGAAGAGACCCGTGCGCCGCTCGGTCACGAGCGAGCTGAAGTGATGTTGCACGTCGAGACTCAAAACCCGGCCCCGCCCCTCGAGTCCGCCCAAAGCACCGGTGGCCGGAGTACCGCCCGGTACCCGGCCTGCCACGCCTGCACGACGTTACTGGCTGCCCCCCGCACGGGCTGCGCGGTGGGTCACAGTTCACCCCCCGGCAGGCACTGCCGGTAGGATACGGCGCCATGCCAGCGCCGCCGCCAGCCACCCGCTCCGGCCCGGTCCGCCGATCGGACCCGGTTCGCCCGACCGGCGCCCTGGCGGGCCTGCTGGGTGCCACGGCAGCAATCACCGTCACGACGCTGGCGCTGCTGCAGCGGCCGGGCGACCCGCCAGCCGGGCCGGCCGCCAGCGTCGCGCGGCCCTGCCCCCTCGGCGGTGCCGGCACCTTCCGGGGACGGTTCTACGGGGGGCTCGACTTCATGGCGGACTGGTCCGGCAGTGAACTCGCCTGCGATGGCAGGGCGCGGCCGGACGAGGGCGGTTTCCGGCTCTACTTCTCGGGTCCGGGCCGGGGTTCGGGCCAGGTGACGGTGCTGGTCGGCCTCCCGGGCGGCGACACGGGCCCGGCCACCGGGGAACAGCCCGCCAGCGTGACCGTCATCGACGAGCAGGAGGCCCGCTTCTTCAATTCAGGCGGTCCCGGCCGGTGCTTTGCCGATGTCGCCGCGGTCACCCCCGCACCCACCGGGCCCGGGCTGCCCCGCGGCCAGCGGGTCGACGGGGTCCTTTACTGCGTGGGAGCCTTGCCCTCGGTCGGCGACCGGGGCTCGCTGACCCTGGGGGACCTGCGGTTCTCCGGCTGGATCGGCCATGGCGACTAGGGTGGGCGGCCTCGCGGCCGCCCTGATCGCCGCCGTCCTGGCGGGGCCGGCGGCTGCCCTGGTCCCCGCCCATCTGGTCGCCGGCTTCCCGCGGGGCCAGGTCATCCTGGAGACCGCGGGACCCCGCTGCCTGCTGATCCACGTCTACCTGCCGGCATCCCCTTCCCAGCGGGCCCAGGGCCTCATGTTCGTCGAGGCCATGGACGAGTTCGAGGGCATGTACTTCGCCCATGGGGAACCCGCGGAACTCGTGATGTGGATGAAGAACACCCGGCTGTCCCTGGACATGCTCTTCGTCCGTGCCGACGGGGCCATCACGACCATCGAGCGGAACACGGAGCCCTATTCCATGCGCCGGATCAGTTCCGGGGGGCCGGTGGTTGGCGTACTCGAGCTCAACGCGGGCTTCGCCAGTCGCTGGCGGGTCGCGCCAGGCACCCGCCTGCAGGTCTTCGGGGGCTAGCTTCCCGCCGGTGCCCGGCAGCGGATCTCCCACCGCTCCTGGTAACCCGCCGGATTGTCCTCGAGGTAATCGAACGGCCGCCGGGCGGCAACGTCGTAGCCCGCGCCGCAGAGCCGGCGCTGCTCCAGCCAGGCCTCGAGCCATCGGATCCTGGCCTGATCGGCCGCCGGATCCGCGGCGGGGTAATCCGGTGCGAAGGTCACGTCGAAATAGATCTGGTCAGGCCGGTCGAAGGGCTGGACCAGCCGGCTGTAGCGGTGCCGGTCGAAGTCAGCACTCTTGTTGATCGCATCGGCCGCACAGCCCGCGAGCAGCACCGGCAGGAGCAAACCGGGAATGACCTGTCGCATGGCTACCTCCGCCCTTCCGCAGCCCCCGGGCCGCGCCGGCCCGCATTGTTGCAGCGCTGCCGCGACAGGACCAGCCGCCGGAACCAACCGGGTGCCCGGTCGATCCAAACAGGGGCAGGCAACGGCGGCCGGGACCCATGTGCAATCACCATGAAGATCGGGTAAATTTGGCGGCCTTGGGCCGAGGGGGGAACCCGGTCCAACTGCAGCTGGCCCCGCAGCCGGGCAAGAAACCGGCCAGCGGCACGAAGAAGCCAGCACTGCTCAATCGGGGCGGCGCCCAAGTAATATCCGCGGGTCCCGGCACGTCTGGTAGCGACAGAGCAGCACTGGACTTGCGCAAGAGCCTACCCGCACGGCATATGGCGTAACGCATTTGGTCGAGCACGAACAGCGCCCTTTGAAGAGCAGACATGGATAGCACTTTCGACACCGGCCTGAACAACAGCGGCCGCAAGGCGATGATCTTCGCGATCATCATCGCGTTCCATGCGCTGCTCGTGTGGGGCCTGGTGACCAGCCTCGGCATCATCCAGGTCGACCGCCCACCCCCGCCCATCATCGCGGAGATCCTGGAAGAGATCGTCGATGAGGAGGAAGCCCCTCCGCCGCCCCCGGCCATCGAGACCCCGCC
>CALGMY010000104.1 GCA_937958785.1 uncultured Gammaproteobacteria bacterium | reverse complement strand
GTTCACCGACCAGAAGCCCGGCACGGCGGGCCTGCGCAAGAAGGTGCAGGTCTTCCGCCAGCCGCATTACCTCGAGATGTTCACCCAGGCCGTGCTGGCCACGCTCGCGCTGCCACCCGGTGCGTGCATCGTGATCGGTGGTGATGGCCGTTACTTCAACAGCGAGGCGATCCAGCGGCTCATCGCCGTCGCCGTTGCCAACGGCATCGGCACGATCATCGTGGGCCGCGACGGACTGCTGTCGACACCCGCGGCATCACACCTCATCCGGCTGCGGCACGCGGATGCCGGTTTCCTGCTCACGGCGAGCCATAACCCCGGCGGGCCGGATGGCGACTTCGGCCTCAAGTTCAACATGCCGACGGGCGGCCAGGCCCCCGAGCAGGTCACCGAGGACGTCTACAGGGCCAGCACGCGCCTAACCGGCTACCGCCACGCAGTACTGCCGCTGCTGGACCTCGGCCGGACCGGCACGCGCCGCGTGGGCGATGTCACCATCGAGGTCGTGGATCCCGTGGCGGACTACGCCGCCCTCATGGAGTCGCTGTTCGACTTCCAGCGCATCGCAGACTGGCTCCGGGGCGGCCACCGCATCTGCTTCGATGCCATGCATGCGGTCACGGGTCCCTACGCCCGCCGGATCCTCGTTGAACGTCTCGGCGCGCCGGTGGAGTCGCTGCTGCACGCCGAACCCCTGCCGGATTTCGGGGGCCTGCACCCGGACCCGAATCCCATCGATGCCGCGCAGCTCGTCGCCGCCTCCCGGGCGCCGGGAGCGCCGGAGCTGCTCGCCGCGTCGGACGGTGATGGCGACCGTAACATGATCCTCGGGCCGGATACGTTCGTGTCCCCGGGCGACAGCGTGGCCCTGATGCTGGCCGGCATGCACCACATCCCGGGCTACCGGGCCGGTGTGCCCGGCGTCGCGCGATCCATGCCCACGAGCCGGGCACTCGATGTGGTCGCGGCCAGCCTGGGCCTGCCCTGCTACGAGACGCCGACCGGATGGCGCTTCTTCTGCAACCTCCTCGAGGCTGGCCGGATCGGCCTGTGCGGCGAAGAGAGCTTCGGCACGAGCTCGGCCCACTGCCGCGAGAAGGATGGCCTCTGGGCCGTGCTGTTCTGGCTGAACCTGCTCGCCGCTGACGGACGCACCCTGCCCGCAATCCTCGCGGACCACTGGGGCCGCTTCGGGCGCCACCACTACCAGCGCTGGGACTACGTGATCGACGACGCGGGCCGGGCCGGGGACCTCATGACGGCCCTGCGGGACCTGCTGCCCGCCCTCCGGGGCACGAATCCTGCCGGCGGCACCATCCAGACCGCCGACGACTTCCACTACCGGGATCCGGTGGACGGCAGCGAGTCGGCCCACCAGGGCGTTCGGCTCGTGTTCGACAACGGCTGCCGCATCGTCTACCGGCTGTCAGGAACCGGCACGGCCGGCGCCACGCTGCGCGTGTACCTGGAACGGCACGTGGCCCGGGCCCCCGACATCGCGCTGCCCACCGGGCGGGCGGTGCAGTCCCTCGGAGACCTCGCGGCCCAGCTGGCCCGCATCGTCCACCACACCGGCCTCGGGGCGCCAACGGGTCGCATCTGAGCGGACCGCGTCCGTCCTAGGGCCGCACGCGCCGCTCGATGCCGGTGCTGTTCAGGATCTTGCTGGCGATCTCCTCGATGGAGAAGCCCGTGGTGTCCACCCAGTTGATCTGGTAGCGGCGGAACAGCGCCTCCGCGCCCCGCAGCTCGTAGCGCACCTGCTCGATCGAGGAGTAGCGGCCCTCGGGGCGCCGCTCCCGCCGTATCTGCTGGAGCCGCTCGGGCGAGATGCTGAGGCCGAAAAGCCTCGCCCGGTGGGGCTCCAGGGCCTTCGGCAGGCGCCCGGTCTCGAACTCGTCCTCGGACAGCGGGTAATTGGCGGCAAAGACGCCGTAGGTCAGCGCGAGGTAGAGACAGGTCGGCGTCTTCCCCGACCGGGACACCCCGAGCAGGATCACGTCTGCGCTGCCGTATTCGCTGGTGCGCGTGCCGTCATCGTTGTTCAGGGCGAAGTTGGTGGCCTCGATGCGCTTGTCGTAGGCCGACGGGTCCTTCATGCCGTGGGCCCGCCCCACGGTCTGGGAGGAGCGGATCAAGAGCTCCCGCTCCATCTGTCCGAGGAACGTGGAGAAGAAATCGAGCAGGAGGCCATTGGCCGCCGCGAATCTTTCCCGGATCTCGTCGTGCACCAGCGTGCTGAAGATGATGGGCCGGGTGCCGGACTCGGCCGCCACCGCGTTGATCCGCCGCACGGCCTCCTCTGCCTTGTCAACAGAATCGATAAATGGCACAGTCACCTGGTCGAAATCGTAGCCCTCGAATTGAGTCAAGAGGCTGCGGCCGAGCGTCTCCGCCGTGACGCCGGTCTGGTCCGAAAGAAAAAACACCACGCGCCGATTCTTGCGCGACCGGTCTTCGGCGAGCGTCGGGGCCTGCGGCACCGCAGTTGCGGGTTCCCGGGGTTCCGTCATCGGCGATCTCGAAATGCACGAGGCAGGAACCCGATCATGGCCGGTCGCGACGAGGTAGGCAATCAGGACGCCTGGGTGGTACCGCTGCGCTCCCTGGGCATGGGCGATGTCGCCCGGGTAGGCGGCAAGAACGCCTCGCTCGGCGAGCTGCTGGGCCAGCTCTCGGGCCTCGGGCTGAACGTACCCGATGGCTTCGCCACCACTGCCGACGCCTACCGTGCCTTCCTTGCCCAGAACGACCTCGCCGACCGGATCGACGCGATCCTCGGCCGGCTCGACGTGGACGACGTGGCAACCCTTGCCCGCGCCGGCGCGGAGATCCGCGCCGCGATCATCGCCGCGCCCCTGCCCGCTCGCCTCATTGCCGGGGTCACGGCCGCCTGGGAGGCCATGGCCGCCGGGCACCCGGGTGAGCTGGCGGTCGCGGTACGGTCATCCGCGACGGCAGAGGACCTGCCCGAGGCCTCGTTCGCGGGGCAGCAGGAGACCTTCCTGAACATCCGCGGCCTCGACCGGCTCCTCGAGGCGTTGCACCACGTATTTGCCTCGCTCTACAACGACCGGGCAATCGCCTACCGCGTCCACCAGGGCTTCGACCACCGTGACGTGGCGCTGTCGGTGGGCGTGCAGCACATGGTCCGGTCGGATGTGGGCGCCAGCGGCGTCATGTTCACGCTGGACACCGAGTCCGGGTTCCGGGACGTGGTCTTCATCACCTCCGCCTGGGGCCTCGGCGAGACGGTCGTGCAAGGCGCGGTGAACCCCGACGAGTTCTACGTATACAAGCCGGCGCTGCGCGCCGGCAAGCGCCCGGTACTGCGGCGCAAGCTCGGCAGCAAGAAGATCCGCATGGTGTATGCCGACCACGGGCAGCCCGGCCGAAGCGTGCGCACCGAGGACGTGCCAGCCGCGGATGCTGCCCGCTTCTCGCTGGAGGAGGCGGACATCGAAGCACTCGCCCGCCAGGCGCTGGTCATCGAGCAGCACTACGGCCGGCCGATGGACATCGAGTGGGGCAAGGACGGCATCGACGGCAAGCTCTACATCCTCCAGGCCCGGCCCGAGACGGTGCAGAGCCGGGGCGGCAACGTCCTGCAGCGCTACCGCCTGACCACGCGCTCCCGGGTGCTGGTCAAGGGCCGGAGCATCGGCCAGCGGATCGGCGCCGGCACGGCCCGCATCGTCGGCGGCACCGCCGACATGCACCTCGTGCAGGAAGGCGACGTGCTCATCGCCGACATGACCGATCCGGACTGGGAACCCGTGATGAAGCGGGCCTCCGCGATCGTCACCAACCGGGGTGGTCGCACCTGCCACGCGGCAATCATCGCGCGGGAGCTCGGCATCCCGGCGGTCGTGGGTTGCGGTGACGCCACCCATGCCATCCCGGACGGAGCCCGGGTCACCGTTTCCTGCGCCGAGGGCGACGAGGGCTTCGTCTACGAGGGCGCCCTCGACTTCGAACAGCAGCAGATCGAACTCAGCAACCTGCCGGAACTGCCGGTCAAGGTGATGATGAACGTCGGGAATCCGGACCGGGCCTTCGACTTCGCCAACCTGCCGAACCACGGGGTCGGGCTTGCGCGGCTCGAGTTCATCGTGAACCGCATGATCGGCGTCCATCCCAAGGCGATCCTGGACTTCGACCGCCTGCGCCCCGACCTGAAGGATGTCATCCGGGAGCAGATGGCCGGCTACGCGGACCCCGTCGAGTTCTTCGTCGCGCGGCTTGCCGAGGGCATCAGCACGATCGCGGCGGCCTTCGCGCCCAACCCGGTGATCGTTCGCCTCTCCGACTTCAAGTCCAACGAGTATGCCAACCTCATCGGCGGCGCCCAGTACGAACCCCACGAGGAGAACCCCATGCTCGGCTTCCGGGGTGCCTCGCGGTACCTGGCCGAGAGCTTCCGGCCCTGCTTCGAGCTGGAGTGCCGCGCGCTGCGCCGGGTGCGGGACGACATGGGACTGACCAACGTGGAGGTCATGGTGCCGTTCGTGCGTACGGTGGATGAGGCACGGGGAGTTACCGAACTGCTGGCGGCCAACGGCCTGAAGCGCGGTGAGAACGGACTGCGCCTCATCATGATGTGCGAGGTCCCGACCAACGCACTCCTCGCCAGCCAGTACCTGCAGTACTTCGACGGCATGTCCATCGGCTCCAACGACCTGACCCAGCTGACGCTCGGCCTCGACCGGGACTCGGGGCTGGTGGCAAGACTTTTCGACGAACGCGACGAGGCGGTCCGCATGCTGCTCAGGATGGCCATCGATGCCTGCGTCGCGGCGGGAAAGTACATCGGCATCTGCGGGCAGGGTCCCTCGGACCACCCGGACCTCGCGCGCTGGCTGGTCGCCCAGGGCATCGGCAGCGTGTCCCTGAACCCTGACTCAGTCGTCGAGACCTGGCTGTTCCTCGCCGGGAAGGACGTGACCAACCCAGGAGCCGGACGATGACGATCGCCTACTGGTGCGTGCTGCTGGCCGCCTTCCTGCCCATCGTCTGGGCCGGGGTCGCCAAGTCCGGGGCCAAGGGCTACGACAATGCCCGGCCCCGGGAATTCCTGGCGGGACTCGAGGGCCGGGCTGCCCGGGCGAACCACGCCCAGCAGAACTCCTACGAGGCCTTCCCGTTCTTCGCTGCCGGCGTGGTCATCGCCCACCTCACCGGGGCGGCCCAGGACACCATCGATGCCCTTGCGGTGACCTTCGTCGTCGCGCGGATTGCCTACGGCATCTGCTATATCACCGACCGGTCCACGCTGCGCTCGCTGGTATGGCTGGTCGGGTTTGGCAGCACGGTGGCGCTGTTCGTCGCCGGCGCCTGAGGGCGCTCAGCCGGCCGGCCGCGGCAGGAGCAGGTGCTGCCGGTAGTGGCGCAGCTCGGCGATGGAGTCGTGAATGTCGGCCAGGGCCAGGTGGGTGGTGCCCTTCGCGACCCCAGCCAGCACGTCCGGGGCCCACAGTCCGGCGAGGATCTTCAGCGTGGACACGTCCAGGTTCCGGTAGTGGAAGAATGCCTCGAGGGCCGGCATTTCCCGGGCCAGGAACCGCCGGTCCTGGCAGATGCTGTTGCCACACATGGGTGAAGCCTTCGCCGCGACCAGTGGCGCCAGGAACTCGAGGGTGAGCTGCTCCGCCATCGCCGCCGTAACCTCACTCTGCCGCACACGGGCCGTGAGGCCCGACCGCCCGTGCTGGCGGGTATTCCACTCGTCCATCCCGGCCAGCACGTCGTCGGGCTGGTGGATGGCGAGGACCGGGCCCTCGGCGACGACGTTGAGGTCCGCGTCGGTCACGACGGTAGCGATCTCGATGATAGTATCGCGCCCGGTGTCGAGCCCCGTCATTTCCAGGTCGATCCAGATCAGGCGGTCCGTCGCCGCGGCGTTTTCCTGCGCTGCCATCCCCGTCGGCTCCTCGCCGCGGCCGCGCTCCGGATGAAGCGCAGGCCCGCAGGCGCGGCGGATTCTAGCAAAGACGTCCGGGCCAGAGGGCTCGTGGTGGCGGCCTACGGCCGCCGCGGACGCCTGGCCCTGCCGGATGGCACGCGACTCCCCTGCGTCGTGCGCGGCCGGCATTTGCGCATCGTCTGCGGCGACCGGGTCAGGTACAGCCCCGGCGGACCAGGGGAACCGGCCCTGGTCGACAGCGTGCTCCCCCGGGGCAACGAACTGCAGCGGCTTGCCGCCCGCGGGTCGCCGGAGACCATCGCCGCCAACGTCACCCATCTCGTCGTGGTGCTCGCCGCGCGCCCGGATCCGGACCCTTACCTGACGGACCGCTACCTGTGCGCGGCGCGCCTGATGGGCGCGACGGCGGCCATCGCCTGGAACAAAGCCGACCTCTCAGCGCCACCGCCAGACGTCGCCGCCTACGCCAGGCTGGAGTGCCCGGTCTTCCCGGTCTCCGCACGCGCTGGCACCGGGCTCGAGGCACTGCGCGCCTTCATTGGCGCGGGTACCGCCGCCCTGGTGGGCCAGTCCGGTGTCGGCAAGTCGTCGCTGCTGAACGCACTGGTGCCGGGCACGGACGCGGGGACCGGCGCGCTGTCGACTGCCACCGACGAGGGGCGGCACACGACCACGGCTTCGCAGCTCCTCGGCCTCCCGGGCGGCGGAGCGCTGGTGGACACGCCGGGGGTCCGGGACTTCGTCCCTGCCATGCCCGACCAGCGGGCGATCGCGGCCGGCTTCGTCGAGATCGCGGAGCATGGCCGGGGATGCCGGTTCGCCGACTGCAGCCACCTCAGGGAGGAGGACTGTGCCGTGAAGGCTGCGGTGGCAGCCGGTCGCATCGATGGCCGGCGCTACGAGAGCTACCGCCGGCTCATGAACCTGGCCCGCCAGGCGGCCGCACGGGACTACTGATCGGCGGTTAGCGGGGTCCGTGCCGTGATGGCATGGGACAGCGTGCCCGAATCCACGAACTCGAGCTCGCCGCCCATGGGAACCCCATGGGCGATGCGCGTCGCGCGGATATGCCGTTCCCGCGCGAGTCCCGCCAGGTACCCCGCCGTCGCCTCGCCCTCCACGGTGGCGCTGGTGGCGAGGATCAGCTCGCGGGTCACGCCGTCGGCCAGCTGGGATTCGAGCAGGCGCGTGCCAAGCTGGTCCGGGCCGATGCCGTCGAGTGGCGACAGGCGGCCCATGAGGACGAAGTAGCGGCCACGGAACACGCCGGACTCTTCGATGGCGACGACATCCGCAGGGGTCTCGACGACGCACACGAGGCCGGCATCCCGCCGGGGATCGCCACAGATCGCGCAGAGCTCGCTCTCGGCAAACATCCGGCAGCGGGCACACAGTCCAATGCGATCCAGTGCGGCGCCGAGGGCACGGATCAGGCGCTGGGCTCCGTCCCGGTCGCGCTCCAGCAGGTGGAAGGCCATGCGCTGGGACGACTTCGGGCCCACGCCGGGCAGGCAGCGCAGTGCCGTGAGCAGGTCATTCAGCAGGGGCGTGAAGGCCATGGCGTCCGGGCCGGTCGGCGACGCGTCAGAAGGGCAGCTTGAGGCCGGGCGGCAGGCCGAGGCCGGCCGTCACGCCACCCAGCTTTTCCTGCACGGTGCGCTCGACCTTGCGCAGGGCATCGTTGAAGGCCGCCACCAGCACGTCCTCGAGCATCTCCCGGTCGTCGCCCAGTAGCGCCGGGTCGATCGACACCTGGCGGACCTCATGCTTGCAGGTCATGCGCAGCCGGACCATGCCGCCACCCGCCTCGCCGGTGACTTCGAGGCTGGCCAGCTCTTCCTGGGCCTTCTGCATCTGGGACTGCATCTTCTGCGCCTGCTTCATCAGGCTGCCAAGGTCGGCTTTCATGCTTCGCTCACTTCTTCTGGTTCGGGTTCCTGCGAATGGAATCGGGCACGACCTCGGCACCGAACAGCTCGGCCATCTGCCGGACGTTGCTGTCGGCGGCGATACGCTCCCGGGCGAGCCGCAGCTCGTCGTCGTCGGTGCGGGCCTTGCGGGCAGCCGGGGTGTCCTGCGCCGCGTCGCCGACGGTGATCTGCACCTTGACCGCGCCACCCAGGCGCTCGCCCACGGCGGCAATGAGCCGGTTGCGCAGGTTGTCGGTCATGAGGTGCTCGTTGCGCTTGGCCAGCACGAGGCGCAACTCGAAGGGGGACTGGGCCTCGAGGGCGCAGTGGGCCGCGAGCTGGCGCGCGGCACCATCGAGGGCGAGTTCCGCCACGAAAGCGGCCCAGTCACCGATGTCGCCGCTGGCCACCTTGGCGCCGGAAGTTGACGCAGGCGGGGCCGGCGGCCCCTTGGCCGCAGGAGCCCGGGCAGGAAGTGCACGCGGCTCCTCCGCGGCGCCTGTCCGGTCCGGGTGGAAGGCCACCATGCGAAGCAACGCCATTTCGAAGCCGGTCCGGGGATCCGGGGCATGCACGAGATCGCGCCGGCCCAGCACGGCGATCTGGTAGAGGAGCTGCACCGTCTCCGGGGCGAGCGCCCCGGCGAAGCGGGCGAGCTGCTCCCCTTCCGCCTCGCCGACCAGCTCCGGATCGAGGGCGCCCGAGCCCGCGAGCTGCACCACCGCCACCTGCTGCAGCAGGGTCGCGAGGCCCGCGAGGACGTCACCGTAGTCCGGCGCGAGTTCGTCCAGGGCCCGCACGCGGGCCATGAGTGCGCTGCCGTCCGCCCGGGCCAGGTCGTCCAGGATTTCCGCCAGCCGCGCCCGGTCGAGGCTGCCGAGCATTTCAGCCACGTCCGCGTCGCGCAGCGTGCCGTCCCCGTAGGCGAGCGCCTGGTCCAGCAGGCTCAACGCATCGCGCAGGCTGCCGGCGGCAGCCCGGGCCAGGCGGCCGAGGGCGGCAGGCTCGGCGGCGAGCCCTTCCTGGCCGCAGATGGCGTTGAGCCGCTCGTGGATGGTTGCCTGGGGGAGCCGCTTCAGGTTGAACTGCAGGCAGCGGGACAGCACCGTCACCGGGATCTTCTGGGGGTCGGTGGTGGCCAGGAGGAACTTCACGTGGGGCGGCGGCTCCTCGAGGGTCTTGAGGAGCGCGTTGAACGCCGGCTTCGAGAGCATGTGCACCTCGTCCACCAGGTACACCTTGTAACGGCCGGCAGCGGGCGCGTACTGGGCGTTGTCCAGCAATTCACGGGCATCGTCGATGCCGGTCCGCGAGGCGGCGTCCACCTCGAGGAAGTCCACGAAGCGGCCCTGGTCGATGGCGAGGCAGCTCGGGCACTCTCCGCAGGGCTCTGCGCCGACGCCCCGCTCGCAGTTGAGTGCCTTAACGAAGATGCGGGCGATGGTGGTCTTGCCGACGCCCCGGGTGCCGGTGAACAGGAAGGCGTGGTGGAGCTTGCCCGAATTCAGCGCGTTCTCGAGGGCACGGACGACGTGCCCCTGCCCGGCCACATCGGCGAAGGTGCGGGGGCGCCATTTGCGGGCGAGGGCGAGGTAGGCCATAGGACGGGTATGGGCGAAACGGCTGACCTTGAAAAGTGAGCCCGCGCCAGCCGCACCCCGGCGCCCGGCATCACCGCTACCGCTGCTTCCTTCCGGACCTGACGGGGTTCACGGCCAGCCGCCGCGGGGGGACCAGCGCGGACCCGTCCACAGGGTATGCGGTGGCCCCCCAATGGGCAAGCCGACCCGTCGGCAGCCGGGCTTGACGTCGGGAAATTGCCTAAGATGTGCCGCCATGGAAACCCTGCCCCGCCTGTCCGCCCGTCGCCACCTCGCCCTGCTGGGATTGATGTCCCTGCTTGCGCTGCCTGCCAGCACGGCCAGCGCCCAGGGCTTCGATCCCGCCAAGGTCGACTGGGCGGCACTCAGCAAGATCCCCATGAAGGACGGGTTCATCAAGGCGTTCAACGACCAGTGCGCGGCCTGCCACGGCGAGGACCTGCGGGGCACACCCCTCGGCACGCCGCTGGTGGGCCGGGCCCTCACCCATGGCGATACCGTGGAGGAGCTCGCCCGCAGCATCGCCGCCGGCTTCCCGGCCGCGGGTATGCCGGCCTGGGCCGAGACCCTCGGCGAAGCCCAGATCTGGAACCTCGCGCTCTACGTGGCCGAGCAGCGCCAGGGCACGACGATCCTCGACAAGCGCGCCGACATTCCGCTCGAGCTGCCGGCGGGGACGATCCGCAGCGAGCGGGCGGCGTTCCGGGTGGAGCGGGTGGCCGGCGGCCTCGATGCCATGCCCTTCGCCATCGCCCCGCTGCCTGACGGCCGAATCCTGGTCACGGAGCGCATGCGCGGCCTGCGCGTCATCGGGACGGACGGCACCGTCTCGCCGCCGGTAACCGGCACGCCGCCGGTGTATGCCGACTCCACGGTGTTCCTGGGCCAGGTGATGGGGCTCGGCTGGCTGCTGGACGTCGCCCTGCATCCGGACTACCGGCGCAACGGCTGGATCTACCTGCACCACACGGACCGCTGCACGAACTGCAATGCCCTGAGCCGCAAGACCGGCCGGCCGGTGTCCATGAACCGGCTGATCCGTGGGCGCCTGCGCGATGGCGCCTTCGTCGACCAGGAGGTGCTCTGGCAGGCCGACCCGGAGACCTATACCGACACCTCGGACCTGTCGGCCGGCGGGCGCATCGCCTTCGATGGCCGGGGTCACGTGTTCTTCAGCGTCGGGATGAAGGCAGCGCTGGATTTCATGGGCATCCAGGACCTGGGCCTGCCCTACGGCAAGATCCACCGGCTGATGGACGACGGCCGGATCCCGCCCGACAACCCCTTCGTGAAGCGTGCCGGCGCCCTGCCCTCGATCTGGACCTACGGCCACCGCAGCCCCCAGGGGCTGGAATGGAACGCGCGCACGCGGCAGGCGTGGGAGACCGAGATGGGCCCCCGGGGCGGCGACGAACTAAACCGCCTGCTCCCCGGCGCCAACTACGGGTGGCCCCTGTTCACCACCGGCGTGAACTACGACGGGCGGCCCGTTGACGTCAGCAAGGCCCTGGGCATCACCCTGGATCCGGCCGACGTCGAGTTCCCGGTGCTGGACATGACGCCGTCCCAGGCGATCTCGGGCTTCGTGTTCTACCGGGGGCGGGACTTCCCGGCGTGGAAGGACAACCTCATCGTCGGTACCCTCCGGGCAACGGACCTCCTGCGCCTCGAGATCCGTGCTGACCGGGTCGTGCACACGGAGGTGCTGCTGAAGGACGTGGCCCGCGTCCGGGACGTGGCAGTGGGCCCCAGGGGCGAACTCTACGTCCTGCTGGAAAACGCGGCCGGGTCCCAGGTGGTCCGGCTGGTGCCCGGCTAGCCGTCGGCCGGCGGCCAGCCGCTCGCGTCGATCGTCTCGGCGTACGCGTGCCAGGTGGCATAGCCCAGCAGCGGGATGAGCACCCCGAAGGCCAGGAAGCCGGTCATGAAGCCGGCCAGTACCGCCCCCACGATGATTGCCGCCCAGGCCAGCATGGCGGGCTTGTTGCGCAGTACCGCGTTGATGCTGGTCACGAGGGCCGTGACCGCATCGGTGTCCCGGTCGTCGATCATCGGCAGCGAAAAGGCACTGCAGCTGAAGGTAATCGAGGCGAAGATCAGCCCGACCAGCGACCCGATGCCGAAGTAGGCCGCGTACTCGCCGGCGGTGGCGTCTGCCCCGATGGGCAGGAATATGCTGACTGCCGATGCCGCCCGGGCCCAGACCAGGAACACCACGAGGAGCGCCAGCGAGAACACCATGGCATTGCCAAAGGCCCGCCGCGTGCCGCGCAGGGCGGCAAGCACCGACGGCGCCTCTCCACGCCCCACCTGGCGGGCCACCTCGTAGAGGCCAATGGCGATGACCGGGGCGACGAACACGAAGCCCGAGAGCGCCGCGAGCACCAGGACGTAGCTGCCCATCCGGAACGCGAGCAGCGTGACCAGCCAGCTGAGGCCCACCACGAACACGCCGTAGGCGAGACTCGGCCCGGGCGCCCGCCTGAGGTCCGCCCAGCCGAGCCGCAGCCAGCGCAGGGGCGCCGACGGCGCGAGGGGGCGGCAGGGGGCGACGAAGGGCAACTCGTCCCGGCCGGGTCCGCTGGTGCTGGTGTCACTGGCCATGGCCGGGGCCCTCACACGGGCGCGAGCAGCGCCCGCAGCTGGTCCCGCCAGGTGACGATGCCGAGGAGCGTCCCCTCCGGCTCGGCCACCACGGGCAGGCAGGAGACCCGCTTGCCGAGCATCAGCCGGGCGGACTCCGCCACCGGCATCTCCGGCGGCACCACGACGAGTCCGCGGGTCATGATCTGGTGGACGCGGCGATTGAGGGTCGCGAGGTCCTGGGGCCGCTCCGAGGCCCGGCCGATGAAGGGGCTCGAGGCCCGCAAGAGGTCCCGGTCGGAGATGACGCCGACCAGGTTGCCGCCGGCCAGGACGAGCAGGTGATGGAACCGGTACAGCTCGAACAGTTCCTTCACCCGGTGCAGGTCATCGTCCATGCCGACGGTGACCGGGTCAGGCGTCATGATGTCAGAGACCCTCATGGCCCGAGTCTAGCGCAGGTGCCGGCAGTCCCTGCGGGCTGTCCCGGCGGGCGAGCAGCATCCGGCGCGCCCGCCAGTCCGGGAGGAAGTGGTCGAGGAACCCGTAGAAGCGGGCGTTGTGCCCCCGCTCGAGCAGGTGCACCAGCTCGTGCACCAGCACGTACTCGAGGCACTCGCCCGGGAAACGCACCAGGCCGGCGGCGAGGGAGATCCGTCGTGTACGGGTGTTGCACGACCCCCAGCGGGTACGCATGTGCCGGACCCGGAAGCCCGTGATGCCGACGCCGATGACGGGCTCCCAGCGCGCCAGCAGGATGGGCACGCGCGCGGCCAGGGCCAGGCGCTCGGCGGCCGTGGGTGGCGGTGGCGGCGGCGGCCGGCTGGCGAGCCGGGCCTGGTGGCGCCGGATCCAGTCCCGATGGTCGCTGACGAACCGGCGGACGGCTTCCTCCCCCACGCGGAGCGGCGCGGACACGCGCACGGGCCCGTCCGGGGACCGGACCAGGAGGCGGAGGGTGCGGATCGGCTTGCGGACGAGCTGCACGGCGAGGTCGTCCACCTGGAGGTGAACGGCAGTGGCGGAGAGGGTGGGATTCGAACCCACGTTACGGGGTTACCGTAAACACGCTTTCCAAGCGTGCGCCTTCAGCCACTCGGCCACCTCTCCATGTTCCGTGCAGTCTGGCGGGTCGAAAGCGGGCAGCAGGGTAGCCCACCGGCGGCCCGCCATTCAATCGCCGGGGTCTCGCTCAGGGGCCCGCGGCGGGGCCCGCAGCGGGCGCCGGGTCCGGGACGGGTGCCGGCTCGGTGCGGAAATAGGCCGGCGGACGGGCAAGGCAGGCGGCATCCGGCACGTCGCGGACCGGCCCCGGGGGCAGGGTGTAGCTGGTGACCTGGCCCGGGGCCTTCAGGCCTTCCGGCACCTGGATGCCCGGGAGCTCCGCGCTCGCCTGGTACTCCGCCGGTTCGTTGCAGCGGTCGTCCACCGACTTGCCACCGAAGCATCCCGCCAGCAGGCCGGCCGCCAGCAGGGCGGTGACGCGGGCGAGGTCGATCAACGGGTGCCGCCGGCGGCAGCCCGGCTGCCAGCCGCGGGTTCCAGCAGGCCCGCCCGGGCCAGTGCCGCCTCGACGACCGGCTGGGCGGCGGTCGAGAGACGGGTGAGCGGCAGGCGCAGGCCGCCGGGGATGAGCCCCAGCCGCTCGAGGGCCCACTTCACGGGAATCGGATTGGACTCGATGAAGAGATCCCGGTGCAGGTCGACGAGCGCGGCATCGAGCTCGGCGGCCAGGGCGGCGTTGCCCTCCAGGGCCGCCTCGCACATGTCGGCCATGAGTGCCGGGGCGACATTGGCCGTGACGGAGATGACCCCCTGCCCGCCCAGCCGGATGAACTCGCGGCAGGTGGCGTCGTCGCCGGACAGGAGGACGAAATCGTCACCGCAGCCGGCGCGCAGGGGCGCAACGCGGGTGAGATCCCCGGTGGCTTCCTTGATGCCCACCACGCCGGGGTGGGTCGCGATGCGGGCCACGGTCGCCGGCAGCAGGTCCACGCCGGTGCGCCCTGGCACGTTGTAGAGGATCACGGGCCGGTCGACCGCGTCGGCCACGGCCAGGAAGTGGCGGTAGAGCCCTTCCTGAGTCGGCTTGTTGTAATACGGCGTGACGACCAGGTAGCCGTCGATGGGCAGCCCGGCGACGGTCCGGGACAGGTCGATGGTCTGCGCCGTGGAATTCGATCCCGTACCCGCAACGACCGGAATGCGGCCTGCGGCCCGCTCGGCAGCCACCCGGATGACCTCGACGTGCTCGGCCTTGGTGAGGGTTGCCGATTCGCCGGTGGTGCCGGCGATGACGAGGACGTCCGTGCCGGCCTCGATGTGGAAGTCCACCAGCCGCTCGAGGCAGGCGAAGTCCACCGCCCCGTCGGCGGTCATCGGGGTGACGAGGGCAACACTGCTGCCTGAAAACATCGCAAGGACCGGCTCGGGGGAAGCCGGGGATGGTACTGCCCGCCGGCCGGCCGTCGCAAGGCCGGCACGGCCCGGGCGCGGCCGCCCGGGCCGTGCCGGCCCCGGATTTCCGGTACACTGCGGCCCGGCCCCGAATCCCCCTGAATCCCCCATGGAAAAGCTCCTCGCGGTCACCGCCATCGGCCCCGACCGCGCCGGCGTCGTCCGCGACCTCAGCCAGGCCGTTACCGCGGCCGGCGGCAGCATCCGCGAGAGCCGGATGATCGCCCTGGGTTCGGAATTCGCCGTACTCATGCTGGTGGCCGGCAACTGGCACACGATGAACAAGCTGCAGACCGCCTTCCAGGCACTGCAGCAGCAGGCGGATATCACGGTCACGATCCGGGAGACCCAGCAGCGCCCGGTCGAGCCGGCAGCCCCGTACCTCGTGGATGTCGTTACCCTCGATCACGAGGGCATCGTCTTCGGGCTATCGAACTTTTTCGCCACCCGGGGACTCGAAATCGCCGAGGTCAGTACCCGCCGGTACAATGCACCGCACACCGGCGCGCTGATGTTCAGCGTCCAGATGACGGTCAACGTACCCCAGAACCTGCATGTGGCGACGCTGCGGGACGAGTTCCTGGAGTACTGCGAGGAGCAGAACCTGGACGCCGTCATGGAACCGGCCCACCGCTGAGGCCGCCCCCACCCGCTCGACCCGAGGCAACCGCATGTCCGTCACCGTCGGCAAGACCGTCCCGAACTTCAGCCTGCCCGCCACGGGCGGCCAGACCATCGACCTCAAGGGCCTGCGTGGCAGCAACGTCGTGGTGTACTTCTACCCGAAGGACAGCACGCCAGGCTGCACCACCGAGGGCTGCGACTTCGGCAGCCTCCACGCGAAGTTCCGGCGCCGGAATACCGTGATCCTCGGCGTATCCCGCGACACCCTCGCCTCCCACGAAAAGTTCAAGGCGAAGTTCGAGTTTCCCTTCGACCTGCTCTCGGACGGGGACGAGACGCTGTGCCGGCTCTTCGACGTGATCCGGGAAAAGAACATGTACGGCAGGAAGGTCATGGGGATCGAGCGCAGCACCTTCCTGATCGACGCCGACGGCAAGCTTCGGGCCGAGTGGCGCAAGGTCAGCGTGAAGGGCCACGCCGCCGAGGTCCTGGCGGCCGTCGAGGCGCTCTGAGCGCCTGGCTGGCCGCCATGGGGATGCGCCGGGAAACGCCATGCGCCAGCTGGTCGCCCTGATCGTTGCCATCACACTCCTCGTGCCGCCGGTCGTGCCGGCCGCCACGGGGGATGACCTGCCGGACATCGGCAGTCCCGCCGACGCCGTGCTGTCCAGGGACCAGGAGATCCAGATCGGCCGCTCGATCTTCCGCAGCCTGGCGGACACGGGGCGGGTGATGAGCGACCCGGAGCTGCAGGAGTACCTGAACGACGTGGGCATGAAGCTCGCGGCCCAGGCCCAGGACGGCGACTTCCGCTTCCGCTTCTTCATGGTCGATGATCCGGCGATCAACGCCTTCGCCCTGCCCGGGGGGTACATCGGAGTGCACTCGGGACTGCTCCTCGCGACTGACGCCGAGAGCCAGCTCGCCGGTGTCCTCGCGCACGAGATCGCCCACGTCACCCAGCGGCACATTTCCCGCGCGGTGTTTGCCAACCAGCGCAGCAGCATCCTGACCATGGCGGCAATGCTGGGTGCGATCCTGCTCGGCGCCGCGGGGGGCAGCGGCGACGCCATCACCGGGGCGATCGCCACGGCCCAGGGCGTGGCCGCCCAGCAGCAGATCAATTTCACCCGGTCGAACGAGTACGAGGCCGACCGGGTAGGCGTCGGCGTTCTGGCCGCCGCGGGCTTCGACCCGATGGGCATGCCGGACTTCTTCGAGACACTCGCCCGCCAGACCGGGCCCCTTGCCAGCCAGACGCCGGAGTTCCTCCGTACCCACCCGGTAACGGTCAACCGCATCGCGGAGACCCGGGTCAGGGCCGCGGCGCTGCCCCGGCCAGACGTCCAGGACGCTCTCGGCTATTCCCTCGCCCGGGCCCGGGTTCGCGTGCTCACCAGCTCGACGCCGGAGAAGGCCCTCGCCCATTTCCTCGGCGCCCGGGACAACCCGGCCGAGGCCAGCAAGCCCGGCACCGGATACGGCATCGCCCTCGCCCGCATGGAGCTCGGCCAGTACGCCGAGGCGCGCACGCTCTTCCGGGAGCTGCTGGCCGCGAACCCCGGCGCGATCCCGTTCCACACGGGCCTGGCAGGCGCGGAACTCGCCCTCGGCAACCGGCAGGCTGCGTTCGCAGGGTATGAGAAGGCGATGGGCCTTTTCCCGCGCAACACACCGCTCACGGTGCGCTATGCCGAGGCGCTGATGGCTGCCGGCGAGCCCCGCAAGGCGCACACCATCCTGCTCGACCTCCTGAACAACGTGCCGCCCACGGTCGAGCAGGTCCGGCTCATCGCGCTCGCCGCGAGCGCCGCCGGCGACACAGCGGACGCCCACTACTACATGGCCGAGCTCAACCTGCTGCGGGGTGACGTGATCATGGCTGCCGACCAGCTCCGGCTCGCCCTCTCGATTCCCGGGCTGGACAACGTACAGAAGGCCCGCTTCAGCGCCCGCCTGGCCGAGATCCAGGAGTGGCTCGACCGGGAGCAACGGCAGCGTCGCCAGCAGGCGGGTGGCGCGCGCCAGTGAAACCACGCATCCCCGCCCCGCTCCTGCTGCTCACAGCCGCGGCCCTGCTGTCGGCCGGCTGCGCCAGCACCCCTGCCCGGCCGCCGGCCGAGGCCTACGATCCGCTCGAACCGGTCAACCGGGTGATGTACCGCGTCAATGACCTGGGAGACCGGTACCTCTTGCGACCGGTGGCTTCGGGCTACCAGCGGGGCCTGCCGCCGCCCATCCGGGCCGGCGTGCGCAACGTGTTCAGCAACCTGCTGTATCCGGTGACGATCGCCAACGGCTTCCTGCAGGGCAAGTTCCGCCAGTGCGGCCGGGACGGCGCCCGGTTCCTGCTGAATTCCACCGTGGGGCTCGCAGGCCTCTTCGATCCGGCCACCCGCCTCGGGCTGGCCGAGAACGACGAGGACTTCGACCAGACCCTGGCGGTGTGGGGCGCAGGCGAGGGCCCCTACCTCGTGATCCCCGTGTTCGGCCCCCGGACGTTGCGGCACCTGGTGGGAGACACGGTCGATGCGCCGCTCACCCCGTTCGTCGGCATCGCGGACGGCAGCGTGGACGTGACCCTCGGGGCCTGGCTGATCTATCAGGTGGATAACCGGTCACGGCTGCTGGACGCGGACCAGCAGGTCTACGAAGCCTTCGATCCCTACGCCTTCGTGCGGGATGCCTACCTGCAGAACCGGCGCTACCTGGCCCTGGACGGCGAGGTACCGGAGGACGACCTGTACCTGGACGAGGACTATCCGGACGACGAGGACGAGGCGGCGCCGGAATAACCCTCCAGCAGCAGCTTCTCGACACCGCTCAGCCGCGCGATGCCCCGCAGCTTGTCCGGCAGGTTGGTGAAGCGGACGGGCCGTCCGGCCGCCCGGCCGAGGCGCAGCCACTCCAGTAGCAGGGCGAGGCCCGCACTGTCCGCCCGGGTGACCTGGCCGAGGTCCACCGTCACCGCACCGAGGCCAGTGAACCGGGCCGCGCCCGCCGCCAGCAGCGCGCCCGCGGTGGCGAAGGTCACCGGGCCACGCAACTCGAAGCTGCCATCGCCGGCAGGCGCGAGGGCCGGTACCTCGTCCGTCACGGCCGCTTGCCCGGCAGGGGTGCCGACGTGGAGACCTTCTCCGCGTCGGTCTTCAGCCGCGCAATGACCGCCTCGATACCCTTCGCGGCGATCTCCGCGTTGAACTGATTGCGGTAGTTCTGGACGTAGGAGATACCCTCGATCCGTACGTCGAAGGCCCGCCAGCCGCCGCCGGTCTGGTGCAGGGAGTAATGAACGGGAATCCGCGTCCCGTCCTCGAGCTGCATCTCGGTCCGCACGACAGTGCGCTTGGGATCGGGGGGCGTCGCCGGTGCGGGGAGTATCCGGACCTTGTCGCGTTCGAAGCGCAGGACGTAACGGGCATAGCTGCGCAGCAGGAAATCGTAGAACGTGTCGATGAACTCCTGCCGCTGGGCCGCCGTCGCCGTGCGCCAGTGCTTGCCGAGCACCAGCCGTCCCGCATAGCTGGTATCGAAGACCGGCAGGAATATCTCATCGACCAGCCGGTAGAGTGCCTGCGGATCCTTCTCGAGCCGGGCCTGCTGCCCCTCGATGCGGTCGGCCAGCGCATCCGCCGTCTCGCGAACGACCTGGTCCGGAGTGCGGGGATCCGCTGCGGCGAGGCCGGTGGTGGCACACAGGATCAGCAACAGGGCAGCCAGTACTCGCATGGGTTACCTCCGGGATTACTCGGCGGCGTCGCCGCCCTTCTCCGCCTGGCTGAACAGGAACTTGCCGATCAGCTGTTCGAGCACGACGGCGGACTGGGTGATCTCGAGCTCGCTCTGGTCGGTCAGGTACACGTCGGAACCCCCGGGGCCGATGCCCACGTACTTGCTGCCGAGCAACCCGGCCGTGAGGATGCTGGCGTCGGAATCCTCCGGGATGCGGTTGAACTGCGCATTAATGCGCAGCGTCACCACGGCATCCAGTCGGTCGTTGTCGAAGACGATGCTCTCCACTCGGCCGATGTTGACGCCTGCCATCGTCACCGGCGAGCGCTCCTTCAGCCCGGCCACGTCTTCGAAGCGCGCGGTCACACGGTAGCCTTCACCACCGCCGCCGTACTCCTCCAGGTCCGTCGTCTGGGTTGCCAGGAAGATGAGGGCAGCGAACCCGAGGAAGATGAATAGGCCCGTGCCGAGTTCGCTCGTGCGCCTGCTTTCCATAATCGAACGACCCTCAGATCAGATAGGCGGTGATGGTGTAGTCGAGGATGAGCACGAGGATCGAGGTGGTGACCACGGTACGGGTCGTCGCCATGCCCACCCCCTCGGCCGTGGGGGGCGAATTGTACCCCTCGAACACCGCCACGAGACCTGCCGTCGTGCCGAAGACGAAGCTCTTCAGCACGCCCTCGTAGATGTCGGGCGGATCCACGTATTCCTGCATCTGGGACCAGAAGGCGCCGTTGTCGACACCCATGACCTGGACGCCGATGAACCAGGCACCGAGCACGCCCACGGCATTGAAGACGGCGGTCAGCAGCGGGACCGAAATCACCGCGCCGAGGAACCGGGGCGCGATGATGCGCCGGATGGGGTCGATGGCCATCACTTCCATGGCGGCCAGCTGGTCGGTGGCCCGCATGAGGCCGATCTCGGAGGCGAGCGAGGTGCCGGCCCGGCCTGCGAACAGCAGCGCCGTGACCACCGGTCCCAGCTCCTTGAAGAGGGTAAGGGCCACGCCGGCGCCGAGGATGTCCTCCTGCCGCAGTCGGGACAGGGAATCGTAGCCCTGCAGGCCTATCACCATGCCGACGAAGAATGCCGAGGTCATGATGATGATCAGGGACAGCACGCCGGAATTGCGCACCTGCTGGGAGATCAATGCCGGCCGGGCGAGGGCGCCGGGGCTCTGCTTCAGTATCTCCACGAGGAAGAGCACGGCGGCGCCGAGCTTGCGCAACGCCGCGATGAAACCGTCAAGCAGCTCCCGGGCCAGGGTCACGGCCACTCCCCGAGGAGCTCCGTCGCATAGTCCGGCGCCGGATAGTGAAACGGCACCGGCCCGTCCGCGGCGCCGGCCATGAACTGGCGCACCAGCTCCGAGGAGCTGGCAGCAAGCTCCTGAGGGGGGCCCGACGCGATGACCCGGCCCTCCGAGATCACGAAGCAGTGGTCGGCGATGGCGCTGATCTCGGCCACGTCGTGGGACACGACGATGCTGGTCAACCCCAGCGCGTCGTTGTTGAGGCGAATCAGGCGCAGCACCACGCCAAGGGAGATGGGATCGAGGCCGGAGAAGGGCTCGTCGTAGAGCAGCAGCTCCGGGTCCAGCACCATGGCGCGGGCCATGGCCACGCGGCGCGCCATGCCGCCCGAGAGCTCGGCGGGCATGAGCGCCGCCGCGCCCCGCAGACCCACCGAGTGGAGCTTGGTGAGCACCAGCTGGCGGATCAGGGCGTCGGGCAGCCGGGTGTTCTCCCGCACGGGAAAGGCCACGTTCTCGAAGACGTTGAAGTCGGTCAGCAGGGCGCTGTTCTGGAACAGCATGCCCATGCGCCGGCGCAGGTCGAAGAGCGCCTCCCGCGGGAGGCCCGCAACCTCGAGGCCCGCGACCCGGACCGAACCGGCATCCGGACGCAGCTGGCCCGTGATCATCCGCAGCAGGGTGGTCTTGCCGGTGCCGCTCGGCCCCATGATGGCCGTGATGCTGCCCCGCCGGATGGCGAGATCGAGCCCGGAAAAGATGGGCCGGCCGGACCGCCTGAAGTGCAGTCCGCTGACCTCCACGAGGTTGTCGCCCGGCAAATTGAATCCCTTCTGGAGCCGCGGGGCAGGATAGCAAAATTCCCCCGGACCGACCGGCGGGGTTTCCCCGGAGGGCATACTGGACTAAGATAGTCCCATATCCTTTACACCACCGCTGCCTTCTCCCGCCATGCTCCGCATCAGCAAGCTAACCGACTACGGCACCATGATCCTGGTGCACCTGGCGGCGCACCCGGGCCGGCTGCATTCGGCCAGTGACGTGGCCGGGGGCACGCGCCTCGCCCTCCCCACCGTGCAGAAGCTGCTGAAGCTCCTGGCCCGTGGCGAGCTCGTCCGCTCGGCGCGCGGTGCCGAGGGCGGTTACGAGCTCGCGCGCCTGCCTCAGAGCATCTCTGCCGCCGACATCCTCGACGTCCTCGAGGGCCCACTCAGCATCACTGAGTGCAGCACCGCGGAGAGCCGCTGCGAACTGGAGAGCGGCTGCCCCGTGGGCGGCGCCTGGCAGAAGATCAACCGGGGCATCCGCGGCGCCCTCGACGAAATCACGCTCGCGGACCTCGCGCATCCCCCGCGGGAATTCCCGCTGGTGGACCTGTCCGGCCGTGGCGGCCGTGGGCGTCATCGCCTGCCGGCGGGCCGGGGACACGAACCATGACGGGCTCCCCCCAGAATCCCGGCCTCGAGGAGCTCATCGGCCGCCGTTATGCCCACGGCTTCGTGACGGACATCGAGTCGGACACGGTGCCACCCGGGCTGAGCGAGGACGTGATCCGCTTCATCTCGGCCAAGAAGGGCGAGCCCGACTTCCTGCTGGACTGGCGCCTCAAGGCCTACCACTACTGGCTGAAGCAACGGGAACCAAGGTGGGCGAAGCTGCACCACCCGCCCATCGACTACCAGGCGA
The DNA here is from genome assembly GCA_937958785.1 of uncultured Gammaproteobacteria bacterium. Taxonomy (GTDB): domain Bacteria; phylum Pseudomonadota; class Gammaproteobacteria; order Steroidobacterales; genus SHZI01. The sequence continues at coordinate 1,345 of CALGMY010000104.1, read as the reverse complement.
TCTCCTACTACTCGGCCCCGAAGGCCCCGGCCGGGCCGAAGTCGCTGGACGAGGTGGACCCGAAGCTGCTCGCCACCTACGAGAAGCTGGGCATTCCGCTGCACGAGCGCGCCAAGCTCGCCGGCGTCGCGGTGGACGCGGTGTTCGACAGCGTCTCGGTGACCACCACCTTCAAGGACAAGCTGGCCGCGGCCGGCGTCATCTTCTGCTCCTTCTCGGAGGCCGTGCGGGACCACCCCGAACTGGTGCGCCAGTACCTGGGCACGGTCGTGCCCTGGCGGGACAATTACTTCGCGGCGCTGAACTCGGCGGTGTTCACCGACGGCTCCTTCGTCTACATCCCGAAGGGCGTCCGCTGCCCCATGGAGCTGTCCACCTACTTCCGCATCAACCAGGCGAAGACGGGCCAGTTCGAGCGCACGCTCATCATCGCCGACGAGGGCAGCCACGTGAGCTACCTGGAGGGCTGCACCGCCCCCCAGCGGGACGAGAACCAGCTGCACGCCGCGGTGGTCGAGCTGGTGGCCCTGAAGGACGCCACCATCAAGTACTCCACGGTGCAGAACTGGTACCCCGGCGACGAGGAAGGCCGGGGCGGCATCTACAACTTCGTCACCAAGCGGGGGGACTGCCGGGGCGCGAACTCGCGCATCTCCTGGACCCAGGTGGAGGCCGGCTCGGCGATCACCTGGAAGTACCCGAGCTGCATACTGCGCGGTGACAACTCGGTGGGTGAGTTCTACTCGGTGGCGGTGACGAACAACCTGCAACAGGCGGACACCGGCACCAAGATGATCCACATCGGGCGCAACACCCGCAGCACCATCGTCTCGAAGGGCATTTCCGCCGGTCGGGCCCAGAACGCCTACCGCGGCCTCGTGAAGATCCAGGCCACGGCGGCGAATGCCCGCAACTACACCCAGTGCGACTCGCTGCTCATGGGCGCCCGGTGCGGCGCCCACACCTTCCCCTACATGGAGGTCGCGAACCCCACGGCCATCGTGGAGCACGAGGCCACCACGTCGCGGATCAGCGACGACCAGCTCTTCTACTGCCGCCAGCGCGGCCTCGCGCCCGAGGACGCCGTGAACCTCATCGTCAACGGGTTCTGCAAGCAGGTCTTCCGGGAGCTGCCGATGGAATTCGCCGTGGAAGCGCAGAACCTGCTCAACGTCACCCTGGAGGGTGCGGTCGGCTGACCGGCCGCACGATCGAACTGAACGCCAAGTCCCCCTCTCCCCCCCTGCTCGAGGTCGCGGGCCTCAAGGTCACCGTGGCCGGCAAGGAGATCCTGAAGGGCCTCGACCTCACGGTCCGGGCCGGCGAGGTCCACGCGCTCATGGGG
>CALGMY010000103.1 GCA_937958785.1 uncultured Gammaproteobacteria bacterium | reverse complement strand
GGGTACTACGACCGCCAGTACGGCAACATCGCCAAGTGGCGGGCGCAGGGCAGCGTGGGCTGGAGCTACAGCGACTTCCAGGCGCAGGTCACCGCCCGCTACATCGACTCGGTGAACCTCTCCGATCCGGACGGCTTTCCCGGGATCCAGCCCGACCTGGAGATCGCCTCCCAGATCTACTGGGACCTGACCGCCGGCTACACCCTGGAGCGGACCAACACGAAGTTCCAGGTGGGCGTGAACAACCTGTTCGACAACCAGCCGCCGATCCTCTACCAGAACAACGTGACCAACGCGAATACCGACGTGGAGACCTACGACACCATCGGCCGGTACTTCTTCGGTTCCGTCGTCCAGAAGTTCTGAGCGAGACGAAGCGGGCAACCTTCAGGCCGCGCGGCGCAAGCCGCGCGGCCTTTTTCTTGTGACGGCGAACGACCTCAGCCAGGAGGCCGCGAGGCTGCTCGCGGCAGGGCGGGACGCGGAGGCGCTGCCCGTCTGCCGGGAGCTGGCCCGGCGGGAGCCGGGCGAGGCCCGCCACTGGGTCAACCTGGGCACGCTGCTCCGGCGCCTCGGACGGCTCGACGAGGCGCTCGCCGCCTACATCGAGGCCGCGGGCCGGGGCGAAACCTCGCCGGATTTCCTCTACAACGTCGCCCTGCTCCACCAGGACCGGGGCGACTTCGACAGCGCCCGGCGCCTGCTCGCGGACGCCGTCGCCGCGGCACCCGGGGATGCGGAAATCCGCCTGCAGTACGCCCGGTGCTGCTACGAGTCCCTGCACATCGAGGCAGCGACCGCCGCCCTCGCGGGCTGGCGGACCCTGCCGGGGCTGACGGGTGAGCAGCTCGCGACCATGGCCCTCCTGCTGCTCAACCTCGGCGAGGCCCGGGAAGCCGCCGAGGCCGCCCGCCGGGCCGCCGCGGATCCGGACCCGTCGGCCCTCACGCTGCTCCGCCTCGCGCAGGTCGAGGAGCGCAGCAACCGGGTCGCCGAAGCCGAGGCCCTCCTGGAGAGACTGCGCCAGCGGCCGGACACGGCGATGGAAGGGCAGGACCTGGCCCTGCTCGAGGCCCAGCTCGACCTCCGGCAGAAGCGCCACGACCGGGCCATCGCGGGCTTCTCGGCGCTGGCCGAACAGTGTCCCGAGCCGGACCGCCGGCACCTCTACCTGTTCCCGCTGGCCAAGGCACTGGATGCCGCGGGCCGCCACGCGGAAGCCTGGGAGGCGCTCGGCCGGGCCCACGCGGCCCAACAGCTCCAGCTGGCGCGGACCAACCCCCGCGCGGCTGGCGTCGCGGAACCCCCGCTGCTCATCACCCGCCACGGCTGTGCGCCGGAGGATGTCGCCGCCTGGGATCACGCCGGCGCACCCGGTGCCGGGGCAAGCCCCGTCTTCGTCGTCGCCTTCCCCCGCTCCGGCACGACGCTGCTCGAGCAGATGCTCGACGCGCACCCGGCGCTCGTGAGCATGGACGAGCAACCCTTCCTGCAGCAGGCCATCGACCGGGTCACGGACCTCGGCATCCGCTACCCGGCCGACCTCGCCCGGCTGACCCGGGAGCAGCTCGCCGGCGTGCGGGAACACTACTGGCAGCTCGCGGCCCGCAAGGTCCGGCTTGCCCCGGGCCAGCGCCTGGTCGACAAGAACCCGCTGAACCTGCTGCGCCTGCCGGCGATCCGCCGGCTGTTCCCCCACGCGCGCATCATCCTCGCCATCCGCCATCCCTGCGACGTGGTGCTGAGCTGCTACCAGCAGCACTTCCGGGCACCGGAATTCGCGGTGCTGTGCCGGGACCTCCCCACCCTCGCGCGGGGCTACCGGCGTTCCTTCGACTTCTGGTATCGCCAGCAGGCGCTGCTGCGGGCAGCGGTACTCGAAGTCCGCTACGAGTCGCTGGTGGCAGACTTCGGGGCCGGAGCCGGTGCGATCATGGACTTCCTCGGGCTCGACCTGGCCCCCCGGCCACGCCCGGGCGCGCGGCTTCATCAGCACGCCGAGCTACGCCCAGGTCATCGAGCCCGTGCACGGGCGCGCGGTGGGGCGCTCGGCGCCCTACCTGCCCTGGTTCGGGGAGGCACTGCCCCTCCTCCAGCCGTACCTCGACCGGTGGGGCTACCGCGCCGGCTAGCCGTCAGAACAGCAGGTAGGTCGAGAGGATGTACTTGTCGCCGGAGACGGGCTCCAGCCCCGCGTGCTGGAACATCCAGTAGGGCGGGAAGACCAGCAGCCGGCCCTGGCGGGCGGCGATGCGGACGCCCAGCTGGGGAAAGTCGGTCTCGCCGCCCTCGGCCACGTCATTGAGGTACCAGAGGAAGACGAGGTAGCGGCTGGCGACTTCATGGACCGAGTCGAAGTGGACCTGGAAGCGCTCGCCCGCGCCGGGGCGGTAACGCTTCAGGATGAGGTCGGCCGTCTGCGGCGAGTCCGGTACGGGGATCGGCTCGAGGCCGATGTCCGCGTTGTAGCGGTCAAGCGCGAGGCTGATGCGCCGGCGGAAGTAGGCCTGCAGGGCCGGCTCGGACAGGCGGGTCACGTTGATCTCGGTCCAGGCCGAATCCTCGAGGCCCGGGCGGTGCGAGCGGCCGTTGGGCTGGTGGAAACGCGCAAGGCCGGTGAAGGAGTCGATCATCCGCTGGCACTGGGCCGGTTCCAGGTCCCCGTCATAGCAGCGAATGAAGTGGGTGAGGTTCACGGTAGAATCATAAGCCCTCGCCTGCAGACGGGAACGCCCCGGTGACGGACACCTCCCAGGAAGCCAGCCGGCTGCTGCGCGCCGGCCGGATCGAGGAGGCCGAGCAGGCCTTCATGCGGGTGCTGGCGGAGGATCCCTTCAACCTGCAGGCACTCAACATCGTCGGCCTGGCGTCCCTGCGGCTCGGCCAGCTGCACCGGGCCCGGGAACTGCTGGATCGTGCGGTGGCCATGGCCCCGGACCATGCCGCCAGCCACCACCACCTCGGCCGGGCCGCCGAGCTGCTGGGCGACCACGCCGCTGCCCGGGACTCCTACGCGCGCGCGGTGGCGCTGGACCCATCGCTGCCGGCGGCGCGGCTGCACCTCGCCGCCGTGCTCGAGGAACAGGGAGAGCACCAGAAGGCGCTGGTGCAGTACTCCCGGGTCATGTCCGACATGCAGTCGCAGGGCCGCTGGCTCGATGCCGCCACCACGCCGCCCGCGCTGGTGAGCCTCGTCGCCCATGCCGCCCAGGTGGTCCGGGCCGGCCGCCGCCAGCTCTTCTTCGGCCTGCTGGAACCCCTCGCCACCGAGTTCGGGCGCGCCGGGCTCGCCCGGGTCGAACGCATGCTGCGCATCCACCTGCTGGAGGAGCCGGCATCGTTCCCGGACCCGCGCCAGCAGCCGACGTTCCTCTACTTGCCGGACCTGCCCACGACGCCCTGGTTCGATCCGGGCCTGTTCGCGGGCATCGAGGCCTTCGCGGCCGCCACCGACGGCATCCGGGCCGAGCTCGCGGCGCTGCTCACGACGCCGGCCGGCGCCGAGCCCGTGTTCGGCTCCGCCGAACTCGCGGCGGAGAACCTGCGCAGCGCGCGCGGCGCACCCTCCTGGACCGGCTACTACTTCTACCGCCACGGGGAGCGGCGGGAGGCGAATTGCGCGGCCTGCCCGGCCACCAGCGCGGCACTCGCGGCGCTGCCCCTCGCCCACGTGCCCGCCCACGGCCCCGAGGTCCTCTTCTCCGTCTTCACGCCCGGCACGCACCTGCTGCCCCACCGGGGCGTCACCAACACCCGGGTCGTCTGCCACCTGCCGCTCATCGTGCCGCCGGATTGCGCCCTCGTCGTCGGCGGGGAACAGCATCCCTGGCAGGAAGGCCGGGTCGTGGTCTTCGACGACACCTACGAGCACGAGGCCTGGAACCGCAGTGACCGGCTGCGCGTGGTGCTGATCTGCGACCTGTGGAACCCGCACCTCACGGCGCTGGAGCGCGAGGCGGTCTCCCGGCTCGTGGTCGCCATGGGCGAGTTCCGCCAGGCCCAGGAACAGGCCTGACGGCATGCGCCTGCCCCGCCCCTTCTACCGCCTGCCGGTCCGGTTCGACGCGGAGCGCCTCGCGGCCGAACTTGCCGCCCTGCCCGCCGATGCCTGGATGCCCCACCCGAACGAGATCCCGGGCAATTCCTCGGTGCGGCTGATCAGCGCCGGCGGTGGCGAGAACGACGACGTGGCCGGCCGCATGCTGGCCACGCCACGCCTGCGCGCCATGCCCTACGTGCGACAGGTGCTCGCCAGCTTCGGAGTGGTCTGGAGCCGCTCGCGGCTCATGCGCCTGGCACCCGGCGCGTCGGTGCCGCCCCACGCGGACATCAACCATCACTGGTTCAGTCGGGTGCGGGTGCACATCCCCATCGCGACGCACCCGGATGTCAGCTTCCACTGCGGCGACGAGCGCGTGCATATGGCAGCAGGCGAGGCCTGGGTCTTCGACAACTGGCGGCTGCACCGGGTGGATAACCCTTCCCCGGTGTGGCGCGTGCACCTGGTGGCGGACACGTCGGGTACCGCGCCGTTCTGGCGGCTGGTCGCCCAGGACGGTGCGCCGGTGCACCAGCACCGCTTCGATCCGGTTGCCGACCCCCCGGTCATGACCGAATCCAACCCGGCCGCGGGACTCATGCCGGCCCCGGAGGTGGAACTGCTCCTCGCCGACCTGCGCGGCGAGCTGGCCTCCACCGGGACCGCGGACGCGGCGAACCGGCAGCTCGCCCGCTACTGCCTGCTGCTCGAGGAGTTCTGCCGGGACTGGTGCCAGCTGCTCGCGCTGCACGGTACCGATGACGCCAGCCACCCGGACTTCGCCACCGCCCGGGACCGGCTGCGGAACCGTTCCCGGGAACTCGGCGACGGGCTCGTCATGCGCACGAACGGTGTTGCCGCGCACCAGGTCCTGGAAGGGCGCCTGCTGCGGCACCTGCTGCCGGCAGCCGTCGCGGCGCCCCCGAAGCCGGCATTGCGAACCACGAAGACGCCACCGGTGTTCATCGTGGCCGCCCCCCGCTCCGGCAGCACCCTGCTCTTCGAGACCCTGGCGACCCACGCCGGCATCGCGACCCTGGGTGGCGAGGCCCACTGGCTCGTGGAGGGGATGCCGGCCTTGCGCCCGGGTGGACCCCTCACCGACTCGAACCGGCTGACCGCGGCCGCCGCCACGGCCGAGGTCCGCGGGCACATCACCGCCGCGATCCGCGAACGGCTCCTGGACAGCGCGGGCCGGCCGGCCGGCGAAGGGGACCTCACGTTCCTGGAGAAGACGCCGAAGAACGCCCTGCGGATCCCCTTCCTGCACGCCCTGTTCCCGGAGGCCCGCTTCATCCTGCTGTGGCGCGATCCCCGGGAGAACCTGGCGAGCATCATCGAGGCCTGGCGCTCGGGGCAGTTCGTCACCTACCCGGCGCTGCCGGGTCGCACCGAGCCCTGGTCCCTGCTGCTGCCGCCCCAGTGGCAATGGATGAATGGCCGCCCGGTCGAGGAGCTGGCCGCCTGGCAGTGGGACAGTACCAACCGCTGCATCCTCGACGACCTCGCCACCCTGCCCCGGGCGCAGTGGGCCGTGGCCGATTACACCGGTCTGTGCCACGCGCCGCGCGAGACCGTCAGCAGGCTCTGCGAGTTCCTGGGACTGCCCGTCGACGAGGCGCTGGCCGCGCGCCTCGCCGCACCGCTGCCGCCGTCCCGCTACACCCGCACGCCACCCGCACCGGACAAGTGGCGGGCCCACGAGGCCCTCATCGGGCGGGTGCTGCCCCTCGTCGAGGCCACCCACCAGCGGCTGCTGTCGCTCGGCTAGTCAGGCCTCGAAGCGGTAGCCGTGGCGCGCGAGCAGCGCGCCATCCTGGGCCTCGACCCGGGCCCTCAGCGCCGCGTCGTAGTAGTGCCGGTGATCGGCGTGGGTGGAGCGGTTGCGCGGGGGTGACCCGGCGAGGTGCGCGCGCAGGGCCGGGGTGGCCGGGACACCCGCTGCGTCCAGCAAGTCCAGCAGGCTGCGGGGCAGGTCCTCCATGCGGCCCACGTGGAGCGGCCCCGTCGCGCCGTCATACAGGTAGCCGTAGAGCCAGGCGTAGAAGCCGAGCCCGGTGCCGCGGATCGGCGCCAGCGCGAAGCCGGGCAGGTTGAGGCCCTGGGCGCCATAGTCCCTGGGCAAGGCTGCGAGCACCCGGTCGAGCAGCGCGTCGTCCCGGCCGAGGTCCAGCATCCGGTGCAGTGTGACCGCGAAGTCCAGGCGGCCTTCGTCGGAGAGTACCCGGAACAGCGCATTGGGCCGGGGCCGCTGCTGCTGGTAGCTGTACCAGGACACGTAGTAGCCGAAGGGATTGCGCACCAGGCCGAGCACGGGCAGGTGGCGCGCCGCTGGCGGGATGAGCCGGGCTGGCAGGTGGTAGCCGACGGCGCGGGCACCAGCGGCATGCTTCAGCAGGGCCTCATTGGCGAAGGTGCCGCCGGACTTGTGCAGGTGGAGGAAGACGAAGCCGTCGGCGACGATCACGGGGCGGGTGCCGCGAGCCGCGCCCGCACCTCCGGCAGGTCCTCGCCGAGCCCACGTTCCCCCGCTGCCAGGAGCGCGAGCAGGCCGTCGGTGGGCAGGAAGTCGCAGATGAGGTGGGTCCGGGCGAGCACCGGATCGTCGTTCAGCACGCCGTGGCGGGCGCCGTTGTTGAGGGCCCAGACCTCGCCGGGGCGCAACCGGTAGGTGAGCCCGGCACAGTACATGTAGACCCGGTCGCTGGTCGTCACCGGCACGTGCAGGCGCAGCGTGCCGGCGAAGTAGGGTCCCTGGTCGATGTGGGCGGCAACGGCGCGCCCGGGCGGCAGCCGCGCCAGGAGGCAGCGGCGCGGCGGCGCACCGACGCGGGCCAGCAGGTCCCGGATGGCGGGCAGGTGCGCCAGCACCGGCCGGTCCTCGATGGGCAGGTCGCCCTCCGCGGGGGCATGGCCCCGGAGGAAGAGCGCCTCCGCCGCCCGGTGCACGCCCACCCGGCCGCCCGTAGTGCCCCACACGCCGGGCCCCAGGGCGTCGACTTCGGCCGCGATGGCGGCCGCGTCCGCGGCCAGCGGCAGGCGCAGGCAGCCGCCGATCAGCCGGTCCTTGTCGAGTGCCATGGCGGGGATTATAGGCACCGTCTGACTGTCACGCGGACGGCCATTCCGGCGCCTTGCCTGGACCGCCGGGACGCGGTAGCGTTACGGCAGTTCGGGGGAACCCTTCTGCCAGGCCACTTTTCGGCCCAGCGCTCCGTCCCGGAACGTTCACCGGGGCGGGACATCCGTTTGTCTTTGAGAGGATCGTCGCAATGAGGAAGCTAATGGCCGCCGGCGTCGTCGCCGCGGGCGCACTGGGTCTGTCGGCCGGGGCCGGGGCTGCCGAGACGGTATACGAAATCACGGGTTCTTTCGGCGCCAATGAGCACTCCTGCACCCAGATCTCCCACGTGCTGGGCGGTTTCGACTGCTCCTTCGGCCGCAACTGGCCGGCGGCGGCCACCGAGGCGGACGGCATCACGCCCGCGTGGGGTGGCCCCATCTTCGGGGGTGGTCATTATGAACGGGGGAGCCTCGGCGACGTCCTGAGCTATGTGCCAACGACCGGCGCCTATGTGAGCGGCACCACCTTCAGCCTGGCCGCGCCGGACGGCAAGTACGAGGCCCCCATCACGGGCACATTCACCATCAACGACAACAACACCCCGGGGAACGCCGCCGACGACCGCTTCAGCGCCAATTTCTCGATCGGCGCCATGGCGCGCAATTTCCCCACAGGCCAGTCCTCGCGTGCCCTGCAGCGCTGGGACTCCATGGACCACGTCATGGTGGCCACGAACGTCAGCGCCGCGACCCCCAACGGGGCCGGCGGCGTCGACTACGTCATCGGCAGCCGTGGCTTTCCCCAGCCCCTGTGCAATCGCGCGGACGGTGCGGACTGCTTCCCGACCCCGAACTCTCCGAACAACGCCACCGGTGACTACGACGCAAACGAACTGCTGGTGAGCTTCTGGACCCCGATTGCCCAGAACAGCATCGGTGTCGAACGAACCGGCCAGCTTGCGGACCCGTCGTGGGCGACGGCCAACCCCCGCCCGCCGGCGAGCCCGCCGACCGGCAACGTGGGCGCACGGACCACGGCCACGTTCACGGGCTACGAATGCCTGAGCACCATCAACGGCGAATGCACTACCAACTCCATCGTGTGGGGGGGTGGCGAGGACCCGGGCTTCGACAACCTGGTCATGCGCGTGTCCACCGACAGCAGCGGCGCGATCACCAACGCCCAGGTGTACTGGACCCAGGAGTACTTCATCGGGGCCTTCGGCGGCATCGCCGGCTACGACAACTCCGTCCAGTACGGCTCCTTTGAATTCGCGGGCTCCGTGCAGAACCTGGCGCCAAACGCCCGTGACTTCGCGGCGACCGTCATCGAGGACACGGCCAGCAACATCCTGGACACGGTCGCGAACAGCGTGAACTTCACGGGCCCGATCACGGTCTCCATCGTGACGCCGCCGGGTGCCGGCACTGCATCGGTGGGCGGCGACCAGCGGATCATCTATAACGCCACGGGCGTCGGGGTCGGTACCCAGACGATCGTCTACGAGACCACCGACGGGGATGCCACCGACCAGGGCACCATCACGGTCACGGTGGAAGCCGATGCCTCGCCGGTGGCTCCGGATGGGGGGACCATCGCGATCGTCACCCAGGGGGTCGCCCCCGCGTCAACCATCGGCACGCTGAACGTCAGCTCCCTTGGCGGCTACCAGGCGGGCAATTCACCCGCCACCGTCACGGCCGTCGCCGACGTGAACGACGGCACGGCCTCGGTGACCGGGGGCACCATCGTACGCTTCGTCCCGGCGGCCAACTTCTTCACTGGCACGGCTGTCTTCGACTACACGGTGACTGACGGTAATGGTGACGCCGATTCCGGCGAGATCACGGTGACGATCGCCGACGCGAATCCGATACTGTCGGATGGCACGATTCCGGCGACGGACCAGGACACCCAGAGCCCGGCCCTGACGCTCAGCATCGTTGCCGGCAACGGCTCGGTGGCCCAGCACACGCTCGCCGTCACCACCCAGGGCGCGAGCGGCACCTGCGACATCTCCGGGACCCAGCTCCGGTACACGCCGGACGCGGAGTTCTTTGGCGATGACAGCTGCGTGGTCACCATCACCGATGGCGACGGGGACAGCGACACGGCCGAGTTCGCCGTTACCGTCAATGAGGTGGACGACGCCCTCAACCTGCCGGGCGGCGGCAGCGCCATGGACCTCTGGAGCCTCCTGCTCCTGGGCGGCGCCCCGTTGCTCCGGCGCCGTCGCCGGGCCTGACCGTCCCCGCCGGACGTGCCTGAACCCGGGGCCCCGCCATTCGGCGGGGCCCCTTCTTTTTCAGGGGTCCGGTGCGGCGCCATCAGGAGCCATGGCCCAGAGCTTCGACAGACCGGCAAGGCCGGTCATGGACCCGTCCCCCTGGGTCGTTCACCATGCCGGCCTGGTGCCGGCCGGGACGCCGGTACTGGACCTCGCCTGCGGCAGCGGCCGGCATGCCCGGTTCTTTGCCGGCCGGGGCCATCCGGTCACGGCGGTGGACATCGACATCACCGTCTGCGGCGGCCTGGCGGGCCAGCCGGGCATCACCCTGCTGCAGCTGGACCTGGAGGCCGGGCCGTGGCCCTTCCCGGCCGGGCAGTTCGGCGGCATCGTCATGACGAACTACCTGCACCGGCCCCACTTCCCCCACTTGCCCGGGACCCTGATGGCCGGCGGGGTACTCATCATCGAGACCTTCGGGGCCGGCAACGAGCGCTTCGGCCGGCCCCGCAACCCGGACTTCCTGCTGGCGGAAGGCGAACTGCGCGCCGTGTTCGGTGCGGCGCTGGAGGTGGTCGCCTACGAGCACGTCACCGAGGAAGCGCCCCGGCCGGCCGTGCGCCAGCGCATCGTGGCGCTCAGGGCCGGCCCGCGATGATCCCGCCGTGCAGGGTCACGCCCGGCACGGGCCTGGACGTCCAGAGCTGCTCCGCGAAGCGCGGGATCGCCATGGCGGCGATGGGGAAGCACTCCACGAGCTGGGTCGGGCGGGCCGGCAGCCCGTCCAGGGCGTAGCAGAAGAATTCCATGCCCCGCCGCTCCACCGTGTTCCAGAAGCCCCGGATGGCCGGCATGCTGGCACTCACGGAACCATCGCCGTTGAAGTACGCGTCGAAGCGCAGCTCGCCATCCGCGGTCTCCATCCGGTAGCGGGTGGTGTTGGTCATGAGGTGGTTGTAGAAGCTCGGGTAACGCTCGGCGAGGGGGCGCGTGCGATCGATCTTCTCCTCCACCATCGCCACCGCGGGGCGGGGCCAGTCGGCGGCCCCGGTCTCCAGCATCAGGAACGACAGCAGCGCGGTGCGGTCGGCCTCCGGCACCGGTTCCGGGAGCAGCATGCGGATGCCGGGCACCAGCTGCTCCGGTCCGGCCAGGAAGGCATGCAGCCGGGCAACGTCCCAGCGGAAGCCCGCCGCCTTGAGTGCATCCGAGACCGGGAAGCCGGGGCTTGCGCCGGCCGGTCGGCCCACGATGCCCCAGAGGTTCGGGCCGGCCAGGTTGCTGCCACCCTCGGTGAGCGTGTGGCAGGCGCTGCAGCGCTGCTGGAAGGCCGTGCGGCCCTGCCGGTAGTCGGCGGCCACGAGCTGGTCCCGGTCGGGCGCCGCGGCAGCGATGGTGCCGGACAGGACGAGGCCGATGGCAGCGGCCAGCAGGACGGGTGCGCACGGCATGGTCGGATCCCCAGACGGGCGGTGCCCGGACGGCGCGATTATCCCCGCAGCGCGCGGCGGGGAGCCAGGGGACCTCAGCCCTGCTCCGCCCTGCGGCGCGACGGGGCCCCTGCGCCCAGTTCCGCCAGCCGGCTCGCCAGGGCCTGCGGCTCGCCGAGCAGGTAGCCCTGGGCCCGGGTGATGCCGAGCTTGCCGAGGAGCTCGAGCGTCGCCCGGTCCTCCACGAACTCGGCCACGGTCTCGAGCTGCATGACCCGGGCGACCTCGGAGATGGCAGCGACCACCGACTGGGACACCACGTTGGTGGTCAGGTCCCGGATGAAGCTGCCGTCGATCTTGATCGTGTCCACGGGGAAGAGCTTAAGGTAGGCAAAGGAACTCAAGCCGGTACCGAAGTCGTCCAGGGAGAAGCGGCATCCGGACTTGCGCAGGGCATGCATGAAGGCCTGGGCGCGCTGCAGGTTGGCAACAGCGACCGTCTCGGTGATCTCAAAGCAGATCATTTCAGGAGGCACCCGGCTGCGCTCGAGCTGCTGCTGGACGAAGCCGAGGAACGGCTC
>CALGMY010000102.1 GCA_937958785.1 uncultured Gammaproteobacteria bacterium | reverse complement strand
CCCATGGCGAGGTACGCCTCGAGTTCCGCCGGCCCACCGGTGAAGCAGTGGGCCACGCCTGCCGGCAGCTGGCTGCCGTGTTCCCCGAGGATGGCGCAGAAGTCGGCGTGGGCGTCCCGCTGGTGAAGGAAGAGTGGCTTGCGGCTCTCGACCGCCAGCACCACCTGGCTCGCGAAAGCGTCGCGCTGGTCCGGTCGCGGCGAGAAGTCCCGGTGATAATCGAGGCCGCACTCCCCGGTGGCGACGACACCAGGCCGCGTGAGGAGATCCCGCAGGGCGGCCGCCGTCGACGGCCCGTATCCGGTGGCTTCGTGGGGGTGGACGCCGGCAGTGGCCCAGAGCACCCCGGGCCACGTGCTGGCGAGGTCGGCTGCCGCCGCCGAAGCGGCGACGCTGGTGCCGGTGACGACGAGGCGGTGAACGCCGGCCTCGGCCGCCCGGGCCAGCACCGCCGGCAGGTCGTCCCGGAAGCCGGCGTGGGTGAGGTTGGCGCCGATGTCGACGAGGTCGGCCGTCACCACCGGCTCAGGCTGCCGTTCCGGCACCCGCCAGTTGCCGCAGGACGTAGTGCAGGATGCCCCCGTGGGCGAAGTAGTCCCGCTCCTTCGGCGTGTCGATGCGAACCCGCGCCTTGAAGGTCACCGTCGTGCCATCGTCCCGGCGGGCGGCCACCGTGACCTCCCGGGCACGGCCCCCGTCGAGGCCGGTGATGTCGTAGACCTCCCGGCCTGTCAGGCCGAGGGACGCAGCGGTCTGCCCGGCCGGGAACTCCAGTGGCAGCACGCCCATGCCGATCAGGTTGGAGCGGTGGATGCGCTCGTAGCTCTCGGCGATGACCGCCCGCACGCCCAGCAGCTTGGTGCCCTTGGCCGCCCAGTCCCGGGAGGACCCGCTGCCGTACTCCTTGCCGGCGAGGACCACCAGCGGCACCCGCTCGTCGGCGTAGCGCATGGCCGCGTCGTAGATCGAGAGCTTCTCGCCGCCGGGCAGGTGGGCGGTGTAGCCGCCGTCGGTCCCCGGCACCAGCTGGTTGCGCAGGCGGATGTTGGCAAAGGTGCCGCGCATCATCACCTCGTGGTTGCCACGACGGGCCCCGTATTGATTGAAATCAACTGGTTGCACGCCCTTGCTCACCAGATACTTACCCGCCGGGCTGTCCTTGCCGATCGAACCGGCCGGGGAGATGTGGTCGGTGGTCACCGAATCCCCGAGCAGGGCGAGGACCCGGGCGCCCCGGATGTCCGTGACCTCACCCGGCTGGCGCGTCATGCCCTCGAAGTAGGGCGGGTTCCGCACGTAGGTGGATTCGTCGGCCCAGGTAAACCGGTCACCGCCGGGCACGTCGATGGAATTCCAGTTGCGGTCGCCGGCGAATACGTTGGCGTAGCTCTGCCGGAACATTTCCGAGTCGATGGTGCCGGCGACGATGGCCTGGATCTCGGCCTGGCTCGGCCAGATGTCCCGCAGGTACACCGGCTTGCCGTCGGAGCCGGTGCCGAGAGGGTCCTTCGTGAGGTCCACGTGCAGGCTGCCGGCGAGGGCATAGGCCACCACCAGCGGCGGCGAGGCCAGGAAATTGTTGCGGACGAGGGGGTGGATGCGGCCCTCGAAGTTGCGGTTGCCCGACAGCACGCTGCAGCCCAAGAGCCTGCCATCGCGCATGGCCTTCTCGAC
>CALGMY010000101.1 GCA_937958785.1 uncultured Gammaproteobacteria bacterium | reverse complement strand
GGCTGAGAGGGACAGCCGGAGTGCGTGGATGTCGGTGGTCAGCAGGTCGCCCAGGGCCTCGTAGACGAGGCGGTGCCGGGCCACGGGCGGCAGGTCCCGGAAGCGGTCCGCCGCGATGCGTATATGGAAGTGGCCCCGCCCGTCCCTGGCGCCAGCGTGGCCCGCGTGCAGGTGGCCTTCGTCCTCCACGGCCAGCTCCCTGGGCGCGAGGGCTTCCCGGAGTCGGGTTTCGATGAGGACCATCCGCTCGGCGGCTGACCGGCTGGTCACGGCATCACCTGGACGAACGGGCGCACGTCGACGCTCGTCCAGACCCCGGTGGTCACGTAGGGGTCCGCAGCTGCCCAGGCCCGCGCTTCCTCGAGGCTGCCGAACTCGGCGACCACCAGGCTGCCGCTGAACCCGGCCGGGCCGGGCTCCGCGGTATCGAGGCGCGGATGCGGACCCGCGAGGACCAGCCGCCCTGCGTCCCGCAGGGCGAGGATCCGTGCCAGGTGGGCCGGGCGGGCGGCAAGTCGACCCGGGAGGCTGTCGGCACCATCGGCGCCGGAGATGGCATACAGCATCACTCGTCCTCCGCGGCACGCCGGCTGAGCCATAGCCCCTGGAGCAGGGCGAAGACGAGCGTCATGCCGGTGAGTCCAAAAAGCTTGAAGTTGACCCAGACATCCTCGGGGAACCGGTAGGCGACGAAGATGTTCGCGGCCCCTGACACCAGGAAGAACCCGACCCACATGAGGTTCAGGGTCTGCCAGTCAGCCGGGGAAAGGCGGAACTCGTCGCGTGCGACGGAGTCCATGATGCGCTGGGCGATGGTACGGTCACCAATGTAACGACTGCCGAGGAAGATGGCGGCAAACAGCCAGTTCAGTACCGTCGGTTTCCACTTGAAGATGAGGTCGTTGTTGAGTAGCAGGCTGATGCCGCCTAGCACCACGACGAGAGCGGCGGAGGTCAGCAGCATGCGGCTGACGGTGCGCTTGATGAGCCAGATGATCGCGACCTGGAGCGAGATCGCCACCATGATCACCAGGATCGCCGTCTGCATGCTGCGGGTGATCCAGTACGTCGCGGCGAACGCGATGAGGGGCAGCAGGTCTACGAGGGCTTGCATGGGGGCGTGGCAACGGGTCCAGCTGCACATGATACGCAACCAGGCCCCGCTCGGGTGCCGGTCCGTGCGGCTAGAATTGGCTCATGACGCAGAGATTCCAGATTCACCCCGAAAATCCGCAGCGCCGACTCATCCAGCAGGCGGTGGAGATCCTGCGCCAGGACGGCCTCATCGTGTATCCCACCGATTCCTGCTATGCCTTCGGGTGGCATACGGCTGACCACCGGTCGCCGGAACGCCTGCAGCGGATCCGGGGCACCGGGAAGGACCACAATTTCACCCTCGTGTGCCGCGACCTCTCCGAGATTGCAACCTATGCCCGCGTCGAGAACTGGTGCTACCGGCTCCTGAAAGCCCATACACCCGGGCCGTACACCTTCATCCTGAAGGCGACGCGGGAAGTTCCGCGGCGCCTGCAAAACCCAAGGCGACAGACCATCGGCATCCGCGTACCGGACCATCCCGTGCCACTTGCGCTGCTCGAGGGCCTCGGCGAGCCACTGCTCAGTTCCACACTGCTGTTGCCGGGCCAGGAGGTGCCGCTGTCCGATCCCGAGGATATTGCTGCCGCGCTCGCCGGGCGGGTCGAGTTGCTCATCGACAGTGGCAATTGCGGCATCGAGCCCACCACGGTGGTGGATGTCACGGGCGACTTCCCGGTTGTCGTCCGGCAGGGGCGGGGGGCGAGCGACGCCTTCCGGTGACCGCGTCCGCCGGGGCAAAGCGCCTATAATCGCCCGATGCCCGACATGGACGTTGCCGCAACCATCCAGCTGCTGTCAGCAGCCGCCATCCCGGTGCTGTTTGCCATCACGCTGCACGAGGTTTCCCACGGCTGGGTGGCGCGCTACTTCGGTGATTCGACTGCCGAGCGCCTCGGCAGGCTCACGGCGAACCCCCTGCAGCACATCGACCCCTGGGGCTCGGTGGCCATGCCCCTCCTGCTTGCCGCGGTCGGCCTGCCCCCGTTCGGCTACGCGAAGCCGGTGCCGGTGAACGTGCAGAACCTGCGGCGACCTAAGCAGCAGATGGTGCTGGTCGCCGCCGCGGGACCCGCCAGCAATCTCGTGATGGCGTTGTTCTGGGCGCTGGTGTTTGCCCTCGTCGTGAACGTCTCGGTACCCATCCCCGGGGTCAGGCAGTTCCTGCTCGCAATGTCACAGATTGGCATTACATTCAACGTATTGCTGGCAGTTTTTAACCTGATGCCTATCCCGCCGCTCGATGGCGGCCGGGTGCTGCGCGGACTGTTGCCCGAGACGCTCGGCCGGAAGCTCGATGGGATCGAACCCTATGGCCTTATACTCGTGCTGGGTTTGCTGGCGCTGGGGGTCCTGGGCCAGGTTGTCGCGCCACTCGTCACGGTGGTGTCGTCGCTCTTTTTTCAGATTGCGCGCGGCTGAGGCCGGAAGTTCCCGAACGAATGACCAATCCAGAGCTTGAAGCCGGCTCGTCGCTCCGCGTGGTGCATGACGCGGACGCCCCCCGTAATCCCGTCCTCAGTGCCGAGGCGGCCGGCGGGGGCCCTTCCCAGGCAGAAATGCCCTTCGCACTCGTCGCCGGGGAACCGGTCACCCAGCTGCCCCAGGACCTCTACATCCCGCCCTTCGCCCTCGAAGTGTTCCTCGAGGCGTTCGAGGGCCCTCTGGACCTCCTGCTCTACCTGATCCGGCGGCAGAACCTCGACATCCTGAACATCCCGATCGCCGAGATCACCCAGCAGTACGTCCAGTACATCGAGCTCATGAAGACCCTGCAGCTCGAGCTGGCCGGCGAGTACCTGCTCATGGCTGCGATGCTCGCAGAGATCAAGTCCCGGATGCTGCTCCCGCGCGTCGGCGAAGCCGAGGACGAAGAGGCTGACCCTCGCGCCGAGCTGGTCCGCCGCCTGCAGGAGTACGAGCGCTACAAGCAGGCGGCGACAGACCTCGATGGCATCCCGCGGCTCGAGCGCGACTTCTTCCAGGCCGGCGCGGAAGTTGTCGAGAAGACCGTCGTGACGCGGCTGCCGGACCTGACGCTCAAGGAACTGCTGCTCGCGTTCCGCGACGTGCTCAACCGGGCCGAGATGCTGGCCCATCACCACATCCGCCGCGAACCGCTGTCTGTGCGGCAGCGGATGTCGGAAGTCCTGCTCAAGGTGCAGACGGACACCTTCGCCGATTTCCGCGACCTCTTCGATCCCGCGGAGGGGAGGATGGGCGTGACGGTCACTTTCCTGTCCTTGCTGGAGCTGCTCAAGGAAGGCCTGATCGAACTCGTCCAGACCGAGCCCTATGCGCCCATCCACGTCCGCGCGGCCACCACGAAGCGTACGACGGACGGTGAAACCGAAGACGACCTGGCCGCTGGCGTCGCCCAGCAGCCGGCCTGAACCTTCCCTGCGGACGGCACACAATGGAACACCGACAACTGAAATTCATCCTCGAGGCCGCATTGCTAGCCGCGGGCCGGCCCATGGACATCAACGAGCTCCAGGCCTTGTTTGGCGACGATGACCCACCTGGCAAGGATGACCTGTGCGCCGCGCTCGGCCAGCTCCAGGAGGATTACGCGGAGCGGGGCATTGCCGTGCAGGAGGTTGCCAGTGGTTTCCGCATCCAGGTCCGGTCGAGCATGTCCGGTTGGCTATCCCGCCTCTGGGAGGAGCGTGCGCCACGCTATTCCCGGGCCCTGATGGAGACCCTGGCGATCATCGCCTATCGCCAGCCCGTGACCCGGGGCGACGTCGAAGACATCCGCGGCGTTGGCGTCACCACCAACATCATGCGCTCGCTTCTTGAGCGGAACTGGATCCGCGTGGTCGGGTTCCGGGACGTGCCTGGCAAGCCTGCCATCTATGGCACGACGAAGGAGTTTCTCGATTACTTCGGCCTCAGGAAGCTGGATGACCTGCCGCCACTCGCCGAGCTCAAGGATCTCGAGGCGTTCTCGGCCCAGCTCGACCTGTCCGGGGGTGCTGGCCTGCCGGCTGCGGCCGGCAGGCCGCTGGCGGATGGCGACGAGGTCGGTGCACCGGACGATGGGGGCGAACTCGCGACGGTCACGCCGATCTCCGATGCGCGCAGCTACGTCGAGCCGGCCGACGGGGACCTCGCTGATGTCGTGGCTGCAGAGGCCGCAGGCACCGATGAATCGAACGTCGTGCCGCTGAAGGCGCGCTGATCCGCGCCCGGTGGTGTCGCCTTCGGCCGCAGAGCGGCTCCAGAAGATTCTCGCGACGGCCGGGGTGGGCTCCCGGCGGGAAATCGAGCAATGGATCCGTGCGGGCCGCATCACGGTCAACGGTGCCGTTGCCGGCCTTGGCATCAAGGTCACGGGCCGCGAGAAGATCCTCATCGACGGGCGGCCGGGCCCGGCCCTGCGCAAGACCCGGCCAGCGCCCCGCGTGCTGGCCTACCACAAGCCCGCCGGCGAGGTCTGTACCCGCAGCGACCCGGATGGTCGGCCCACGGTGTTCGACCGGCTGCCGCCCTTGCAGGGCGCCCGATGGATCAGCATCGGCCGGCTGGATCTCGCCACGTCCGGGCTGCTCCTGCTCACCAACGACGGCGAACTTGCCAACGCTCTCATGCACCCGTCCCGGGCCGTGCCGCGGGAATATGCGGTGCGGGTCCAGGGCACGGTCACCGACAGCACGCTTGACCGGGTTCGTGCGGGCATCGAGCTCGAGGATGGTCCCGCCCGCTTCGACAACCTGGAGCGGGCCGGAGGAGAAGGCTCGAACCAGTGGTTCAATGTCGTGGTGGCCGAGGGGCGTAACCGGCTGGTTCGCCGCCTGTGGGAGGCGGCTGACTGCCGCGTCAGCCGGCTCATCCGGATCCGCTACGGGCCGGTGGAGCTCGGCCGCTCGCTGCGCCCCGGCCAGCACCGGCTGTTGCGGCCGAAGGAGCTCTCGGCCCTCTACGCTGCCGCAGGCCTGGCTGCCGCGGACGAGCTGAACCCGCCGGCTACTGGCAGTCCAGGGAGTGGCCGGTCACCCCCCGGCTCGCGGGGCCGAGCAGCCAGAGGTAAGGCCCCATGATCGCGGAGGGCTCGGGCCGGGACAGCGGGTTTTCGCCCGGGTAGGCCGCCGCGCGCATGCGCGTTCGCGTGCCCCCCGGGTTCACGCAGTTCACCCGGATCCGCGCTTCGGTCTTCAATTCGTCGGCGAGGATCTGCGACAGGCCCTCTATCCCGAACTTGGCGACCCCATAGGCGCCCCAGTACGCCCGTCCTTCCCGTCCCACGCCGCTGCTCGTGAATACGACCGAGGCGTCCGCCGACTTGCGCAATGACGGCATCAGCACCTGGGTCAGGATGAAGGGAACATTGAGGTTCAGGTGGATGACCTGATGCCAGATCCCGATGTCATAGTGCTCTATGGGGGCACGCTGCCCCAGCATGCCTGCGTTGTGCAGCAGTCCATCCAGCCGGCCCCAGGTGTCGCCGATCTGGCTGGCCAGCTGGAAGTAGTCAGGGCCCTGGGCCCTCGCCAGGTCCATCACCGAGATGGCCGGTTCCGGCCCGCCTGCCGCCACGATGCCGTCGTACGCCGCCTCGAGCTTCGCCTGGGTCCGGCCGAGCAGGATGACCGTCGCGCCGTGGCGGGCGCAGGCCTCGGCGGCGGCGCGCCCGATGCCGTCGCCGGCGCCTGTGACGAGGATGACGCGGTCGCGGAGTTCGTCGGCGGCGGCCACATGGGCCCGCGCGGTATCAGAGAGCATGGTGCTACCAGCCTTCCGTGAGCAGGTTCATGAGTTCGATCGTCGTCCCGACCAGATGGTCGGCGCCCCAGCTGGCGGGGTCCTGGCCGGGTTCGACGTAGCCGTAGCGCACCGCCACCGTGCGAGTGCCCGCCGCGCGGCCAGACTCGATGTCGCGTCGCGCGTCGCCCACGTAAACCGCCCGGGCGGCCGCGGAAGAGAGCCCGAGCTGCTCGAGTGCGAAGAGTATCGGTCGCGGATGGGGCTTGCGCTCTGGCAGCGTGTCACCACTGACGGTGCAGGCCGAACGCCGGTCTAGGCCCAGTGTCTGCAACAGGGGCAGCGTCAGGTGGCCGGGCTTGTTCGTGACCACGCCCCAGGGAACCCCGGCGGACTCCAGGTGCTGGAGCAATGACTCGAGCGGATGGAACAGGCGCGTATCCTCCGCCAGCCGGGCCGCGTAGCGTTGCAGGTAGCGGCGATGGAGGCCGCTATCCCGGGTCGCGTCGAAATGCGGAACCGCGAGCCGCAGAAGTCCCACGGCGCCATTCGAGACGTACGGCCGCGCCCGGTCGTAGGGGACCTCTGCCAAGCCTTCCTCCCGGCAGATGGTGTTCAGCGCATGGATCATGTCCGGGGCTGTGTCGAGGAGCGTCCCATCCAGGTCGAACAGCACTGCCACCGGCCTCCCGGCTGCCGTCATGCCGGGCCGTTCCGGAAGTGCGCGAGGTAGTTCACGTCCGACCGGTCGGTGAGCCGGAACGTACGGCTGGCGGGGTTGTAGGATCCTCCCCGTAGGGACAGCAAGTTGAGGCCCGCCTGACGGGCCCACGCGTCCAGTTCCGACGGACGAACCAGTTGCTCGTAGCGGTGGGTCCCCCGGGGCACCAGCCGAGACAGGTACTCGGCGCCCACGATCGCGGTGGCGAAGGCCGCCGGGGTACGGTTGATCGAGGAGAAGAACACGGAGCCGCCCGCGCGGGCCAGCTTCGCGCAGGACTGGACGAGGCTGGCGGGATCAGGCACGTGCTCGAGGAGTTCCATGCAGGTGACGACGTCGAATTCGCCAGGCGCCTCGGCCGCAAACTCCTCGGCCGAAATGCATCGGTAGTCCACCGGCAGGCCCGGCGACTCGAGCAGGTGCAGGCGGGCGACGTCGAGCAGCTCCGTCGACAGGTCGATGCCCGTGACTCTCGCGCCCCGGGCCGCCATTGCCTCCGACAGCAGGCCGCCACCACAGCCCAAATCCACCACCCGTTGTCCCGCCAGGCCAGCGCTCTCGTTGATCCACGCGAGGCGGACCGGGTTCAGGTCGTGCAGCGTCCGGAACGCCCCGTCGGGATCCCACCATCGGCTGGCCAGCCGCCCGAAGTGGGCAAGCTCGGCCGCGTTGCTGTTGCCGGTCTCAGGCACGGACATCAACCAGCTTCCGGCCCCAGGCCGCTGCGCGGCCAAGGATCGAGTCCACGTCGGCGCGGGTCGGCTGACCATCCACCAGCAGGTGCTCGCCGCCCACCCACACATCCGTGACCTGGTCCCGGGAGGCCGCGTAGACGAGCTGGGACACGGGGCAGTGGACCGGCTGCGTGGCTGCGCGATTGAGGTCAACGCAGGTGATATCCGCTGCCTTGCCCGGGATGAGTGAGCCGGTGCGGTCCCCGAGGCCCAGGGCGCGCGCGCCCTGCAGGGTCGCCGCCGCCAGCACCGCGGCGGCGGGCAGGACGTCGGCCCGCCCGCTGACGCCCTTCGCCAGCAGTGCCGCGGTGCGCATCTCGCCAAACATATCGAGGTCATTGTTGCTCGCGGCGCCGTCCGTGCCCAGCGCCACGTTGACCCCGGCAGCCATGAGATCCGCAGCCCGGCAGAATCCGCTCGACAGCTTGAGGTTGGATTCCGGGCAATGGATGACGCTCGCGCCCGCAGCGGCGAGCAGGGCGAGATCGCCGTCCTCCAGCCGGGTCATGTGGGCAGCAGCAAGCAACGGCGTCACGAGTCCGAGGGCAGAGAGGCGCTGCAGGGGGCGCTG
The DNA here is from genome assembly GCA_937958785.1 of uncultured Gammaproteobacteria bacterium. GTDB lineage: Bacteria > Pseudomonadota > Gammaproteobacteria > Steroidobacterales > SHZI01. Next base: position 1,155 of record CALGMY010000101.1, on the reverse strand, counting down.
CCCGAACCGGGCGAGGCTGGCACCGATCTCGCTCTCGGTCTCAAGGAGGTGAATCTGCACCGGCGTGTCCAGCTCGTCGGCCAGCACCCGGATCTGATCGAAGGAGCGGTCGGAAACGGAGTAGGGCGCGTGCGGCGCGAACATGGTGGTGATGCGAGGGTGGCCCTTGAACTGGTCCCGGACCGCCAGACCCTTGCTGAGGTACTCGTCAGGAGTTGCCGCCCAGACGGTGGGGTGATCGAGCACGATCATGCCCACCGCCGCCCGCAGGCCAGCGTCGGCCACGGCGCCCGCGACCACGTCGGGGAAGAAGTACATGTCACCGAAAGTGGTGGTTCCACCCTGGAGCATCTCGAGGAGAGCCAGTTCCGTGCCGTCCCGGACGAAGTCCGGACTGACCCAGCGGGCCTCGGCCGGCCAGATGTGCCCGTGGAGCCAGTCGTCGATGGGCAGGTCGTCGGCCAGTCCCCGGAAGAGGGCCATGGCCGCGTGGGTGTGGGCATTCACGAGGCCGGGGATCAGGACGTGGCCGGGACGGTCGATGCGCCCGGCACCGGGGTATCGGCGGAGCACCTCGGCCAGGGGAGCGAGTTCGAGTATGCGGCCATCGGCCACCACGAGGGCGTGGCCCTCGAACACCCGGCCCGCGGGTTCCACGGGGACGATCCAGCGGGCGCTGATGATGGTGGGGGGCAGATGCATGGTGCTTTACCGGCCGCGAGATGATGCCTGATCCGGAGGCCTCCCGCAGGTCTGGTTGGCCGGCATTTCGTGCTAATCTAACCGCTTAATTTATTGACCATTCTGACGACCCGGACTTTTCTCATCGCACCGCCTCCCGCGTGCCGCCGGCCGGCCAGGCAACCGCCAGCGCCGGCCCGGCCCGCCAGCGGAGCAGTGCCAGTTGGAATCTGCGAGATCGATGGCTGAAGTTGCCAAGGAAATCCTGCCGGTAAACCTCGAAGACGAGATGCGTCAGTCCTATCTGGACTACGCCATGAGCGTCATCGTGGGGCGCGCGCTGCCGGATGTGCGGGACGGGCTGAAGCCCGTCCACCGCCGCGTCCTGCATGCCATGCGCGAACTCGGCAATGACCACACCAAGCCTTACAAGAAGTCGGCACGGATCGTCGGTGACGTCATCGGTAAGTATCA
>CALGMY010000100.1 GCA_937958785.1 uncultured Gammaproteobacteria bacterium | reverse complement strand
GGTGACCAGCTTCATGCGGGTGCGGGGCTTGTGGCGGGTGACGCCGTTGAACAGGCGGACGAAATCGGCCGTGTAGGTCTTCACGGTGGCGCCGTGTCGCTGCCGGGCGTCCGCCTCGCTGAGGCCACAGGTGCCGATGGGCGGGTGGCTGAAGATCACGGTGGGGATGTTCGCGTAGTCCAGGTGCCGGCCGGCCATGCCGCCAAAGACCCGGTCCGCGGTGCGCCGGCCGGCGGCGATGGCCACGGGCGTGAGCGCTTCCCGGCCGGTGACGTCGCCCACCGCGTAGATGTGCGGCACGCTGGTCACCTGGTACGCGTCGGTGACGATGAAGCCCCGTGCGTCGGTACGCACCCCGGCAGCCTCCAGGCCGAGTCCCGCGGTGTTGGGTTCCCGGCCGATGGCCCAGAACACGACGTCGAAGGGCCCGTGCCGGCGTCCGTCGGCGGAAGCCAGCTCGAGGCCGGCGGCGGCCTTCGTGAGGCCCGCCGGCGTCACCTGGCCGACGAAGCGGATGCCGTCGTCCGCCAGGGCTTTGAGCAATCCCTCCTGAAGGTAGTCGTCGAAGTGGCGCAGCACGCTGTCGTGGCGGGCCAGGATCGTCACCTCGGACCCGAGGGCCCGGAGCGCCCCGCCGAACTCGACCGCGATGTAGCCGGAGCCCACCAGGGCCACCCGGGCCGGCCGCTCCGCCAGGGCGAAGAAGTCGTCGGACACCATGCCGAGCTCCCGGCCCGGGATGGCCGGGACGGACGGACGGCCGCCCGTCGCCAGCAGGATGTGGCTGGCCGTGAGCTGCCGACCGCCCGCCTCGACGGTGTGGGCCCCCGTCAGCCGGCCCCGGTCGGACACGTGGACGATGCCCTTCTTCGCCAGGTTCCCCGCATAGATGCCGTTCAGGCGCTCCACGTAGGCCCGGCGCCGGGCCACGAAGCCGGCCCAGTCGTGGCCGCGAAGCTCGAGGTCGAAGCCGTACTCCCGGGCGTCGTCCAGGGCATGGGCGAGACTGGCGGCATTGAAGGTGAGCTTCTTGGGCACGCAGCCCACGTTCACGCAGGTGCCGCCGAGGGGGGCAGGCTCGATGACGGCCACACGGGCCCCGTACTCGGCCGCCCGCTGGGCCGCGGCGAGGCCACCGCTGCCGCCGCCGATGGCAATGAGGTCGAACTGGTCAGTCATGGACGGACAGGCCCTCCGGGGATGGCGGAGTGTAGCAAGGCCCCCAATTCCGTTAGCATTTCCCGATGTCAACGAACCCCCTGCTAGAGACCGGCGGACTGCCGGCCTTCCACCGCATCCGGCCCGAGCACGTCGAAGAGGCCGTCACTGCCACGCTCGCCGCCAACCGGGCGGAACTCGAGCGCCTGCTCGCCGAGGCGGAGGCCGGTAGCCCCGGCTTCGATGACGCCGTGCTGCCCATCGAACGGCTCAGCGACCGCCTGCACCGGGTCTGGTCGCCGGTGCGCCACCTGCAGTCGGTGGACAATTCGCCGGAGCTGCGCGCCGCCTACAACGCCTGCCTGCCGGCCATCTCCCGCTACGAGACCGAGCTCGGGCACAACCAGCGCCTGTACGAGTTGTACCGGGCACTCGGCGAGCGCGACGTGGCCGGGTCGGGCGAGGGCGCGGGACGGCTGCTCGAGCTCGCGATCCGGGACTTCCGCCTGTCCGGCGTGCACCTGCCGCCGGCGCAGAAGGCCCGCTTCAAGGCCATCATGGAGGAACTCGCCACGACCGAGGCCGCGTTCGAGCAGAACGTGCTCGATTCGGCGGCGGCCTGGTCGCTGCATATCCAGGATGCGTCCCGCGTGCGGGGCGTGCCGGCCATCGTGCTCGAGCCGGCGGCGGAGCGCGCCAAGGCAGGCGGCCTCGCGGGGTGGCTCTTCCACCTGGACCAGCCCACCTACGTCGGCATCGTCACCCACGCGGACGACCGGGAGCTGCGCCGGTCCGTGTACCGGGGCTGGGTGACCCGGGCCTCCGACCAGGCGGACTACTCCCCGGGGCACGACAACACTGCGCTGATGGACCAGATCCTCGCGCTGCGCCACGAGGCGGCCGGGATCATCGGCTACCCGGGATTCGCGGCCTACTCGCTGGCGACCAAGATGGCGAAGTCCGTCGACGAGGTGCGGGACTTCCTCATCGAGCTGGTCCGGCACTCCCGGGACGCGGCCCGGCAGGAGCTGGCCGAGCTCGAGTCCTTCGCGGGCCGGACGCTGGAGCCCTGGGACACCGCCTACTACTCCGAGAAGCTGCGCCACCACCGCTATTCGATCTCCGACGAGGCGCTGCGGCCCTACTTCCCGCTGCCCCGGGTGCTGGCGGGTCTCTTCTCGGTGGTGGAGAGGCTCTACGGGGTGCGCATCGAGGCCGTCGCCGGCGTCGCGACCTGGGAACCCCGGGTGGCGTACTACCGGCTCGTGGATCCGGCCGGCCGGGAAGTGGGTGGCTTCTTCACCGACTTCTACGCCCGGCCCACCAAGCGCTCCGGTGCCTGGATGGACCAGTGCCTGAACCGCCTGCGGGACCCTGCCGGCCTGCAGGTCCCGGTGGCCCACCTGGTGTGCAATTTCGCCGCCCCCACCGCCGACACGCCCTGCCTCATCACCCACGACGAGATGGTGACGGTCTTCCACGAGATGGGACACGTGCTGCACCACCTGCTGACCCGCATCGACTACCCGAGCGTGGGCGGCATCAACGGCGTGCCCTGGGACGCGGTGGAGCTGCCGAGCCAGTTCATGGAGACCTTCGCCTGGGAGCCCGAGGTCGTGGCCCTCTGCTCCGGGCACTACCAGACGGGCGAGCCGCTGCCCGGCGAACTGCTCGCGGCGCTCCGGGCCTCGAAGAACTTCCAGTCGGCGCTGCAAATGGTGCGCCAGCTCGAGTTCGCCCTGTTCGACCTGCGCATCCACGCGGAGTTCGACCCGGCTGCCGGCTCCCGGGTGATGGACATCCTGGCGGAGGTGCGGGACGCCGTGGCGGTGATCAAGCCGCCGGCCTGGAACCGCTTCGCCCACGCCTTCACCCACATCTTCGGCGGCGGCTACGCGGCCGGGTACTACAGCTACAAGTGGGCCGAGGTCCTGGCCGCCGACGCCTACGCGGCCTTCGAGGACGCGGGCCTCTTCAACCCCGAGCTCGCCCGGCGCTTCCGGGAGCACGTGCTGGAAATCGGTGGTACCCGGGACATCGGCGAGGCCTTCGTGGCCTTCCGGGGCCGCCCGGCCCAGGTGGATGCGCTGCTCCGCCAGTCGGGGATCAGCCGGGTGCCGGACTCCGCCGCAGCACCCCGGTGACCAGCACGAGGGCCGCGAAGGTCAGGATGGCCGCGACGAAAAACGACGCGCCCGGGAACTGCACCGGGGCCGCCGGCGAGGTGAAGTAGCTGAAGAGCCCGGTCATCAGCAGCGGGGCGAAGCAGGCGGTGAGGCTGCGCATGCTGGACACCGCGC
>CALGMY010000099.1 GCA_937958785.1 uncultured Gammaproteobacteria bacterium | reverse complement strand
GTCCGGGGACAGCACCGAGTGCGTCACCGCCATGCTGCCGCTCATGCCCCCGTGGTACTCGGGCTCGCCGATCTCGACGAGTTCGCCATCCGGGGTGTAGCGCCACAGGTGGCCGTCGCCGAGCCGGGTGGTGTGGCCGGGCAACGGCCGGTGCCGGGTGGTCAGCGGCAGGGGCTGGTGGTCCCCCGCCAGGTTCTCGGTGAACAGGAGGGTGCCGTCCGCCATGAAGTGCACTTTCGAGAAGGCCCGCATGTCGAACTGCAGGTTCGGCAGCTGGTGGCCCGCCGGGTCCACCCGCACGGTCGTCCAGGCCCAGGGGTCCTGGGCCCAGAGCACGCCGTCCGGCGCGAAGGTGAGGCCGTAGACCAGGTGGGTGGTGCCCTCGACCCAGAGCACGCCCTTCTCGTTCAGGTCCGCGTCGTACTGCAGGATGCGTCCCTGCCCCGCATGGTCGTCCGCCGGGTTGTCCAGCAGGGTGGCGCCCACGAACACGTCCCCGGCCGCGAAGGGCTTCAGGGTCGACGCCGGCCGGGACTGACCCGGGTCCCGGGGCGTCGCATCCAGGGGCAGGTGGGCGTAACGGGAGATGGACGGCATGGGCGGAGTGCCGGGTGACGGGCTAAAGTGTGAATCATAAACGGGCCGGCGAAGCGGCCTGAACCGGATTGCACCCATGGCCAAGGTTACTTTCGACTGGCAGGACCCCCTGGACCTGGACGGGGAGCTCACCCCCGACGAGCGCCTGGTGCGGGACGCCGCCCGGGACTATGCAGAGGGCCGGCTGCAGCCCCGGGTGATCGAGTCGAACCGGACGGAGCACTTCGACCCCGGCATCCTGAAGGAGATGGGCGAGGTGGGCCTGCTCGGCGCCACCATCCAGGGCTACGGGTGCGCCGGCGTGTCGGCGGTGGCCTACGGGCTCATCGCCCGGGAGCTGGAGCGGGTGGACTCGGCCTACCGGTCCGCCATCAGCGTGCAGTCCTCGCTGGTGATGCACCCGATCCACGCCTACGGCACCGACGCCCAGAAGGACCGGTACCTGCCCCGGCTGGCGACCGGCGAACTCATCGGCTGCTTCGGGCTGACGGAACCGGAGGCCGGCTCCGACCCGGGCGCCATGCGCACGAGGGCCAGGCCCGTGAAAGGGGGCTGGACCCTGACCGGCACCAAGACCTGGATCAGCCACAGCCCCATCGCCGACGTCTTCGTGGTCTGGGCAAAGGACGAGACGGAGACCATCCGGGGCTTCGTCTTCGAACGGGGCCAGAAGGGCCTGGAGACGCCGGCCCTCAAGAACAAGATGTCGCTGCGGGCCTCGATCACCGGGCAGATCGTGCTGCAGGACTTCTTCGTGCCGGAAGACGCGCTGCTGCCGGGTGCCGCCGGCCTCAAGGGTCCCTTCGGCTGCCTGAACAACGCCCGCTACGGCATCGCCTGGGGCGTGCTCGGCGCCGCCGAGTTCTGCTGGCATGCGGCCCTGGGCTACGCCCTGGAGCGCCGGCAGTTCGGCCGGCCGCTGGCTGCCACCCAGCTCGTGCAGAAGAAGCTCGCCGACATGCAGACCGAGATCGCCCTCGGCCTCGCGGCCTGCCTGCGCGCAGGCCGCCTGAAGGACGCGGGACGCCTGCCCCACGAGGCCGTGAGCCTGCTCAAGCGCAACAACTGCGGCAAGGCGCTGGACATCGCCCGGGCTGCCCGGGACATCCACGGCGCCAACGGCATTGCCGACGAGTACCAGGTGATCCGCCACGTGATGAACCTGGAGACCGTGAACACCTACGAGGGCACCCACGACATCCACGGCCTGATCCTCGGCCGCGCGCAGACGGGCATCGCGGCGTTCTGACGGCGTAGGAGCGGCTTCAGCCGCGACGGCGGGATATCCCGCAGCGAGCGTGTTCATCTAGCGAGCGAAGGGACATCCCGCCGTCGCGGCTGAAGCCGCTCCTACGCCGGCCCGACGGGTCCGGTGGGCCAGCCCGTGGTATCGATGCCCTTCCTGGCGAGGACGGTCTTCCAGTTCTGGCTGGCGAGGCCGGCCGCCACCAGCGTGTCGCGCCAGTCGCCACAGGCAGAGGCCAGGGCATCGTCGAACTTTGCCCGGTCGCCCGCGGCGAGCAGCAGGATCGCGGCGTGCACCCGGGGTGGCGGCGCCACGGCGCCCATGGGCAGGCCCGTATTGGCCAGCCGCGCGGTCACGTAGTCCCGGTCGCCGGCTGCGAAGCTGCGCCGGATCGCGTCGAGTATGGAGGCCTCGAGCTGGTAGGCCGCGGGCAGGTTGCGGACGGTCATGGCCGGAACCTTGGCGCGGCCGGCGGGGTGAGTCAATCGCCGTGCATTTCCCGGCGTGGTCGCTTGAAATGCGGGTTTCCTTACTTCAGTGTAAGGAGCACTCTCCATGGAGTGCAGCCAATGCCGAGTTCCATCTTGACCAGCAAGGGCCAGATCACCATACCGGCCGAGGTGCGGCAGCGGCTCGGTCTCGAAACGGGCCACCGGGTGGATTTCGTCGAGCTCGCCAATGGGCAGTACGCGCTGGTGGCCGCCACCGTCGACATCCGCGCCCTTCGGGGCGCGGTCGCTCGTGGATCCCGGCCGGTGACCCTCGACGACATGCAACGGACCATCCGGGACCGGGCAGCCGGCGCTCGGACGCCCCGGTGATCGGGGTGGACACCAACGTCCTGGTGCGCTACCTCGCCCAGGACGACCGGGTCCAGGCCGCCCAGGCCACGCGGTTCTTCGAGACGATCCTGTCGCCGGACGAGCCGGGGTACGTGCCGACCATCGTGCTCGCCGAACTCGTGTGGGTTCTCGAGGGCAACTACGCCTTCACCCGGGACCAGGTCGCGACCCTGGTAGATGCGCTGCTCCGGACCCGCCAACTCAGGTTCCAGGACACCGACAGCGCCAGCCAGGCGCTGGGCGACTTCAAGGCCGGGAAGGCCGACTACGTGGACTGCCTGGTCCAGCGCCTGGGAGCCGCCGCAGGCTGCGGCCATACCGTGACGTTCGACAGGGTGGCCGCCCGGTTGCCCGGGATGCGGCTTCTCGGCAGCTGACCCGGCCGCGGGTCAGACCGGCCCGACGACCGGCGTCCAGGTCTCGCCACGCCGCGCACGGCGCGCCTCGATGGACTCGCCGTCGTGACTCACGGCCCGGCCGGCCGGCAGACGTTCGGGTACCCGCCGCAGCGTGTTCAGGTTGACGGCACCCCGCACGCCCCGGCCGGAGAGCAGCACGGCGGCGACGAAGGTGCCGCACTCCTTGCAGATCAGGAAGTCCGCCGAACGCAGCGCGAAGCGGTAGCGGCGCAGGAGTTCCGGGCGTTCGAAGCGGAAGTGCAGTTCCCCGGCGGGATCTGACGTGGCGCGCACGCCATGGCCCCGGCAGAAACCGCACTGGCAGAGCCGGACGGGCCAGCGGGCCGGGGGCAGAGCCGTGAGGTAGGTGTAGGTGATGGCCCCGCAGTGGCAGCTGCCCTCGAAGGCCACCGGCGCGGCCGGCTCCGCGACCCGGGGCGGGCCCGGACGGGTGCCGGTGCCAGCCGCGCGCCGGGCCGGTCGCCGGGACGCCGCCGCTTGCTTGCGCTTCACACCATCCTTGTACCGCCGGGCGGGCCCCGGCGCCAACCCCCTGGCGGCCGCCGGCCGCGCTAGGATGCGGGCCTATGCAACGCCGGCTGATCCCGCTGCTCGTCCTGCTGATTGCCGCCGCGGGCTTCTGGCAGCGCGGGATCATGCCCCTTCCGGCCGATGGCCTGCCGCCGGAAGCCATCGGGACCCTGGACCTGATCCAGCAGGGCGGGCCGTTTCCCTACCGCCAGGACGGCCGGGTGTTCCAGAACCGCGAAGGACTCCTGCCGGCGGCGCCAGCGGGCCACTACCGGGAGTACACCGTGCCGACGCCGGGCGCGCGGGACCGGGGCGCCCGGCGCATCGTCACGGGCGGAGATCCGCCGGTGACCTGGTTCTACACGGACGATCATTACCGGAGCTTCCGGCCCGTGACCGCCGCCGGAGAACCCGCTCGATGAACCGGCAGGAACTCCTGGCGACGCTGCCCCGTCCCGACCGGGCGGGCGTCTTTGACCTGCCCGCGCGCAGCGTGCCCGTGGTGATGGAGGCCGCCGCCGCCGCAGGCCTCGTCGCCTTCCGGGTGGGCCTCGCCGGCTGCACCAGCCGGGAAGAAGTGCTGGCACGGCTCGGGGAGCACCTGGGCTTCCCGGAGTGGTACGGCCAGAACTGGGATGCGCTGGCCGACTGCCTGACCGACTTCAGCTGGCAGGCGGCGGCGGGCTACGTGCTGGTTCTGGAACAACTCGGTGACTTCCGGGCGGCAAGCGACGAGGACTTCGACACGCTGATCGAAATCCTGAGCGACGCCTCCGCCAGCTGGAGCGGCCTCGCCGTCCCCTTCTGGGCCTTCCTCGTCACCGGCCCCTGAAAAAAAGGTACCGGACACTTAGTTATTTAGTTGTTCGACACCCGTTGTCAGGCGAACCAGCGGGACATCACCCGGCGCGTGCGCTCGCGTACCCCGTCGTCGATATAGGCGGCGATCGTCGTCACGGCGACGGCCAGGACCCCCAAATCGTCCGTGTAACCAGCGAGCGGCGCCAGGTCCGGGATCGCGTCCACGGGCAGGATGAAGTAGGCCAGCGCCCCGTAGACCGTGGCCCGTGCCCAGCGGGGCGTTTCCGGGCGCCGGGCCGCAAAGAAGAGCCAGAGTGCCTTCTCGACCACTTCCCGACCGGCCAGGCGCGCCACCTTGAGCAGCTTCTGCCAGAAGCGCGGCGCCGAATAGCCCTTCACGACGGGAAGCATCTGCATCGCGGCATCCACTACCTAACGACTGGTGTCCGGTACCTTTCGCTTTCAGGTTTCGGCGTTGCGGCCGGGGACGACCTTCGGCGAGTCGGCGCCGGGGGTCCAGATCTGCCGGGGGGCGTAGCCTTCCTTGCGCATGAAGTGCTCCGTGTAGACGATCCGGTCCGGGTCGATGCGCAGCAGCTGGCCCCGGGGTGGCTTCACCGGGAACTTGCCCAGCTCGAAGCTCGACGCCACCCACTTGAACACCTTCATGCCGTGCTCCCACTCGGGGGTGTCCACGTCGAGCAGCGTGCCCTTGCCGAAGATCTGGCAGCCCATGACGCAGGCCCAGCCCGCCATGGGGTTCGCGACCGCGAAGGACAGCCGCGGGTCCCGGCGCAGCGCGTGCACCTTGGGGCTGTTCGGCTGGGGAAAGATGTAGAGGTTGAACTTGTCGTTGTAGAACTCGACCGGGCTGACGATGGGCGAGCCGTCCTTGCGGACGGTGCCGAGGTAGCCGATGTTGGTCATGGTCAGCACCCGCTCGATGCGGGTCTCGAGCAGGTTCTTCGGCATGACCTGGGTGGGCCAGGGCTCCTGCTCCAGCCACTTGTGCGCAATGCTCACGGCGTCGTCCCCCTTGGGTTGGTTCCTTCGGTCCGGACGACAGTCTAACGCTGCTGGTCCGCCGGCCCGACAGTCACCGGCCGGGGCGACCGCGTGGCGTCCTGCCGGAACCGCAGCTCGAAACCGTGGTCCGGCGTCGCCACCGGCTCCCCGCCGACCAGCCGGGGCCGGTACCGGGCCTGACGGAAGGCCCGCAGCACCGGGTCGGGGACGCTGTCCATGGGGGCGTCGGCCCGCTGCAGGCGCAGGTCCTCGATCGTGCCATCGGCACTGACCGTGAAGGCGAAGGCCACCGTGCCTGCGGCAAAATGCTCCAGGTTGCCGCGCCGGGACCGGAAGGGCGCGTCGGGCACGGTCACGCGGATGGGTACCGGCCGGGCGAAGGTGCGCCGCGCCAGGTCGGCACCGGCCAGCGGGCTCGCCGCAACGACGTCCCAGGCCTGCCGGTACCAGCCGTTGCCGGCCCCCGGCACCCGGAACACGGCCTCCAGGTCACCCCGGGTGGCGAGCGCTGCCGCCCGGGCGAGGACGCCGTCGCGGGTGGCGGGATAGTCCAGGGCGAGGGCCTGCTCCAGTGCGGCGCGCGCACCAGCCTCGTCGTTTCGGCTCTGCACGGCGGAGGCGGCGATCGCCCGCAGCGGCTCTGCAAGGCGGACATCCCGCGGACCGTGCGCGGCCGCGAGCAGGCTGACCGCGGCGCGCAGCGCATCGCGCTCCGCTTCCGGCCGGTCCGCCCAGGCGTACCAGCGCGCGATCTCGAGCAGGCGCCGCTCGGTGCCGTTCGGCAGCAAGGCCGTGCCGCGCAGCGTGCGGCCGAGGGGGTGCGCATGCGGGTAGATCG
>CALGMY010000098.1 GCA_937958785.1 uncultured Gammaproteobacteria bacterium | reverse complement strand
AGATGAACACGCTCCCGTCGGGGAGCCAGGAACCGGTCGCGGCTGAAGCCGCTCCTACAGGCCGGCGGAGTCGGGTACGCTTCCCAGATGATCGCCGGCCCGCCACCCCGCGAAGCCCTGACCCTCCACGGCCCTGCCGGCCGGATCGAGGCGCTGCTCGACACTCCGGACGGGACGCTTGCCCCGGCCGTGGGCGTAGTGTGTCATCCGCATCCGCAGCATCAGGGCACCATGCTCAACAAGGTGGTGCACACCCTGGGCCGGGCACTGAACGACCTCGGCATGCCGGTCGTCCGGTTCAATTTCCGGGGAGTGGGTGCCAGCGAGGGCGCCTACGCGGACGGACTCGGTGAGACGGACGATGCCCTTGCGGTGGCCGACTGGGCCCTGCGGCGTTTCCCGGGCGCGGGCCTGTGGCTCGCCGGTTTCTCGTTTGGCGCGGCCGTGGCCATCCGGGCCGCCGTCACCGCGCCATGCCGCCAGCTGATCAGCATTGCCCCGCCCGTCGCCCGCATGGGAAGACTGCTGGGAGACGTCCGCCCGGCCTGCCCCTGGCTGCTCGTGCAGGGCATGGCCGACGAGGTGGTTCCGGCAGCGGACGTGGAGGCCTGGACGCGGGCCCGCCAACCAGCCCCCGATCTGGTCCTGCTGCCGGACGTGGACCACTTTTTCCACGGCCGGCTGACCCTGCTGCGCGAGACCGTGGTCGGGCGCATCGCCCGCCCCGGGCAGGCCTGATGCTCGGACGCCTGCGGCAATTCCTGGATGTCGCCTCGGCCCCGGCCGCCCAGGTCGGGCCTGACGGCGGCGTGCGGCTGGCAGTGGCGGCCCTGCTGGTGGAGATCGCGCGGGCGGACCACGACGAGCAGGCGGTCGAGCACGGGGCGATCACGGGTCTGATCGCCCGGCACTTTGGCCTCGATGTCACCGGCGCCGAGGAACTGCTGGCCGAGGCCCGGGCGGCTGTGGAAGGCTCGGTCTCCCTGCGTGAGTTCACCGCGCCCCTGCACCGGGAGTTGTCCTACGCAGAGAAGCAGCAAATCGTCGGGATGCTGTGGGATGTCGCCCTCGAGGACCGCAGCCTCGACCGGTACGAGGATTACCTCATCGGCAAGGTGGCCGAGCTGCTCTACGTGAGCCGCGGTGACGTGATCCGGCTGAAGTACGAGGCGAGCCAACGCCGCACGCCCCCCGACAGCCCGTAGGAGCGGCTTCAGCCGCTGCACGAAGGCGCCCGGATCCGGCAGCTGGCCGCCCTCGGCGAGGTGGGCCTCGTCGACCAGCAGCTGGGCGAGGTCGGCGAACCGGGCCTCGTCCTGTTCGCCGGCCAGGCGCACCAACAGGGGGTGGGACGGATTGACCTCGAGGATGGGCTTCGACTCCGGCACGGCCTGGCCCGTCGCCTGCATCAGCTTGCGCATCTGGGCGCCCAGCTCATGCTCGCCGAGTACCAGGCAGGCCGCGGACTCGCTGAGCCGGGTGGTGGTGCGGACATCCTCCACCTGGGGCGCCAGCTGCGCCTTGAGGCGCTGCACGAGTCCAGCGTGGTCGCCCGCCTCGGCCCTGGGTTCCTCCGCCTTGCCTTCCTCGCCGTCCAGGGCCAGCTCGCCCCGCTTCACGTCCCGGAACTCGTGCCCGTCGAACTCGCCCAGGTGCCCGATCAGCCACTCGTCGATGGCCTCGGCGAGCAGCAGCACCTCGATGCCCTTCTTGCGGAAGACCTCGAGGTGGGGGCTGGACCTGGCGGCATTGAAGTTGTCGGCCGTCACGTACCAGATGACTTTCGGCATACTGCCCTCGTCCTTGCGCCGGCCGAGGTAGTCGGCCAGGGAGACATCGGGCACGGCATTGTCGGCATGGGTGCTGGAGAACCGCAGGAGGCTGGCGATCTTCTCCCGGTTGGCCGGATCCTCGGCAGGACCCTCCTTGAGGACGCGGCCGAACTCCTGCCAGAAGGTCGCATAGCGGGCAGGCTCGTCCTTCGCGAGCTTCTCCAGCATGTCCAGCACCCGCTTGGTGAGCGCTGACTTCATGGACTCGACGACCGCATCCTGCTGGAGCAGCTCCCGGGACACGTTCAGGGACAGGTCGGCGGAGTCGACGACGCCCCGGACGAAACGCAGGTACAGCGGGAGGAACTGCTCCGCGTCGTCCATGATGAAGACGCGCTTCACGTACAGCTTGAGGCCGCGGGAGCCCGCGCGGTTCCAGAGGTCCCAGGGGGCCCGCGCCGGGATGTAGAGGAGGCTGGTGTACTCCCGCTTGCCCTCGACCTTGTTGTGGCTCCAGGTGAGCGGCTCCTGGAAGTCGTGGGAAACGTGCCGGTAGAACTCCCGGTACTCGTCGTCGGAGATTTCGGTGCGGGGGCGGGTCCAGAGGGCGCGGGCCTCGTTGGCGGCCTCCTCCTTCGGCGCCTCGCCCTCCTCCCCGGGGGTCGTCATCAGCACGGGGAAGGCGATGTGGTCCGAGTACTTGCGGATCAGGGCCCGCAGGCGGAATCCGTCGGCGAACTCGGCGGCGTCGTCCTTGAGGTGCAGCGTGACGCGGGTGCCGCGCGCGGCCAATTCGACGGGCTCGATGCTGAACTCACCCTGGCCATCGGACTCCCAGCGGACGCCCTCCCCCGGCGCCGCGCCGGCGCGACGGGTCTCGACCACGACCCGGTCAGCCACGATGAAGGCCGAATAGAAACCGACGCCGAACTGGCCGATGAGGTTGGCGTCCTTCTTCTGCTCGCCGCTCAGCTGGCTGATGAACTCGCCGGTACCCGACCGGGCGATGGTGCCGAGCTGGCGGATGACCTCGTCGCGGCTCATGCCGATGCCGTTGTCGACGACCGCGACCGTCTTCGCGGCCGGGTCGTACTCGACCCGCACCTTCAGCTCCGGGTCCGGCTCGAGCAGGGCGGGGTCGGCCAGGGCGGCGAAGCGCAGCCGGTCGGCTGCATCCGAGGCGTTGGAGATGAGTTCCCGGAGGAAGATCTCCCGGTTGCTGTACAGGGAGTGGATCATGAGGTGCAGCAGCTTCTGCACCTCGGCCTGGAAACCGTGGGTTTCGCGGGTGGCGGTGGTCATGGGGCGGGAACCTTGCTGCCGGGGAGGCGCCGTTATGGGGGCGCCGCGCCGGAAATCAAGGGCCGCCGGGTCAGCGCGACTTCCGGACCAGGTAGAGGCGCGGCCCGGGGCGGGCCGGGGACGTGACGGAATCCGGCTCCGGGGCCGGCGGGGGCTCCGCCGGGCCTTCGCCGAGCTCATCCGGCCTGAGGCGGCTGCGCACTCCGGCCAGGGCCCGGTCGATCCAGGCGCGGCGGCGCAGCGTGTCCTCGTTGCGGATCAGGGGGCGGTCGTTGTCGTCATCCGACATGGTGGTCAGGAACTCCAGGCACCGGTCTCACGCCGGCTTCGTGGCGGTGGTCCGCCAACGCTTCGGGTTACTTCTCTTCAGGGGTCCAGTCC
>CALGMY010000097.1 GCA_937958785.1 uncultured Gammaproteobacteria bacterium | reverse complement strand
GCCCGACCGGGGCCGGGTCGTCGGGCCGCACGAACTGGGCCATCAGGTAGTCGGAGACCTGCAGCACGTCGAGGTAGACATCCTCCAGCGGTTCCTCCCGGCCGGACCAGGTGCCGAAGCTGAGCGGCAGCGTGGCGAGCGTCGCCCGCTCCGGCAGCACCGGGGCGGTGCGAGTCACGGTCAGGGAGGCGACGGTCGCCACCACCAGCAATACGGTGGCGGCCAGGAGGGGCCGGGTGGGCCTGGCGTCCTGGAAGAGCAGCTTCAGGTCGGCCGGATCGGGGATGTCGAGCCCGAAGATCTCGAGGAACCGCCGCTTCTCCATCCGGGCGAAGATCCAGACGAGGATGAACAGCACGCCGACGCAGGCCATGAAGATGACCCAGCCCTCGAAGTCGTGCAGGAAGCCCTCGGCCTGCTCGATGCCGTAGAAGTTGACGAGGATGCCGATGACCCCGATGCGGAAGCTGTTCATCAGGATCGTCAGCGGCACGGTGGCGAAGAACAGGATGGCCTTCTGCCACCAGCGGCCCCGGAACAGCACGGCACACAGGAAGCCGAAGCTCATCAGCGGGAACAGGTAGCGCATGCCGCTGCAGGCCTCGGCGACCTGCAGCTGGTAGGACCCGAGGTCGATGACGTTGCCCTCGAGGTAGACCGAGAGCCCCGCCGCGCGGATCACGGCGACGCCGATCTCGGACGACAGCAGCATGAGGCCCGTCGTCAGGCGGGTCTCGATGAAGTTCGGCAGCGGGATCATGAAGGCGAGGTAGAGCAGCGGCACCCAGAGCAGGCGCAGGCCGCGGAACCCGGTGGCGGCGAGGGCGAGGCCCCACAGCACCATGATCATCGCGTACTCGGAGATGGTGACCACGGCGCTCATTTCGCCGAGGATGTTGATGAGCAGCGCGAGCACGACGACGGCGAAGCCCACCCAGGCACCCCGGCGGGCCAGTCCGGCTGCCTCGGCCGGCTCGGCCAGGGCCCGGGCGCGCAGCCAGACGAGGTAGAGCGCCACGGGCGGGATCATGTAGCCGTGGTTGTACTCGGGGGTCTCCCACTTGAGGAGCATCCACTCGATGCCGAATGAGAACAGCAGCGCAATGGCGACGCCGACGGCGGCGACGATGGCGAGGATCAGGGGCAGGTGGTTGCGGGTGGTCGTGGCTGCTGGCGCTGTCATCGGCTTCGGTCGGCCCCCTTGGCGTCCGGTGGGTGCATCCTGTTGTTTTCGCTGGCCGTGCACCAGGCCGTCGCGAACCGAAGTCTGACAGCTATGACCGGGGCGGCGTATAGAACGCTGCACAGAATTCGATTACCGATTGTTCACTTCCCCGGGACCCGGCCGGCCCGGCATCTTGCGACGCACAAGATTCCGGGGCAGGATGTGCGCCCTCTGCCACCGTCACGGAACCGTCATGAACCTCGCAGGCAAGACCATCGTGATCACGGGCGCGGCCCGGGGCCTCGGCGCTGCCATGGCCCGCCGGCTCGCTCCCCACAAGCCGGTCCTCGCCCTCGTCGACCTCAAGGCCGCGGACCTCGAGGCCATTGCCGCGGAGTGCCGGCAGCTCGGTGCGACGGTCCACGCCTTCGGCGCGAACGTGGCGAAGGAAGCCGACGTCATCGCCCTCTTCGACCAGGTGGTGGCGAAATGCGCCGCGGTTCACGCCCTCGTGAACAACGCGGGCATCACCCGCGATGCACTGCTCATCAAGTACAAGGACGGCAAGGTCGAGGCCAAGATGACCCTCGACCAGTGGCAGGCCGTCATGGACGTGAATCTCACCGGCGTGTTCCTGTGCGGCCGGGAAGCAGCCGAGCGGATGGTGGTCGGCAAGGTGCCGGGGGTGATCATCAACATCGCCAGCATCAGCAGGGCCGGCAACGCGGGCCAGACGAACTACTCCGCCGCCAAGGCGGGCGTGGCGGCCATGGCGGTCACGTGGGCGAAGGAGCTCGCCCGCTACGGGATCCGCGCCGCGTCGATCGCGCCGGGCTTCATCAACACCGAGATGGTCGCGGGCATGAAGCCCGAGGCCCGGGAGAAGCTGACCTCGGGCATCCCCTTGAAGCGCATGGGCGAACCCGACGAGATCGCGCAGACGGTGGAGTTCATCCTGCAGAACGACTACGTGTCGGGCCGCTGCTTCGAGATCGACGGGGCGCTGCGCCTGTAGGAGCGCGCTCCTACCAGCCGCCGCTGAACTTGCCGGTGTCGTAGGGATTGAAGGATTCGCCGTCGCCCTTGGCTTCGCGCTTGTCGATGAGGTGGGCGCGCTTCAGCTCACGCTCCCCCTCCGGGTCCGTGTGGAGTTCCCAGGTATAGGTGTCGTAGGGGTTGGCGCCGTAGCCGGCTGCGGGCTCGCCCTTGAGCCGCGGCGCCCGGGGCGTCCCGGCCTGGCGCTGGGCCACGGGCTCGGCCCGGGCGGGCTCATCGGGTTCTCGGCGGAAGATGCGCAGCCAGCTCACGACCTGCTCCGGGCGGGGGATGGGTATGCGGCCAAACCTAGCGGGGCGCCTCCGCCCGCAGCGTGATCCAGCTCCCAGTTCGGAAGCACCCGGGCGCGCCGGCCCCCGGGACTGCGACGGGCGGTCAGCCCGGCCCGGCGGGCGGCGGGCCTTCCAGCATCCGGACATCCATCCGGGGGAAGGGGATGTCGATGCCCGCCGCACGCAGGGCGGTAAGCACCCGGGTGCGGGCCTCGCTCTCGATGGAGATCCGCTCGTCCAGGTCGTCGGTCCAGAGCAGCAGGCTGAAGTCGAGGGAACTCGCGCCGAAGCCGCGGAAGACCGCCATGGGCGCCGGGCGGCTGGCCACGCCCGCCAGGTCCCTGACGGCACCGAGCAGCGTCTCCTGCACCTGCACCGGGTCGCTGGCGTAGTCCACGCCCAGCACGATGTCGATGCGGCGCGCCCGGTCGCTCAGCGTCCAGTTCGTGAGTTCGCCGGCAATCAGGTTCGCGTTGGGCACGACCACCTGGGCGCCATCGGCCGTCCTGATGCGGGTGGCCCGGAGGCCGATCACCTCGACCCGACCGGTGGTCTGGCCCAGGGTCACCTGGTCGCCCTCCCGCACCGGGCGCTCGAACGCGAGGATCAGGCCCGAGACGAAGTTGTTCACCACGTTCTGCAGGCCGAAGCCGATGCCCACGCTCAAGGCACTGATGACGATCGTCAGCTTCGACAGCTCGACCCCCGAGGCGGCGAGCGCGAACATGATGCCGGCCAGCACCAGCGCGTAGTAGATGAGCCGGGAGGCCGCCGAGGCGGCACCCAGCGCAAGTGGCAGGCGCGGCAGCACGTCCTCGTCCAGCACGAAGCGCACGAAGCGCGCCACTGCCAGTGCCAGGGCGATGCCGGCGAAGAACCACAGCACGTCGCCCAGGGAGAGTTCCACGTTGCCCGCGGACAGCGGCGTGGCCATGGCGGTGCCCACTGCCCGCCAGACCGGTTCGAGCGCGGGCAGGATGCTGGGAAGGCCGCCCACGAGGGCCACGAGCAGCACCAGGCGTACGATCCGTCGCCCCCAGAGCTGCACCACGTCGGGCCAGTTCCGGACGCTGCGCAGCCACCGCCCACCCGGCCCCCGCACCCAGGCCTCGATCACCGAGCACAGCACGATGTCGGCGGCGAGCAGCGTGCAGAGCGCGAGGGTGAGGAAGACGATGCCGCCGATCGCCTGCTGGCCGAGGGAACGCGCACCGACCACCTCGGCGATGACGCCGATGGCGATGACGACCGGCGCGGCCACGGCGGCGCCGTGGATGGCGCGCCGGAAGAGCGCCCGGCCGCCACTGTCGTCGCGGGACCTCCGGGCGAGATCCCGGAAGAGCCAGAGCGCCACCAGCCCCAGGACCACCGTCACGAGGCGGCCATACCAGTCGTCGCCGAAGAAGATGATCTGGGCGAGGAAGGCCACCGAGAGGAGCAGAAGTCCCCGCACCGGGCGCGCTTCGCCGGCGGTGACGAGGGCCGGCGCCAGGCGCCACAGCAGCAGCACCACGACGAGGCCCCGGGCGAGCGCGATGCCGAGGGGCATGTCGGGCAGGAAGAGGACCGGCGCCAGCACGATCCAGACGAGCAGCGAGACTTCCAGCGGCCGATGTTCGAGGAGTTCGTCGAGGTCGGTACCCCCGGCAGCGCGGATCGACCGCCGCAGCTGGAACACGCCGACCGCGATCACCACGAGCAGGAGCGCAACGCCGCTCGCCTCCCCCGGCCGGTCGGCGAGGTAGTCCCGCACGCCCGTGACCAGGACCGCGACGTTCTGCCGGGCCATCTCCAGCGGCGGGCGCAGCTGGCCCGGCGGCTGCCACAGGGGCGGTGCCGTCAGGGCCAGTGGCCGCTCCTGCTGCGTCAGACGCGCGGCGTCCAGCTGGGCCTTCAGGTCCCGGAGGAGGGTCTGGAGTTCCCCGACGCGGACGTCGGCGGCGACGACGACGTCGAGGCGCTTCAGGAGCGGCTGGCGGGTCGCCTCGAGGTCGCCCGCGAGGTCGTCGAGGCGCTCGCGCACCGCGCCGGTGAGGAGGTCCGCGTCCGCGGGGGGCTCCGCGCCGTCAGCCCTGCCGATGCCGCGCAGGTATTCGGCATCGGAGCGGATCTGTTCCCGCCAGGGATCGAGCAGCCCGACCTCCTCCTTCAGCCGGGCGCGCCACTTGCTGAAGATGCGGTCGAGGCTCTTCAGCTTCTGCAGCGTCGCGTTGAGTTCGAGCAGGTCGGCCGTGGTCTCGTCCACCGCATCGACCCGGCCGAGCACGGACTCGGCTTCCCGGGCCTTGCCCGGCAGGGCGACGGCGATGCCGGCGAGGTCGGGCGCCGGCCGGCGCAGGTAATCGTTGATTTCGGCAAGGCGCCCGCTCACCCCGTCCAGCCGTTCGACGAGCCCGGCGGCGCCAGCGGGTGGAGCGGGTGCGCTGGCGGCAGGGGTATCGTCGGCCGGAGGCTGCTCCTGCGCCGCCAGGTCGGCTGTTCCGCCGAGGAGGGCCAGCAGGGCGAATGCCAGCAGCGCGGACGCTGAGCCGGCGGGATTCGGGGTTGGCCACATCGGACTAGTTTACCCGTATGGCGGCCTGCTCCCCCAGCGCGGGCGACTAGGGCCTGAGGGCGGATGGCCCGGGCGGCGAGCCCAGCCGCTGCCGGAACAACGTCGTATCCTGGGCGTTGACAGTACCGCTGCAGTTGAGATCAGCCGCGTTGAAGCCCGGACCCGGGTCGGACTGCCCGAGTTGCTGGCGGAACAGCGTGGCGTCCTGGGCATTGGTGACGCCGTTGTTGCTCAGGTCGGCGTCGCACCGGTTGCCGAAGCCGTCTCCGTCACTGTCGCACTGGCCGGCGTTCACGAGGCCGAGGCAATTGTCACTGGTGTCCGGGACGCCGTCGGCATCGACGTCGGCCGCCGGCACGTCCGGTCCCGTGGTGAACCGCAGCAGCGGGCTCGAGCGGCTCTTGCCGGCGGCATTGGTCACGGTCACCTGCCACTCGTACTCCGTGTCCGGATCCAGTCCGGGCGACGGCACCAGGGCGACCGTGCCACTGGCCACGGACACCGATCCGGCGCTGGCCAGCGGTGCGCCCATGGTGAAGTCCAGGCTGAATTCACTGTCTTCATCCGTCTCGTAGCGATTGAGCCACGGTGACCAGGTCCGCACGTACACCCGGTCCTCGGCGGGGACGAAGCGGAGGATGCGCAGCCAGCCCTCGCCGCCCTCCGGCCGCGACTGGTAGTCGGCGAGCATCTGGTGCACGGGATGGCCGTGCAGGAAGTCGGTGCGCCGCGCCTCGTCATGCACGTGGCCGCTCAGCATGAAGTGCAGGTTGGGATTGGGCACGGCGAGCCCGTCCCAGAGGTACTGGGTGCTGGCGCAGCCGGAAACCGTCCGCTGGGCCGACTCATTGAGGTACCCGTGCGTGGTGACGATGCCGATCCGGTCGGCGTGGGCCTTGAGCACCCCGTCCGCCCAGGAGACCACCGCCGCCGGTGGGCAGAAGTCCAGGTGGATCACGACGAAGTCGAGCCCTCCCGCCGAAAACAGCTGGAAGTTGTTGTCGTTCGTGTCCTGGTAATGCCCGCCGTACCAGGGCTCGGACGCATATCGGGTCCAGGGGAAGTACTGATTGAACAGCGTCGTGGGCTGGTCGTGGTTACCGGGGCCCATGCCGTAGGGCAGGACGCCGTCGAGCAGGCTCATGCTGGCATCGGCGGCCTCCCACTGGGGCACGGAGTTCCAGGTCTGCACGATGTCGCCTTCGTGGGTGACGAAGACGATGTTGCGGGCGTCCTTGTTCGCCACGATCCACTCCGTCTGGGCGGTGAAGATGTGCGGGTAGGACTGGGAGTAGAACTGGGTATCCGGCAGCACGACGATCGTGAACTCGGCGGGTGGCGCCTTGCGCAGGGCCATTTCCACGGCCAGCAGGCCACCGGACGGGTCGCTGGCGAGGGCGACGAGGGGGGCGTCCGGGTTCGTGCCGGCCGCTCCGGACGGCGGGGTGAGCGGCAGGGGCGCATCGGGGAACGTGGGATCGACGGCGAGCTCGAAGTCCGCCGGCGCCGTGGCCGTTCCACCGGCGGTATCCGTGACCCGGATGTTCCAGAAGTGCGTTCCCGGCGGCAGGTCGGCCGCGAAGTCCACGGGGGCACTGGTCCCGGTGAGCGACACCGCGGCGACGGCCTGCCTGCCCGTGTGATACACGACCGTGAGTACCGGGGAATCGCCCGACTCGCTGCTGCCAAAATCGACGCCGTCGGTACCACCCTCCACCAGGACCAGGCCGTGGTTGGGTGCTCCGTCACTCCACGCCTGCACGAGCGGCGTGACGTCGATGAAGCGCTGGCCCGTGGTGGTGCAGTCGCCGGCGACCGGGTCGCCCGCCCGGGAGCCGGGCCCGTCGGCGCCGGGCACGCTCCAGGGCACCCCGGGCCGCCGCTCGTTCCAGGTCGCCTGGTCCTCGTCCCAGTCCTCGGCAAGCCGGTAGATGGCCATGGGATTGCCGGGATTGGTGCAGGTCAGGCGCAGGGTGGCCGACGCGACCGGAACGCCCGCCGGCATCTGGCCGGTGCCGGTGCCAACCAGGCCCGGGACCGCCAGCAGGCCATGCGCATGGGGACTCTGGCCATCGACGGTGATCAAGGCACCGGTACCGGACGGTGTCGTGGGCGTACCGGCGACCAGTTCGGCATCGCGCAGGGCCGCCGGCCCGCTGAACGTGAGCGTGACCGGCGGGCCGCCGACCAGCAGCTCGGCGCTGGCCAGGCCGGCCGGCGCCGAGGCCGTGCCGGTGAAGGTCACGCTGGTGGTGTTCACGAGGTCCGTGTCCGGTGGCGACACGAGCGCGACGGTCGGGCCGGGCTGGGCCACCTCGGTCGCCAGCAGCTCCAGGTCGAAGCTGACGTCGGAACTCGACGGCGACTGCTGGTGCACCTCGACGGCGACGACGTTGGCGCCCGGCACGAGCACCGCCGGATCCACGGTGAATTCCTGCCACGCGGACTCGTCGGCACCGCTGACCGCGGTCGTCGCGAGGGTGGCGAAGCCAACGGCGCCCGCCGCCAGGTTCGAGCGGGCGACCTCGACGCCGTTGACGTAGACGATGCAGCCGTCGTCCCGCACCACGCGCAGCGTCAAGGTCGCGAGGATCGCGGGATCGACGACCGTGAAGGCCCGGCGGAAGTAATAGGTGGGATGGCGCGCGGTCGCGTTGCCACCAAAGGACAGGACTGTCGCCTCGTCGCCGTCGCCGTAGCCGAGTTCGGCGGCGCCCGTCGCCCAGCCGGTGTCGTCGAAGGCGGCGATGCGCCAGGCGGCGCCCAGGTCCTGGCCGCTGTCGTCGTAGCGCCAGGTGGTGCCCGGCGCCACCAGGGTCTGGTCCGCCGCCAAGGCCGTCGCGGACAGCGCAGCGAGCAGGAACCCCGTCAGCCACAGGGCGGTGCGGTTATTCATGGCCGCAGCCTAACCCCCGCAGGACGCCAGCGCTAACCCGGCGGATTATGTCGAGACGTCTGGGGGTATTTGGTGGAGCCGGGGAGGATCGAACTCCCGGCCTCCGCATTGCGAACG